>QMIW01000051.1 GCA_024434165.1 Chloroflexota bacterium | reverse complement strand
TGAACGATTACCAGAAACCAGCGAGTCTTTCATTTATGCTGCTATGATCAGACTGATGGTACGCAGATTAGCCCAGATATGAGTTTTCAGACACTTTCTAAGACTTTTCGCAGTTCTTTCTGAAAATAACCATCTTTTGACACAGACCTATTCGAAATACAAACGATTACCGCATCGGTAATTTCCACGGCTTTCTCGATTTCCATCTCCCAATCTTGACCAGGCAAGAGTTTCTCTTCATCCAGCCATGGATCAATCCAGTCTTCGGTGTTGAGTCGTTGATACAACTCGCGAACGACAGGTTTATCCTGCGAAGCGTGACAGAGGAAGACGCGAAGTTTTCGTGATGTCGTAGACATTATTCCCCTGTCGGCACCCAGATATTCTTCACCTGCGTGGCCTCGTGCAAAAACTCGTGACCTTCGCCCTGCTCGCGGGACATCCAATCGCGCGGCAGACCGTAGCCGACCCACGTCCGCTTCATGTTGGCGGCGGACTCGTTCTCGACGTGGTAACTGCCTTCCGCCGAGCCGAAGTACCAGACCGAGTCCACGTCTTCGTGCTGGACAAGAGTCTTGGTCAGGTGGTCGCGGTCGCCTGTGACGATGTTAACCACGCCAGGCGGCACATCGGACGTATCCAATACTTGATAGAAGTCCGTTGCGGAGAGCGGATACTTCTGGCTGGGAATCATCACGACCGTGTTGCCGCGCGCAATGGCAGGCGCCATCAGCGAGACAAATCCCAACAGCGGATATTCGTCGGGGCAGGCAATGCCGATCACGCCGACAGGCTCATTGACCGCCACCGTGATTCCGCGCAGGGTGGTCTCCTGCACGTCGCCGCCGTATTTGTCCGCCCATGCCGCGTAGGTGAATAATCTTTCAACTGCCGTGTCCACTTCGGCTTGCGCGGATTTTTTCGTTCGCCCTGTCATTTCAACGATTCGCTCGACGAACTCGGCATTGCGCGCATCAAGGTTTTCAGCGATGAAATATAAAATTTGCGAACGATTGTAGCCGTGACGCATCGCCCAGCCTGGCTTGGCGACGTGCGCCGCGTGAGCCGCTTCCACCGCATCGCGGATGTCCTTGCGGTTGCCGTCACCGACCTGCCCCACGATCGTTCCGTCCGCGCCGAGGATGGTCATGGTGTAATGCCCGTCGGGGCGCACCTGCTTGCCGCCGATGTACATTTTCGGGGTGCGGTCCACACGGGGCAGATCATGTCCATTTGCCCGACCCACTGTCGGCGCGGCAGGACGCGCAGGCACGTGTTCCCCCCAGGTCAATGGCTTCACAGGTTCATTCGTCGCCGCATCCAAATCCATTGATGTCAAATCAGGTCGCGGGCGATCCATCCATTTCGGTCGAATATATTCAAACAAACCTTCGCGCCCGCCTTCGCGTCCGAATCCCGATTCACGATAACCGCCGAAGCCCGACGCGCCGTCGAACAGATTTGTGCAATTGACCCACACCGAGCCCGCCTTGATCTTGCTCGCCACATCGAGCGCGAGATTGATGTTATCGCTCCACACGCTCGCCGCGAGACCGTAGCGCGTGTTGTTCGCAAGCGCAATCGCTTCTTCGGGTGTGCGGAACGTGAGCGACACCAGCACGGGTCCGAAGATTTCCTCCTGCACCGTCGCTGCGGCGGGATCGAGACCCGTGATCAACGTAGGCTTGTAGAACAATCCTTTTTCGGGCAGGCGGATGTTCGGCTGATAACACTCGCCGCCTTCGCTGATGCCCGTCTTCACCCAACTGTCAATCGTCTCCCATTGAGTCTTGTCCACGATGGCGCCCATATCAATCGCCTTGTCGAGCGGGTCGCCCACGCGCATGTGTTCCATGCGCGCTTTGAGTTTGCGGATGAATTTCTCCGCAACGTTTTCCTGCACGATGAGCCTTGATCCCGCGCAGCAGACCTGACCCTGATTGAACCAGATCGCATCCACCACGCCCTCAATTGCTCCATCCAAATCGGCATCTTCGAACACGACGAAGGGACTCTTGCCCCCCAACTCCAGCGACAGTTTTTTGCCCGACCCAGCCGTCTGCTTGCGGAGCGTGCGCCCGACATCGGTGGAACCCGTGAATGCGATCTTATCCACATCGGGATGCGTGACGATCATCGAACCTGCGCTGCTCGAACCCGTGATGACATTCACCACGCCCGCAGGCAGTCCCGCCTCGGCGACGATCTCCGCAAACAGCAGCGCCGAGAGCCGTGTGTAGGAGGCAGGCTTCAACACAACCGTGTTGCCCATCGCAATTGCGGGCGCGATCTTCCACGCCAGCATCAACAGCGGGAAGTTCCACGGGATGATTTGTCCCACCACGCCGACGGGTTGGTAGTCGCGCAGTTCGGTTTCCATCAACTGCGCCCAGCCCGCGTAATAGTAAAAGTGACGCGCCAGCAAAGGCACGTCAATATCGCGCGACTCGCGGATCGGCTTGCCGTTGTCCATGGACTCCAGCACCGCGAGCAGGCGGTGATGTTTCTGGATGTTGCGGGCAATCGCGTACAAATACCGCGCGCGGACGACGCCTGGGGTTTTGCTCCAGGTACCGAACGCTTCGCGCGCCGCCGCGACCGCCGCATCCACTTCCTTCTTGCCTGCCTGCACGGTCTCGGCTAACAGCGAGCCGTCGGCAGGATTGTAGGAAGGGTAATATTTCGCCCCCTTGGGCGTCACCCATTCGTTGTTGATGAACAGACCGAACTTGCGTCCGTGCTCCTCCAGCCACGCATTGACTGCGGAGGGGGATTCGGGCGCGGGTCCGTATTCCATGGTTTTGAAGAGGTCGAGTAGTGTGCTCATATAATAAACTCCATTCATATTCCGTCATTGCGAGCCCAAAGGGCGAAGCAATCCCCAACACTGTGACAGAGATTGCTTCGTCGCCACTTCGTGGCTCCTCGCAATGACGCAATCATCTTTATCCCATCGGCATGTGAAGTTTCGCCGCGTAGTGACCAGTATTATCTTTCATACGGTTGTACGCTTCGCAACCCCTTCAATACCCGATAATGCTTGACATGAAGGTCGCAAGTTCGGCATTTGCGCCAATCGCGGTTTCGGCGATCAAGGCATCGAGCAGACCGATGTTGTCACTCAAACGATGGGATGAAAAACTTACCAGCGCCCTATTGCAGTCGCCTTCATCGGGCCAAAAGAGTTGATAGTCGGATAACGCCTTTTCCAATTGCCTTTGTTCTCTCGCGTTTTGGCAACCCTGTATCAACTCCATGGCGACAAGGCCAGGCACTCCGATTTCCTGCGCGGATTTCAACCATTCTTTCGCAGGTTCATAACCGCGCAAGATATCCACCATGACGTCGGTATCGAGCAAAATCATGAGACGCGCCTCCGAGTTTGCGCTTGCGTCCGCAGTTTCCGAGCATAAGCCAGGCTATCGCCAATATCCTTTCTTTTTGCCCAGATACCAACCAAGCCAGAATTGAGCAGGTCTTTTCCTGTCACGGGTTTATTAACCTGCCTTACCCGTTCGATCAGTCGAGCGGCAAGCAGCAATTGTTCGTTTGGTGTCAATTGGTCTGCTTGCTTCAGTAGTTTTTCAAAGGTGTCAAGTGCCATGTGTTCTCGCTTTCAATACATGCGAGATAAATCTCGCATAACTGTCATCCCATTGGCATGTGGTGCTTCGCGGCGTAGTGACCCGTGAGGTAGTGATAGAGCTGCCGCTCCAGGTCGGTCAGCAGGGTGGAGGCGCCGAAGCGGAAGAGATTCGGCATCAGCCACTCGTCGCCGAGTTCTTCCTTCATCAGCGACTGCCACGCCATTGCCTGCTTTGCGGAACTGATTCCGCCTGCGGGCTTGAAGCCGATTTTGTAGCCGAAACGGTCGAGATACTCGCGGATGGCGCGCGTCATGACGAGACTCACTTCCAGCGTGGCGTTGACCGACTCTTTGCCCGTCGAAGTCTTGATGAAGTCCGAACCTGCCATCATCGCCACGAGGCTGGCTTGGTAAACCTGCTTGAGCGTGCCAAGATCGCCTGTCGCCAGAATGGTCTTCATGTGCGCGTCGCCGCAGGCTTTGCGGAATTGCGTCAATTCGTCGTACATGGACTTCCAATCGCCCGTCAAAACGTGGCTGCGGGCGATGACCACGTCAATTTCACGCGCGCCCGCCTCCACCGCCTGCTCGATCTCCTGGATGCGCTGGGGAAGCGGAGTCTGTCCCGCAGGGAAACCTGTCGCAACGGAGGCAACTGGAATGTCCGAGCCTTGAAGCGCATGAACGGCATCCGCCACACGGTTCGGGTACACACACACCGCGCCGACGGTGATCTTCTCGCCGTCCAGCCCCATTCGAGCAAGCATATCGGGACGGATGGGCTGTTTGGCTTTGGCGCACAGGCGTCGCACCCGTCCGGGCGTATCGTCGCCTGCGAGGGTGGTCAGGTCAATGCAGGTGACGGCACGCAGAAGCCACGCCGCCTGCCAGTCTTTTTTGACGGTGCGGCGGGCGGGCAGGGTGGCAACGCGGCGCTCGACTGCGCTCTTGTTGACATGCGCGCCCATCACCCAATCGAGGTCGAGAGGCGTGCCAGGGTTTCGATTGTGATCACTGGTCATGGAAACTCCAATTTCATTATCTGGCGTTATTATACAGCGAAAGATCGTCTCGATATCAGAACCTTCAGGCAGGCATAGGGTTCTATTTTCAAAATTTCTCATATCGTTAAAAGGAGCATCTCATGATCTACGTACTCGTCCGTTTTACCGTTGAAGACCTCACAAAGTGGAAACCTGTCTTTGAAGAAGCCGCCAGCCTGCGCAAGAATTTCGGCTCGATGGGAGTCCGCGCATTCAGCAAGGCAGACAGCCCCAATGAAGTGACGATCCTTGGGGAATACGCCGACAAGGACAAAGCCATGCAGTTGTTCCAGTCGCAGGAATTCCGCGAGGCAACCCAACGCGCGGGCGTCAAGGGTCCGCCAGAGGTGACCTTCCTGGATGAGGTGGTAAACCTGCCCGCCTGATCACCACCATCAACTGCCCTTCGAGTAAACTCGGAGGGTTCGTTTTTCAGATCGGGCACGGGCGGTATAATGCAATCAATCATGCCTGATTACTTTATCAAGCCCTTCGTGGATACGGGACTCGGCAACTCCGCGTATTTGATCGGATCGCACGAAACGAAAAAGGGGATTTTGATAGACCCGCTTCGCGACGTGGACCGGTATCTGTCTGCCGCATCCGAGCTGGGTCTTACGCTGACGCATGTCCTCGACACTCACCTGCACGCGGATTTCGTCTCCGGCAACCGCGAGATCGCGCATCAGACCGGCGCGGTGATTGGCGCGAGTGCGGAGGCGAAAGTGGGTTTCGATCACCAGCCATTGACAGAAGACTCCGTGATTGATCTTGGCGCGTTCCAGATCCGCGTCATGTCCACGCCGGGGCATACACCCGAACATATTTCGTTTCTCATCCTCGAACCCGACGGCAAAACGCCGTCTGCGCTCTTCAGCGGCGGCGCGTTGATTGTGGGCGGCGCGGCGCGGACGGATTTGCTCACCCCAGAATTGACGCAACCGCTGGCGAGGCATCTCTATCACACCATTCATGAAAAATTATTGAAACTGCCCGACGCACTGGAGGTCTTCCCCACACACGGCGCGGGGTCGTTTTGCGTTGCGCCCGCCTCGTCGGATCGAACCACCACCATCGGGCGCGAACGAAAGACCAATGCGCTCGCCCAGCCGCAAAGCGAGGAGGAATTCGTCAAACGCGCGCTGACGGGCTTGCCTTCCTATCCGACTTACTACAAGTACATGCGCGAGATCAATCAAAGAGGCGCGAAGATTCTCGGCGGCGTTCCTGTGTTGAAGCCGTTGTCCGCAGGCGAAGTCAAAGCCATGCTGGACGATGGAGTGGTTGTCTTGGATGTTCGACACAACAAGCCGTTTGGAGAGGGGCACATTCCCAACTCGTATGGGATTCGTCACGATGCGCCGCTCACCACGTGGGCGGGCTGGCTGATTCCGTTTGGGAGCAGGATTCTGCTGGTGGCGGAGTCAGCAGACCACAGGTTAAGTGCGACGCGGCAGCTCATCCGCATTGGGTATGACAATCTGGTCGGTTATCTCGATGGGGGAATCGAAGCCTGGGCGCGCGAATATCCCGTCGAAACCATCCCCAGCATGGACGCGAGAGAGCTGCGCGAGCGGTTGAATGAGGTGATGCTGGTGGATGTGCGCCAAAGAGCCGAATGGGATGCGGGGCATATCCCCGGTGCAATTCACTTTGAGGGCGGGCGCATCGCGTGGGAGGATTTGCCCTTCCCGCACGACAAGCCGCTGGCAATTCAGTGCGCGAGCGGAAACCGTTCGATGTCCGCGATTTCGGTGTTGCGAAGACGCGGGTATCGGAATGTAATTCAGGTGGAGGGTGGAATCACCAAATGGAAGATGCGCGGATTCGAGGTTGTGCGCGACAAACCGAATTTGACCGCCTTGTGAAAAAGCACGACAGCGAAACCGATAACACGAAACATGGAGAAACTCATGCACAACAAAAAACCCTTCCCCGTCGCGCCGAAACGCCCGCGCGAACTCATCCAGCACGGCGTCACCCGCGTGGATAACTACTACTGGATGCGCGACAAGGACGATCCCGAAACCGTGAAATACCTGCGCGCCGAAAGCGACTATCTCGAAGAGATGATGCAGCACACCCAACCGCTGCAGGCGGCGCTCTTTGCCGAAATGAAGGGAAGGATTCAGGAAACCGATTCAACCGTCCCGGAGAAACGAGGCGGGTACTTTTACTATGAGCGGCATGAACAGGGGAAGCAATATCCCATCTTTTGCCGCAAAAAGGGGACGCCGGAATCCCCCGAAGAAATCATCCTCGACCAGAACGAACTGGCGGAGGGCAAGCCGTTTTGTAACGTCAGCGGCATGGCGGTCAGCCCGGATGGAACGATGCTGGCGTACGTGGCTGACTTTGGCGGCAGGGAGGTGTATACGCTTTACGTCAAGGATTTGACGAGCGGCAAATACCTGCCCGATATGATCGAAAACGTTTCGGCGAGCGCCTACGACCGCTACGGCGTGGAATGGGCGAACGACAACAAGACGCTCTTTTACATCACGCTGGATGAAACCCTGCGCCCGTACAAGTTGTTCCGGCACACGCTCGGCGCCGACCCGAAAGACGACGTATTGATCTTCCACGAAACGGACACCGCCTATTACCTGTTCTGCAGCAAGACCCGCGACGATGCGCTCATCACAACCTACCATTACAGCACCACCACGCGCGAGGTCCGCTTTTTGGATGCGAACGACCCCGCGGGCGAGCTGCGGATTCTCCAACCGCGCATCCCCGGGCTGGAATACAGCGCCGCGCATCATAAAGGGAAATTCTTCATCGTCCACAACGACGGCGCGAAGAATTTCAAATTGAGCGCTGCGCCAGCCGCCGCGCCGGGCAGGGAACACTGGCAGGAGGTGATTCCCCACCGCGAAGATGTGCTGGTGGATCATGTGGATACCTTCGAGGATTACATCGTCGTCCACGAGCGCAAGGGCGGGTTGAAGCAGTTCCGCATCAGCGGCACCGACGGCGTGAGCAGCGTCCGTTACGTGCCCTTTCCCGAACCGGCGTACAGCGTCCACCCGGAGGGCAACCATGAATTCAAGACGAACATCCTGCGGTTGAAATACTCCTCCCTCATTACGCCCAACTCGGTCATTGACGTTCACATGGACACCAGCGAATGGGAGGTGAAGAAGGAGGATGTCATTCCAAGCGGGTACGACAAATCGAACTATGCGCTGGAGCGCATTTATGCCGCCGCGCCCGACGGGACAAAGGTGCCGGTTTCGATTGCCTACCGCAGGGATTTGCAGAAAAGGGATGGAACCAACCCCGCGCTGATGTACGGCTACGGAGCCTACGGCGCGACGATTGACCCCTACTTCGACTCGAACCGCTTCAGCCTGATTGACCGCGGCTTTGTGTATGCCATCGCGCACATCCGCGGCGGGTACGACATGGGGCGCGACTGGTACGAGCAGGGCAGGATGGAGCACAAGCGCAACTCCTTCACCGACTTCATCGCCTGCGCGGAACATCTCATCCGGGAAGGGTACGCCGCCAGGGACAAATTCGCCATTCAGGGCGCTTCGGCGGGCGGTTTGCTCGTCGGCGCATGCATGACGATGCGCCCCGACCTCTTCAAAGCGGTCATTGCCAAGGTCCCTTTTATGGATGTGGTCACGACCATGAGCGATCCCACCGTCCCGCTCACACTGCAGGAATACGACCAGTGGGGCAACCCGGAGAATAAGGAGGCGTTCGAGTATATGCTTTCGTATTCCCCGTACGATAACATCCGCGCAACGGACTACCCCAACCTGCTCATCACCACCGGCTTGAACGACCCGCGCGTGGCGTTCTGGGAGCCCGCCAAGTTCGCCGCCAAACTGCGCGAGATGAAAACGGACGATAACCTGGTGATCTTCTACGTCAACTACAATTCGGGTCACGCCGGCGCGAGCGGACGCTACGACTACCTCAAGGAAATCGCCCTCGATTACGCCTTTCTGCTGGACAGGCTTGGGAACGCAAACCCTGCCTGAACCGGGAACCGCCCCAAACAAAAAGCCGACCTCTAGACCGGGCCGGCTTTTTTGAATTGCGGCGAAGAAACAGACGCTACGCAGGCTGCGCCGCGTTTGCGACAATCTCTTCCAGCATCTTCGTCGTCAGCGATTTGGGACGTTCGATGGGCATGCCCAGCGCGCGGGACCAGACGTAGTTGGCTGTCACGCCGAGGGCGCGGCCCACGCCGAACAACACGGTATAGAAATCGAATTCACGCACGCCGTAGTAATGCTGCAGCGTGCCGCTGATGGCGTCCACGTTGGGCGCGGGGTTCTTGGCTTTGCCCTGTTCGCGGAGCACCTGCGGGACGACGTCAAAGACCATATCCGCGAGGCGCACCAGCTCGTCATCGGGGAAGCGCTTTTTGGCGAATTCCATCTGCGCCGTAAAGCGCGGGTCTGGCACGCGCAAAACGGCGTGACCGTAGCCGGGGATGACGCGCCCGCTGTTGAGCGTATCCCATGAGAACTGGTACAACTGCTCGCGGGTTGGCACGCCGCCGAACTTGTTCTTCACGTCAATCAACCAGCCAAGACACTCCTGGTTTGCCAGACCATGCAAAGGTCCCGCCAGACCGTTGAGCGCGGCGGAGAAGGAAAGGTACGGGTCGGAGAGCGCCGAGCCGACGAGGTGCATCGCGTGCGCCGAAACGTTGCCCGATTCGTGGTCGCTGTGCAGGATGAAGTACAGGCGGGCGAGTTCGGCGTAGCCCTTCTTGTCCGAAACTTTCATCATGCGGGAGAAGTTCATGCCGTAATCCTGCCGGGGGTTGTACTTCGGCTTGCCCGATTCACCGAAATATTTCAGGCGGTAGATATACGCCGCAAGGATGGGAAGTTTTGCGGTCAGGTCGAGGCTGTCTTCCAGCGCGGCTTCCCAGTATTCGTCCTTTTTCATGCTGTGATATTTCGCCGCGAAGACCGATTGGTTCTGCAGGGCAAGCACCGCCTGCGAGAAGAGCGTCATCGGGTGCGTCTCTTTCGGCATGGACTTGATCATCTTGAAGACATAATCCGGGACGTGCGCGCGCTTTGCCCATTCCTCTTCCACCGCCTGCGCCTGCTCCCTGGTCGGCACTTCGCCGATCATCAACAGGTAATACAAGCCGCCCACCATCGGCATTTTGCCGCCGCGCGCCTTGGGCAGCGCCTTGAGCAGTTCGGGAATGGACATGCCGCGGAACAGGATGCCATGCGCCGGGTCCACGAAGGAGACGTCGGTGAGCAGGGATTTGATGTCGCGCATCCCGCCGATCACCTGGCTGACTGTCACCTTATCCACCACCACTTCGCCGTGTTCCTTTGCAAGGGTTTTGATGCGCTCACGCCACGCGGGCAGTTGAGCAGAAATCTTTTCGTGCAGAATCATGAGTGACTCCTAGTTGGGTATGAAGTACACAGGGTTAGCAGGTACACACGTATACAGGTATACAGGTACACAACAAACCTGTGTACCTGGCTGTGAATTTACAAACTCACCACGCTCTTGAGCGCTTCATGCGATTCCCGGACCGAGGCGGCGGATTTCTCGAACAAAGCCTTCTCCTCCGCATCCAGTTTGTATTCGATGATCTTCTCCATGCCGTCCGCGCCGAGCATCACAGGCACGCCGAAGTACATATCGTTCAAGCCGTATTCGCCGTCCATGTACGCGGCGCAGGGGACGATCAGTTTCTTATCCTTCAGGATTGCCTCCGCCATTTGCACGCAGGCGAGCGAGGGCGCGTAATACGCGGAGCCGGTCTTCAAGAGGTTCACGATCTCGCCGCCGCCCTTGCGGGTGCGATTCACGACCGCTTCCAGTTTGTCGGCTGGGAAATACTCTTTTAACGGAATCCCCGCAATGTTCGAATGACGCGTCAGCGGGACCATCTCATCGCCGTGACCGCCGAGCACATAACACTGCACGTTTTCCACGCTCACCCCGGCTTCCATTGCCACGAAGGCGCGCATGCGGGCGGAATCCAAAATACCAGCCTGACCAATCACCCGTTCGCGCGGCAGACCGGTCACTTTTTTGGTGAGGTATGCCATGGTATCGAGCGGGTTGGTCAAAACGATAAAGACGGCGTTCGGGGAATGTTTCAACGTCTCGGTGGCGGCTTTGCCCACGATCTCCGCGTTGGTCTTCAACAGGTCTTCGCGGCTCATGCCGGGTTTGCGGGCGATGCCCGCTGTAATGATAATGATATCCGAGCCCGCTGTATCTTCGTACCTGTTCGTGCCGAGGATATGCGTATCCCTGCCGATGATCGGCATGGCTTCCAGCATATCGAGCCCCTTTCCCTGCGGCATACCCTCCACAACGTCCAGCAGCACCACGTCTGCAAGTTCGCGCTCGGCAAGCCAGTGCGCGGCGGTGGCGCCCGTGTTCCCTGCGCCAATGATGGAAATTTTCTTCATCAATTCCTCCAATGGATTCGGCGAAAAGCCGGTAATTTTTCGATAATTCTATCCGAAAGTCCCCCGGACAAGAAGTACAAAATGTCACTTTTTCCACGACAAGAAAGGACTCCGCGGTCGGGGTGAACCGGGAGTCCTTCAAACGCTTCCTTCGGGACTTTTAGCCTTCCTCTGCTTCGAGGAATCTTGTCGCCTGGATGGCTGCCGCCGCCCCCATCCCCGCCGACGTGACCACCTGGCGGAAGGTGGGGTCTGCCACCTCGCCCGCCGCAAACACGCCGGGGACGCTGGTCTCCATCTTCTCGTTGACCTTGATGTAGCCGAGGCTGCTCATCTCCAGTTTGCCTTTGAATATCTGTGTGTTCGGCGTGTGACCGATGAAGATGAACAGACCGTCGGTTTCAAAGATGGTCTCTTCGCCGGTCTTCACGTTTCTGAGTCGCAGCGCCTCCACCTTATCCGTCCCGATCACTTCGGTGACGACGGTATCGAGGATGAAGTTCATCTTGGGATGTTCCTTCGCGCGCTTCTGCAAGATCGCGCCGGCGCGGAACTCGTCCCGTCGGTGGATGAGCGTGACCGAGGAGGCATAGCGTGTGATGAACAGCGCTTCTTCAAAGGCGCTGTCGCCGCCGCCCACAATGACGACCTTCTTGTCCTTGAAGAACCAGCCATCACAGGTGGCGCAGTACGAAACGCCGCGCCCGGTCAATTCCGTTTCGCCGGGGATGTTGAGATGCACCGGGCTCGCGCCGGTGGTCACGATGACCGCATCGGCTTTATATTCGCCCGCGTCCGTCCTGACCGTATATGGGCGCTGTGAAAAATCCACTTCGTTCGCCAGGTCATATTCGATCCTCGCGCCGAAGTTTTCAGCCTGTTTCTGGAACAACTCGCCCAACTGCGCCCCGCCCACGCCCTCGGGGAAGCCGGGGTAATTTTCGATGGTGTGCGTCAGCGCCGCCTGCCCGCCCAGCTGCATGCCGGTCAGCACTACCGGCGCGAGTTCGGCCCGGGCGGCGTACAGAGCCGCTGAAAGTCCCGCCGGACCCGCCCCCAACACCAAAACTTTTACGTGATTTCCATTTCCGTTATTCGACATTGATTCTTCCTGATCGTCTGTGATTTCAACCGTATTCGAGACGCTGCCGCCCGCCGGCATATTACCGTCCCGCATTGTATCAGATGCTTACAGGCATGAAAAGTTACAAGCGGGAATATCAGCAATTTGTAAGATTTCAACAAAACCTTTTCGCTGCACCGGCATCGCGGCTTTAATCCGCGTTCGCGGCAGGCGGCGTTCCCCTGTTTTTGGCTTCACACGCAGGGTGTCTATGGACGTTCAGGGATGAGATACTTACCTCGTACATGGAAGAAAGCCAACCCGTTTGCGATCATGCGCGGGTCCCAGTACCCGCAAACGCCGAAGAGTCGAGGCGATGAAATCCTCAAATTGGAGTCCATGACCAGCCACAGGTAGTTTTGGTTGAGAATATCGTTCGCGCTCAGGATGGCAAAGGGAGGGTCGAGTTCCCTCAACGGGGCGATGGAGGCGCGGTACGGAAACGAATCAACGCTCGCAAGAAAATCCTTTTCATGGACGACAAGCGGAATATGCCGCCCGGGGGTGGCATCATCCACAACGTTCAGAATGGACCCCGGGTTGATGCGCACAAACAAAGCCTGCATTCCCGGCGGGCACCGAATCTCGACCGGGTTCGGGACGCGCGCGGCAACCCGGATGAGGACGGGCACGAAGACGGTCAGCAGCAACAGGACAGCCGCATAACCCGGCATCAGGGGCGAAATGTCTGTGTAGAATGCGGCGGCAGATTCCCGGAGAATCCCCAAACGGCTGGTTATCGCATACAATCCCAGCATGGGCATGACCGCCAGTATTGGAATTGTGACGGCATAAACCCGCATCAACCCGGCATCCCGGGGCGGCAAAGCCGGAACCGAAAGGACGACGCCTGCAAAAAGGGAGAGGAGGAGCGAACTGGCGGGGTCGTTTCTGGTGCGCCAGCAATGGACAACGCCGATGAGTCCAAGAACGTTCAACAGGAGGCGCGCCGCCCAATACCCGCGCCGTTTGGCTGCGTCGGTCTGGTCGAGGAATACCAGTTCGCCCCCGCTCACAAACCCGAAGAGGGATTCATCCTTGAGGGATACAAAATCTCCCCATGAACTCACGACCGCATAAAAAGTGAGCATCGGGGAGTTGATAAAGTTGTTCCATGCCAGCCTGTAAATTGCGGCTGCGCTTTCCGCCTCCGGCAGCTCTGCGAGACCGGGGTGATCCTTATAAACCTGTTCCCAGCCCTTGCCGCCCGCGGAAATTCCATATAGATGCCCGGCATAATTGGAGAACAGCGCCCCCTGCCCGTCTGTCAGAACCTTCGAGAACAAGCCGTTCACCGAAAAACACAGGAGGATGGCAAGCGCGCTCCACGCTGCGAGTTTTCGTGAGCCGTTCCAGGCATGCTCCGGCTGGAGCGCCATCCAGCACAAAAGCGAGGGAAGAACGAGAAACGCTCCAGCCCGCGCAATCAACCCGAGGGCGATCAAAACGACGCCCGCCAAAATGTCCCTTTTGCGGCGGGAAGCCGAAGCGCGCCAGAAGAACGCCAAACCCAATGCGCCGAATGCAAACCCCATGTTTTCGGTGTCCGTCGTCCCAATAAATCTTCTGTAAAAAAGAAAGAGGATGACGAACACGAAGGCGGCGGCAGTTCTCCCATGTGTTTTTCTTATCTCGTTCACAAGAAAAAAACAGGCAGCGGCATTGACCGCAACCAAAAGGATCAACGTCCACTGAAGATTTCTGCCGGTCAGCAGCGACAGCGATGCCAGGAAGCCTGAAAACAGCGGACGGCGGGCAGAGATCGAATGGTACACGCCGCCATCCAGCAAGTTCATGGACTCGTTGTAGAAGTAAAACGTATCGCTAAAATACACCCCGCCCCCCAGCACGTGCATTTCGCCCAGGGCATACCGCCAAAGAGCGGTCAGAGTCAGACCGAACACCACGAAGATCGCACCCAGACCAAGAAAGAGCCCCTTGAACCCTTTACAGGACAAGGCTCCGTAGAGGACCATGCCGGAGACGATCATTGCTTCTACAAAACCGTATCGAAGCAGAATGCCCGGGTATTTGGGAATATAAGCGCTGAAAACGATCATAGATACCCCCAACAAACCGGCGGCGGTCATAATTGCCTTCAACGTTCTCGGAGCGAAATGAAACATGCTCTCACTGTCTTTAACCGTCCGCGTGATTTGGCCTGGGGTTCGCAGCGAAACAAAAACAGGAGATGACGGTCTCCTGTTTTTGTTTTACAGATTTGTTATTTCTTTTGTTCATCCCACTTTAAGTGATTTCCGTCAAACAGAATGGACACGGAGTTCAAAATATTTCTGCCCAGTATACCCATTGGCTGTTCCGCCACAAGAAATTGACCTGTAAATTTCTTTCCCAGAAAGATCATTTCCAGCACAACCGCTTTTATGATTTGAGAATCTCCGCTGAATCCTTGTACTTCATAAGATTCACCTTCGATCAGGCTGATACCAAGATTTTTAAGAACGTCACTGGGAATGATTGTGACATCCGCACCTGTATCCAGCAGCATAGGGACATCGGAAAAGGATGCGCCAGTTTCAGGGTCACGCAGGGTGACGTAAGCAACCGGCGCAGGCGGGTCAAAGTTTTCTGCGTCGTATTTTGGCATGACCTATGCCTTGCTGATCTTCATCTTGAATTGACTTGCTTGTTTGCGATTTGCCAGCCTGGGTGTGCGGACTCGCACAACCTTCTTTTCGACTTGTTCCGGCACGATCACGTACACAATTGCATTCTCCGGCAGGCGGATGCCTTTTTTTAGACGAACCATGCCTTTTTCAACAACGCCTTCATATGTTGTAAGAGCCATAAGACACCTCAGTTGCAAATTATAGCAGACTTGACAGGGAGTTACTTCGTTTCCATATCTGACGAGCGTAGCGCAAAACTATCGGCGACCTATGCTCAAAGCCGCCGCCGTTGGCTGCGCGAAGACGCCGTCCCCGGCGGCGCGTTGCGCGGGAAACCCTGCGCCGGAGACGGCACAGGGAGCACTAAGAAAATGAAACATGCTCTCACTGTCTTTGACCGTCCGCGTGATTTGGCTGCCTCCTTATTGTCTGGGACTCAATCTGATCGAACGATATTGGAAACATCTGAAAGATTGGCTTGCGCGAACAAACTGCACGGCTCAATGGATGGTTTTCTGGCTTCTGCTGAATACATGTTGACGCAACAGAATGACCCATCCGGCGTTTTTCGATTGTCTTTTTCTAAACTACTATAAACGACTACTTATTTTGTCCTTTCCATTCGGAGTTTCAACAAGCGGAGTGGATAACAGGAAAGGATTCCCAACGCAAAAGAGCCGCCAATCCCTCCATCCATTCCCCCATTAAACACTGTCAGAACAAGAACAACGACACCCGCACCCACATAAGTCAGACTGACAAAATACAGGACCGAGACAGCTGCATAAACGATGATGTAAGACATCGGTTTTCCTTCTTTGAGCATTTTATCAATAGTTTCTTTGGTCATGGGTTCGATCCTGCCAACGGAACAGCAAATGTCGGATAATGTAATTCAACTGTGGAGTATTTATTCAAAGGATTGATTGGTCCAACGCCAATAAACCCATCTTCAATAATTATAGTTTGATTGATCAAATCCAACATATTTGCAGCTCCTACAATCTTCGAACAAACACCCCCGCAAAACACGAGATCCGCTCCAGCCGCCAGCAACTGGCAGCCAACATTATCCCAGGCGTTAATTTTGTTATTTGCATACCTATCAAGCCTCCACTCGGAACCAGGCTGCGGAAGGTAATAAATTTCCTGGTATCCAATTATGTTATTGTTTTCATCAAATATATAATTTCTGCCAACGAGTGGAGAAAACAGGAAATCATCAGGATGCAGGGTTATATCTGGCGCGATAACACATGGTACGTTTTTGTAGCACGCATTAATTTGAACAGATCAGCAGTCCCGCTCTCGGCACCAAGATCATCTTTACTTTCTTCATCTTCCGGTGCATCCCAATAATCCCTTCTGTACTTTGAACTCTTCCATTTCTTTGTTTGTGAATCCAAGCAATTTCCATCTTCATCGCAGAACTGATGCCCGCTGGGATCAGTATATCGCACTGGATTATTATTGGTGTACGCAAACCGATCCCACGCCTGCACGCCTTGACTCTGAGGGATGATCGTATCCGCCTGAGCGAAGCGTCCCAAAGCGGGGTCATACCAGCGGGCGTTATAGAACATCAACCCAAAGCCTTCCGTGACCTCCGTCGTCGTCAAATCATCCGTGTACGAATACTGCCCCGTGAAAGTGTATTGGGACAGGGTGTAAGCGGGCGTGGTGGACACTCCCGCCGTCCATGCGCAGCGGACTTCACCCCAGGACTTGTATCGCAGTTCAGAAATCTTCGCGCCTGTGGAGTCGATGGTGATGCTGGTGGAACCAAGACTTACGCCGAGCATTGCCAAAGCATGATCAGAGAAAGGGCAGCACTACTGCGGCTTGACTATGTTGCTTGCCTTTAGAAGGTATTGGGTTTTTTCTTTTCCAAATATGTTTTCAAGGAATATCAATAGTCCGTCAAAATCAAAACCTTCCATCCTCTCAGCATAATACTTGCAATCATCAAGATAATGTTTTACTTGCTCATCTTCGGTTGATGGAAGAGCCTCTAAAAAAGATGCTACAAATCCCTCCTCGCCCCCAATAATTGCCAGATCGTCAGTATGGAAAATTACGGCCCAAGTTTTTTTTGCTGAATATAAGATATTTTCCAGCACCATATTGCCTTTTGCGAAAAGCAAATATCCTTCGGATTGCAGACTTACCACCCAATCTTTCACCATGTTTTGGTTGTGTTTATAGTTCTGAAGTATTGACAAATAGCATTCCTGCTCTCCCATTGCTTGAGCAGCATTTCTCAGTGCACTAAACTGCACTTTATTGAAGCGATATGCAGTTGGATAAAGTATGCTCTGCTTCGGGAATTTCAATATGTGTTTAGAGTCTCCTAAGGGCAACTTATTCAACATTTCATCCAGCAATGCCCTCGCAGCACGGATATCCTTAAGATCTATTACAGGCGTTACACCGTCAATATTCATCGTCAATTCCCTAAAAACTTTAGTTTTAAAATGTTCTCTTTCATTGGATGATTAATCTCTATGGTCGGAGCGCCTTTTGACCAATACATTGAAGACTCTGATCTGAATGTTACAACCATTCCATCATCAAAATTTGCTCTAAGCATGCCGCTGTCGTATTCAATTATTTCACTTGCATTTTGAGAAAAATCATAAAACAAATTGCGAGCATCATCCACGTTTCCGGGAATCTCTCTTGCGAAAGGAGACCTGGATGATTGCTCACCAAGATTGCTCGCAACTTCCCAAATGTCATCTCCGCAAGTATTATGCACCAGCCATTGACCCTCGCCCACGAAGAAGGTGTGCGCGGTGTCAACGGTGAGATTATACATCTCCTGCGCTTTTTCAACATTCCATTTCAGCCAGACAATGCCCGTCGTGCCATCGGCTTTTTGCCCTCCCTCGTGGCGACAAGAGTCTCCGCTGAGAAGGAGCAGAATGCTCCAACCACCTCATCCCCGTACTTTCCAATCAGCGATGCGCCTTCTACGATTTCATCTCCATATTTGACGACACTTTCCGCCACTTCCAAGCCAGTATCCACCGCCCGGTAAGCTTTGATTGCCGCGCTTGCGCCTCCAGGCAAAACCGGCACTGCCAACGCTGCTGCATCCACTACAATCCCAACTGCGTCAATGGCTGCATCGCCGTAATTACCCTGGCTGATGTTATAGCCAAAGGACATCACACCGATACCTAAACTTATTGCGTCCCATAGCGATTCGGCAAAGTGCCCGCTGGGATCAACATACTTCACTGGGTTGTTATTCATTGCGGCATACCGGTCCAGCCCCTGCCCCCCCGGCGGAATGATCGTATCCGCCTGAGCGAACCGTCCCAGCGCGGGGTCATACCAGCGGGCGTTATAGAAATATAACCCGATGTCTTCAACCTTGCGCTGACCGGTGTACTGATAATCCGTACCCAGCGTCCCAGCCGAATACCTGGTTTCTCCCTTGCGAAGCACCCTATGGGCAGGCATTGTACAGCATGGACGCAATCTCGTTCCCGCTGTCATCTGTCGTCAGGGACGAACTGCCGAGGTGGTCGGACAGCAGGTAGTTCAAGACACCATCCCTGCGGAAGGCGACGCGCGTGCTTCCCGTCACTTCGTAGTGCTGACCCATGTACAGGGTGGTTTCGCCACCGCGCGGTACGACCTATTTTTGTTTTTATGTGCTGTCGTTTTCACCGCAGTATAACAATAGCGTCCCATGCCCAAAGGCGAACTCAACCGTTTTCAATTTGGTTTGTCTTTTTGGTTGTGATCGAAGTGAAAATATGGGCCGGCTCGGTATTTGTCTAATGGCGTATAACTACAACCTGTAATTCCTGTCTTTTCAAGTACATCTTTCAAATCTTGATGAACAAGAACAAACTGACTTAATTCTTCTAATCGAAACATAAGTTTCCTAAGCGCCATGAACTTTTTATCAAGGACCAATTTTCGTATTTCAAGTGCTTCATTGTCGATTTCTGAACGGCTTTGATCAAGGCATGGATATTTTTCCAGCAAATGAAATATTCTATACTTAACCTTTGTGTCGTTGCCAAATTGATCAGTGACGATTGCAGGAAATGTCTCAAAGTGTACTCCCGCATTCCTTAGAACTTCGATGAATTTAATTGAATATAGATCAAAAATGGTTCCAGTAAACAAATTATCAGGCAATCTCCATTCGCTATTAACTTTGAAAGTCAACAACGGCAATGGGATTGCCAATGGCGCGGCATCCCACCAATGTGGTTTACATCTTGGTGGAGCATCCTTTATTTTTGCGTGGATGCTCTCACTTTTCCATGTGGCTAAGATGGGCTTAAGTACATAATACATTTTGTTCACTTCCACCAATCTATTAAGTAGGCTCCATCACCCATATCTCTAATGCCAGATCTAAAAGAGTTCGCCAGATTGCGAAGTTCCTGAAACACTCTGGTATCACTCCAATTGTTTCTGTATGCTAGATCTTCCAGCATGTCAAGAGCATTTCCCACATCACTTGAATATCCCGGATGTGGTCCGTTATGCACAGGAAGTCCGAGTTGATTACTGAGTTGGATATTGTCTGGTAACAGTATTCCATTGTATGCTTCATCCATATTCCACCCAGCATTTTTAGCACGTTCTACAAATGGATGACAAGCATATTCACATGGTATTACATGATGCGCTTGAAGGTTATCTCCAACTCCACCTCCCAAGTTGTTTGAGAGGGTTGTGCTACTACACGTATTATGCACCAGCCATTGACCCTCGCCCACAAAGAAGGTGTGCGCGGTGTCAACGGTGAGATTATACATCTCCCGCGCTTTTTCAACATTCCATTTCAGCCAGACAATGCCCGTTGTGCCATCGGCTTGACAAACTTCATCACCGAATTTCAGGTCATCGGCTTCCACCCAGCCAGGTCTGCCTTTACGCCTACCATCGCGGGACTTAACACACGATGAGTTATTTTCAATCGCCTCAACCGCCATTACTAGTGCTCAAACAACTTAAAATTGGAGGGGTAAAAGAGGTTGAAACTCACCGCTTTTACCCTGCATCTTCATGTTGTTTGGGTACTAGAAGAAGTACTCGATATCCCTATTTTATGGCAACAGATGTTAAACAAAACAGAAAGGCTGCCAACGCCATCACGACCACCGGAATTTGCCTGCTTTTTGACAGATTTCGCATGCCCCAAACCACAACAAATATTGTCAATAAAATAGACAGAGTTGCAGTGATTATCAATAAAGATTCGCCATGTCCCAAGCACCCTTGATAATCAAAACATTAGATCGAAAAGCAGGCCAGAGAAACTCCAGGAAAACACATACAAACAAGCCTGTAACAACAGATGCGAACAACTGCTTCATCCTAATACTCCTCTTGCTGCATTCCCTGCATCATCCAATTTATCATTCAATAGAGCGCTATGGAAATACTCCCAACATTCCAGTGTAAATGAGGCTGTCGCCCACCAGTAGCGGACTTCACCCCAGGGCTTGTATCTTTATTGCTAGAAGCCCAAACCAAAGACTGCCCCCAACAGTTTCATTGCCATGAAGTTCGCCGAGGCAATAAGGATAAAAATCATGTAGGAAGCAGCAAAACCCTTAAAAATGAATCTCAGTATGATACTCGCGTTAATTTGGCGCAAATCTCTTATCGAAACCAGGTCGTTTCCGAGAGCCTTCGCTCCATGAAACGAAATGTAAACTGTGACAACGAAAGCGCAAAATGCCGCGATTGTCCAGTCGGTTTCAAAAGGAAACAATCCAAACAACAGATTAACCATTGGGGTGTACAACAATAACGCTATACATACTCCGAAAATCAAGGCGATAAGGAGGAGAAAATTTGAGAGGATTCGATTCATAAATACCTCATCCCTGACCGATTGTAAAGGATGTCAATATTATACGAGCAATTCACGATCGCACGGTTGGGTCCAGGCGATACGATACTCCGGTTGGCGGGTTGGCGCGCCATTCTTCCGCAGGAAACGGACATGAGAATTGACCGTCTCGCCGCCTCGCAGCCCTCTTGAAATCCGCGATAAAGGGAATATAATTTTGATAAAGTTTATCATGATTGTCGAGAGGTAGATATGGAACGCTATCTGATCGAATCGCCCCACACCACCGAGGACTGTGATCGGGCGGTGAAGGAGATTCACGCCGCAGGCTATTTGCATTGTTTCGAGTGGGGATGCGAAGATGGAAACCATTCGGCATGGGCAATCGTCGAAGCGGAAAGCCTCGAACACGCGCGGCAGATCGTCCCCTGGATGTTCCGCAGCAAAGCCCGTTTCATCAGACTTGTCAAATACGAAATCGCCGACAAACTTCACCACGAGGAAAGCGATTAACTGTCATTGCGAGGGCGAAGCCCGAAGCAATCTCCTCAATGGCTTGGGAATTGCTTCGTCGTGGCGCTCCGCGCCACTCCTCGCAATGACATGCTGTGATGGCAGAGCGTCGAATGAAGCCTTCAAAGGAAGTTGACATGAACGATTCATTGCGGCTGATGTGCGTCCTCGCCCACCCCGACGATGAATCGCTGGGCACGGGCGGGACGCTGGCGAAATATGCCGCCGAGGGAGTCGAAACCTATCTCGTCACCGCCACACGCGGCGAACGCGGCTGGTTTGGCGATGAGAAAGATTATCCGGGATCCGAAGCGCTCGGCAAAATGCGCGAGACGGAGTTGCTGAATGCCGCCCGCGAACTCGGCATCCGCGAAGTCAGGTTCCTCGATTACATGGACGGCGACCTGGATCAAGCCAATCCCGTAGAAGCCGTTGAAAAAATCGTTTCGCATCTGCGGCGCGTTCGCCCGCATGTCGTCATCACCTTCGATCCCAGCGGCGGGTATGGTCATCCCGATCACATCGCCATCTGCCAGTTCACCACCGCTGCGGTGCTTGCCGCCGCCGATTCCAACTATTCCGATACCGCTTCTCCACACAGCGTCGCCAAACTGTATTACACGGCATGGACTCCGGGCAAATTTGCCGCGTATGAATCCGTGTTCGGCGAACTCACCATGCACGTGGATGACATCACGCGCCGCACCACGCCCTGGTCCGATTGGGCGGTCACGTCCATTATTGACACCGCCAGTTACTGGAACACCGTTTGGAAAGCCGTCTCGTGCCACAAAACCCAACTCGCCGCGTACGGTCAACTCGAATATCTCGCGCCCGAACATCACAAGGCGCTGTGGGGCGCGCAGGAATATTACCGCGCGCTCAGTCTCGTCAACGGCGGGCGCGCACGCGAAACGGATTTGTTCAAGGGCTTGCGTTAGTCTGTCATAATTGCTCAAGCCGCCGGCACCCATTCTGGGCGCTTTCCTCGGCGGCGGGGGCACCGCCTCAAGCAGCCTGGAGGTACCATGAACAACCACCGCATCGCCCCCATCGAAATCAAAGCGGATGACTTCCGCGCTGTTGCACATCACCTCGTGGATCGCATTGCAGATTTTTTGGATTCGCTTCCGAAACGTCCTGTTACGGCAGGCGGATCGCCATCCGTGATTATCCCGCCTCCTGTCTGACCTCGGGGCTGGTCCCGCCCAGTTAATGGATCGCCCCGCCGGGCTGCGCCCGATCGCCCGCGCGGCTCTATAAATCCACAAACTCTGACACTTTCCTCCACATTTCCTACACAATGGATTGATACATTTGGGGAAATTCACCAAATGTCATTCTGAAGAGCAGGCTGTGCGCCGCAGAGCGGCGGGTGTGGCAAAGAATCCCCCGGCTGCGAATTGTCCACAGCGTTCCAATGCTCTTCGGAAGAGTGACATAAATTAATTCAAGTTGCCGCCTTCCAATAGATTTTCTAGCTTCCCCGCCAAAGCCCTCACCCTGCCCTCTCCCATCGGGAGGGGGAAGTCATCCCAGAAGATATAACCTTGTTTGGGGTGAGGGAAGCCTCTTGAAACCAAGGCAGCAACTCGGGTTAAATTAAGGAGAAATCAATCCATGAAAGCCATTGTTTATGAATCCTATGGTCCGCCTGAAGTCCTGAAAATCGTGGAGCTCGAAAAGCCGGAGGTCCCGGAGGATGGCGTGCTGGTGCGCGTCCATGCCTCCTCGGTGAACATCGCCGAGTGGTACGGCATGACCGGCTTGTTCCTTGCCCGCATCGGCAACGGACTCTTCAAGCCGAAAGACACCAGACTCGGCGCGGATTTTGCGGGCGTGGTCGAGGCGGTCGGCAAAAACGTCACGGATTTCAAACCCGGCGACGAGGTCTTCGGCGGCAGGGGCGGGGCGTATGCCGAGTACGTGACCGTGAAAAAAGCGATTGTGCGAAAGCCATCCAACGTCACGTTCGAAGAAGCGGCGGCGGTTCCCACCGCGGCGATCACCGCGCTGCAGGGTCTCCGCGACTTCGGAAAAATCCAGCCCGGGCAGAAAGTCCTCATCAACGGCGCATCGGGAGGCGTGGGTTCGTTCGCCGTGCAGATCGCCAAAGCCCTCGGCGCGGAAGTGACCGCCGTGTGCAGCACAAGGAATATCGAGTGCGCCCGTTCACACGGCGCCGATCATGTCTTCGACTACACCAAAGAGGATTTCACCCAAAGCGGTCAGCAATACGACCTGTTGTTCGATGTCGCCGGAAGCCGCTCCTGGTCCGAGTACAGGCGCATCCTCAAGCCGGATGCCGCAGTTGTCATCGTCGGCGGGCCGCGGACGCCGGTAATCGGTCCGCTCAGCCACGTCATCAGGATGAAACTCGCATCGCTGGGCTCGAAGCGGAAGGTGATGTTTTTCGTTGCCCAGTTCAACCGCGAGGATATGGCAGTCCTGAAAGACATGCTCGAAACCGGCAGGATCAAACCTTTTGTCGAACGGACCTACCCGCTGGCGCAGATCGCCGAAGCCATGCGGCTTCTCGGCACGGGTCATGCACAGGGCAAAATAGTCGTTACGATGGGAATGAATGGTAAAAGGTGAAGGCACAACCATCTTGTTCATTTGGCGTAAAGCATAATAGACTTCCTGCAGAAGCGCTCCCGCCGCGGTCCCCGGCGGCGGGCTTGCGCTCAGCGAATAAAAGTAATCCTGGAGAAATACGATGGAAATCCAATACTTTGAATTCTTGAAACACCTGGTTCGTTTCAACCGGCAGGTCTATCTCGACCATAATGCGACGACGCCGGTCAGCGACCGCGTCCGAAGAAAAATGGAGCGGGTTCTGAAATACCAACACGGCAATCCCTCGTCCTTTTATGGTTTGGGCAGGAAATCCGCCGGGTTGGTGGAACAAGCCCGAAACCAGGTATCGCAGGCAATTCACGCCGACCCGTCCGAGGTTATTTTTACCGCTTGCGCGACCGAATCCAACAATGCCGTGCTCAAATCGGTCGCCGCTCATTTTTACCCCAAACGGAAAAAGATCGTCTCCACGCCCATTGAACATCCTTCCGTGATGAACACATTGACATATCTGGAAACCCAGGGCGTCGCCGTCGAATACTGCCCGGTGGACGACAAGGGGCGCGTACTGCTCGATGAGCTGGAAAAGCAGGTGGACGACGAGACCTTTCTGGTCTGCTGTATTCTCGCCAACAATGAAACCGGCGTCATTCAAGATATTGGCGCGGTGACGAAGATCGCCAGGAGCCGCGGAGCGCTGGTCCTGACCGACTGCGTGCAGGCGCTCGGCAAGATCCCGATTGACGTCCACGCCTGGGACGTGGATTATGCCTCGTTCTCGGCGCACAAACTGTATGGACCGAAAGGTGTTGGCGCTTTGTATGTCAAACAGGGCAGTCCCTTCACGCCGTTCTTCCATGGCGGTCACCAGGAAAGCGGCTTGCGAGCTGGCACCGAAAGCGTCCACAACATCGTCGGTTTTGGCGCGGCTTGTCAGGAGGTGGACAACCTGCTGGCGGATGCCGGGCGGATCCGGGCATTGAAGCGGGACTTGATCCAGCGCCTTAGGGAAATCAAACCCGATTGCGTGATCAACTCCCCGGAAACCGAATCGGACTGTCTCCCCAACACGCTTAGCATCACTTTCCCCGGCGTGGAGAATGCCGGGCTGATGGGCATGCTGGATTTTCGCGGGATCGCCGTCTCTGCCGGTTCCGCGTGCAGCACCGGGGAGGATACGCCGTCCCATGTGTTGAAAGCGATCGGTTTGTCCGACCAGGCTGCGCGCGAGACCATTCGAATCAGTTTAGGGCACGGCACCTCGTCGCGCGACATCCGGTACATGGCGCAGGTGGTTCATGATTATGTGGAAGGTCGCATCTCGTTCGTGAATATGCTTGCTCCTGCGCAGTTGAATGAGAACATCCTGTTCAGCGAAAAGACCTACATTCTCGATGTGCGTCCGCCCGACGACCGGAAACAATTCAAGGGCTTGCCGAACGCCCATGAGGTCAATCCTCTCCAGGTCGAAAGATACTTGAAGCAACTTCCACGCGATAAGCAGATCCTGGTGTATTGTCCGGGCGGCGGACTCTCGGTAATGATCTCGTATTATTTGAAGGCAAAGGGCTTCAAGCGCGTCACCAATCTGCGCGGCGGACTCGATGCCTGGCGAAAGCGCCGCAGCGACCTATACGAAAAATACGCGGGGCAAAATGTAACCGTGCTTGAACCGGATTTGGTCAAGTAAAGGCATGAAGGTTGAACGCAAGGAAAAGGCTTTGTCTATGAAAGCAAAAGCCTATAGTATCTTGAAGCTTTTCCTGACTGCATCTATTATTTCGACAGCCATCCATTTCACAGACAACTATCTGTATTTTGAACAATATCCCCAACCCGAGTGGATCACACCCTTTGGAATAATCCGCTCTTGGCTGATTTGGACAGCATTCGGGCTTGCAGGCTATTGGCTCTACACTACGCAACGTTTCTGGCTGGCTTATACCTGCCTGCTCATCTACTCGACATGCGGTCTATCCAGCCTGGCACATTACCTCTATGGTTCTTTGCACGACTTCTCCCCGAAAATGCACCTGCTGATTTTGGCAGATGGCTTGGCAGGGTCGTTAATTTTGGGCTTCACAGTATGGTCAGGTTTAATCGCGCATAAGCCACGCCGATCTCCTTCATGAATTCCTTACATTCCGCCTTTATTCGATTGGTTCAGCCAAAATTGAGAGCCTCGACACAAATGACGCAAAAATGACGCAACTTTGACGTTGTCCCGCCAAAAATGTCCTGTTAGGATATCGGCATAGAAACGGAGGCTGGCATGACGCAAATTGAAATTGGAAAACGAGTGACCGAGGAAAGGATCAGGCGTGGAATGTCTCAAGAGGATCTTGCCAACGAGTCACTTTTGAGCTTGAGAACCATCCAGAGAATAGAAAGTGGGCAAACAGCCCCGCGCGGCGACACCCTCAAACGCCTGGCTTCAGCCTTGAAAGTTCCGGTGGAAGAATTGATCGATTCGGAACTGCAAGAGGATACGAATCTGGTTATCCTCATGAATTTGACCCAATTGACGTTCCTCGCGTTTCCACTACTTGGCATAATCATCCCCCTCATTATGTGGCTTATGAACCGTAATCAAGTGCGCGACGTTGATGAAGTAGGGCAGTCCATTCTCAATTTTCAAACGAGTTGGAGCATCCTTCTCTTTTCAATACATATGCTGGGCTTAGCGCTCATTCTTATTATGGGCAAAGTCACCCAAACAATCTTTTATGGGTATGCGATATCCATGGGTATGTTATACCCTTACAACCTCTTTCAGATCTTGTCGAATACCAATCGCTATCGAAAGCAAGGCGAAGTTCGATACTTTCCCGCATTCAAATTCCTGGGCAACCAGTTCCATTTCTAAGATTCTTATGAAGCCAATATCTGCAATCTCACCTCTTGTCAAAGCACGAATCGCAGGGTTTCTGTATTTGTTTGGGAATCCGTTCGCCCCCTTTTTTCTTATCATACTCCCATCCCGCTTGATCGTGCACGGAGACGCGGCAAAGACAGCCAGCAATATCATGGCATCTGAATGGCTCTTCCGTTTGGGTATTGTGGACCTCCTGTATAACTCGATCCTCGGCATCTTTTTGGCTCTCGCTTTATATCAGGTGCTCGAAGTGGTGAACAAGAACGCAGCCTGGCTGATGGTCGTGTTTGCACTGGTGGGTGTCCCAATTGGGATGTTCAATGAGATTAACAATCTTGCCGTCCTTCAACTCTTCAGTGGCGCAGACTACCTGAACGTATTCACTGCCGAGCAATTACAGGCTCTAGCGTACTTCTTCACTCGAATGCACGCGCTGGGAGTGAATATCAACATGATCTTTTGGGGATTGTGGTTACTCCCAATGGGGTACCTGGTTTTCAAGTCAGGCTTCCTGCCCAAGATCATCGGCGTTATGTTGGTGATTGCATGTATTGGCTATGTTGCTCAAAGTTTTGCAGTGTTTCTTGGCTATAGATTGAGTATTATTTTGATTACTGGCTGGGGAGAACTAATGCTCGGCTTATGGCTGTTAATCAAAGGCGTAAATGTAGAGCAATGGCAAAAGCGCGCACTCGAATCGGCTTAGGAAAGGTTTATGACATGAAGGCTGTTCGGTATGAAAGATATGGTGCGCCAGAAGTCGCGCTTCAATTCAAGGACATAGAGAAGCCTGCCCCTGGAAATCATCAAGTGCTGGTCAAAGTTCATGCCGCGTCAATCAACGCCAAGGAGTGGCGGCGCTTCACCATGCCCTCGTTCCTGGTGCGTTTACTGACCGGCGGATGGCTCCAACCCAAAGACACTGCCCTTGGCACCGACGTTGCCGGAATCGTTGAAGCCGTGGGTGAAACTGTCACGCGCTTCAAGCCGGGCGATGAAGTGTTTGGCTGCGCGCATGGCGCCTTTGCCGAATACGTCCTCGCCCGCGAAGCCTATCTGATGTCGAAACCCGCCAATCGCTCGTTTGCGGAAGCCGCTGCGGTGCCGCTCGCGGCGCTGACGGCCCTTCAGGCAATTCGCTACGCGGGCGGAATCCGGGCGGGGCAACAAGTATTGATTCAAGGCGCTTCAGGTGGGATCGGGATGTTTGCCGTTCAATTGGCAAAAGCCTCCGGCGCAGAAGTAACGGCCGTGTGCAGCACAAGAAATGCAGGCATGGCGCGTGATCTCGGCGCAGACCATGTGATTGATTACACCGGGGAGGATTTCACAAAAAGCGGCAAACTGTACGATTTGATTTTGGCAATCAACGGCTATCACTCGTTGTGGGCATATCGCCGCGCGCTGAAACCCAAAGGGATATATGTCTGTGTGGGCGGTGATGTACTGCAAATCATGCAGGCACTCTTGTGGGCGAAATGGCTCTCGCAAAAAGGCGGTAAAACGCTGGGAAATATGGGCATTACGAAAATCAATCAAGACGACCTGGCGCAGCTCAGTAGTCTCTTTCAGGATGGCATTATCGCCCCGGTCATTGACCGCCAGTTTCCGCTCCATGAAACCGCCGCCGCATTTCGCCATATTGTTGACCAACACGGCAAAGGGAAGGTTATCATCACGATGATCTAAGTAGTCGGTCATAAGTTTTTAGAAAACAAATTCCTGCTCATGCCGCCGTCCTCGGCGGCGGGGACGCCGCCGGGAGCGTATTTTTGTAAAATTT
>QMIW01000144.1 GCA_024434165.1 Chloroflexota bacterium | reverse complement strand
CGCTCCCTTCACTGGGAGCGTGGATTGAAACATGGATAATCGGGACAGGGACGGACTGCGGGATGAGTCGCTCCCTTCACTGGGAGCGTGGATTGAAACCTTTCGTTTGTCCGGGGAATTCGTCGGTCTCGTGGTCGCTCCCTTCACTGGAGGCGTGGATCAAAACCCCACCTTTCAGTGAATCGGCGCCGCTGTCACCACACCCCCGCTGTCTCCCTCACCATCTCCCTCGGCTGCAACACGATCGCATCCTTCCTGCAAACCGCCCGGCACACACCGCAGCCATAGCAGGCGGTCGGGTCAATGATCACCTTCTTATTGTTCGATGAATATCGTATCGCCCCATACTGGCATTGCCGCATGCACAGGCGGCAGCCATTGCACGCCTCCATCGAAACCGTCCCCACCCACTCCGCGCGGAACATGACCGGGTAATCCCTGCGCGCGTGCGTGATGCGGTACGCCATGCAGTCCTGGTCGCAGTTGCACAGCCCGCCGATGAACGGCGTCTTGAACGTCCACACCGAATGGACGAGTCCCTCTTTGTCCAGTTTGCGGATCGAATCGAGCGCCTCTTCTTTGGTCAGCAGTTCCAGGCTGAACGAATCGTCGAGCGCGTCCATCAACTCCCTGTCCAGAGTCAAACCGTAGCAGTAACGCGCATTCATGTTGCCGGTGGTCACGCGCCGGCACACACACGGCAGTCTCACTGCGCCCTGCACCAGTTCGAAGATTTTCTCCACGTCCTCCATCGGCGCCACCTGCCCGTAGTGATTCTGCTTTTGGGCGCGAATCAACATCGGTCGCGCCAGCCGCATCCACGGCGTCTTGTGAATCGCATCCAGCTGCTTGATGCTTTTGGGAACGCGGGTATGAAACCCGTTCAGGAATTTGGCTGTGTACTCGCGCCGCCCCTTTTCGTTCAGCAGTTCCCTGGAATAATTCTTCATCGTCAAATACCACTTCTCCCCCTCCCCATGCTGCGTACAGAATTCACACATGGTGAGCCTCCTCTGTTATTGCGAGTGGCGCCTTGCAGCACGAAACAATCTCCTGTATCGCTGCTCGCAATGACATATATGCCATCAGTATATCCGCCTCGCCTTCCGCGCCAAGTGTCGAACTTCCATGATTCAAGTGGTGATTGCCCACAAACTTGGAATCGCGGGGCTCAGCGCAGCGCCTTTGGGCTGTCACAACCTTTTACGAGGCTGAGGCAGGGCTTCACCGCCGAATCTGGCAATGCAGAGAAGCGGGCAATCACCAGTGATTCAGCCCTTGAGGATTTAGAATATCTGTTCTATAATAAGGGTATGGATTCGCTCGCCGCGCTCAAAGAGTTATCCTCGCAAATGACCTTCGAGGCGGATGGAGAACCTCTCGCTTCCTCCCCCGCCCCAGCCTGCTACACCCCCAAAGAGAGCGACAACGCCTTCACCCATCCCGCCCAACTCCCCAACGGACAGAAGATCGTCCTCCTCAAGACCCTGCTCTCCTCCGCGTGCGAGCGGGATTGTTTCTACTGTCCCTTCCGCGCTGGGCGCGATTTTCGCCGCGCCACCTTCAAGCCTGATGAATTTGCGGGGCTGTTCAGCAAAATGAACCGGGCAGGCATGGCGGAGGGCGTCTTCCTCAGTTCGGGCATTGCGGCAGGCGGAGTCCGCACGCAGGATAAACTGCTCGACACCGCCGACCTGCTGCGAAACAAATATCGCTTCCGCGGCTACATCCATCTCAAGATCATGCCCGGCGCGGAAAAAGACCAGGTCTATCGCGCCATGCAGCTGGCAGACCGCGTCTCGGTCAACCTCGAAGCGCCCAACACCGAAAGACTCGCGCGCCTTGCCCCTCATAAAATCTTCATCGAAGAATTGCTGCGTCCCCTGCGCTGGGTCGAAGAGATTCGCCGCAGCGTTCCCGCCTATAAATTTTGGAACGGCAAATACCCATCCACGGTCACGCAGTTCGTCGCCGGCGGCGCGGATGAAAGCGACCTCGAACTGCTCAACACAACACAATGGCTGATGAAAAACGTCCGCCTCAAACGCGCCTACTTCTCCGCCTTCCACCCCATTCAGGATACGCCCCTCGAAAACAAGCCCGCCGTAAATCCCCTGCGTGAGCATCGTCTTTACCAGGCTTCATTCTTATTGCGCGACTATGGATTTGAACTGGAGGACCTGCCCTTCACAGCGGATTCAAACCTCCCGCTTCACACGGACCCGAAACTTGCGTGGGCGCAAATGAATCTGATCCGCGCCCCGATTGAAATCAACAAGGCGGACAAACGCGAACTGATGAAGATTCCCGGCGTTGGCGCTAAAGGTGCGGATGCGATCCTTTCCGCCCGGCGCATCCGCCGCCTGCGCGACCTGTCCGCTTTGAAGAAACTCGGCGTCATTGCCGAACGCGCCGCTCCCTACATCCTGCTCGATGGCAGGCGCGTCAATGTGCAGCTGGCGTTGTTCTAAACAGGAGCATCAAAGCGATTGCCGCCGTTTTGAATCATCATCGTGCGGCGCACGATGATGATTTTTTATTTCCACAATGAAGAATCTCATATCGAAGGCGTTTCAAAACCTCAATCTTAAAATATTTCAACACCGCCTGTTTATCCCTTGAAATTAATTTCAATGTTGCTATACTAAACGATGATTATCAATGGACAATGAAAGGAGAGAACGGAATGACTTCAACAACTGCGATGGAAACCCTCGCCATCAAAACGGAAAATAAATTCAGAACGCTTGTCACAAAGCGGGCGTACAAAAAAGGCGAGGTGATCTGCCCCATCCCAAGCGAAAACATTTTGGATAAACCCAATCGCTTCACCGTGCAGATCGCGCGCGACAAGCACACGCACGTCGGCAAACTCGCCGCGCTCAATCACTCCTGCGACCCCAACGTGATTCTCGATACCGAGAACATGGTCATGATCGCCTGCAAAGACATCGAAAAGGGTGAGGAACTCTTTTTCTTCTACCCCTCCACCGAATGGGAGATGAATGCGCCGTTCATCTGCCTGTGCGGTTCGGCAAACTGCATCAACGTGGTGGCGGGCGCGCGTTTCCTGCCGCTCTCCACGCTGGAGCGTCACTACCTCAACCCGCACATCCGTGAAGAGATGATTGACCTGCTCAACAACACCAAACAAAATCTCACGAGACTGACCGCCGAGTGAATGGACTTTATCGGAAATAACCGTGGCGCCCCCGCCGCCTTGAGCAAGGTAAAAAAGTGACTTTTGCAAGAAGCCTAATATAGAAAACTTCCGAAGCCCAACCGCTTCGGAAGTTTTTGTTTCTTTATTCTCTACCATACAAATAAGAGCAAAATCAAATTGCTCCTTGCGCCGTACCACTTCGCACCCCTTCTGGGCATAATGGCACTTTCCCCGGCGCAAGATTCCGGGCTGCGTCTCACCTGCACCCACCGACAAACGGCGGCGGCGTAGCATTGTCATGTACGGCAGAGAAGTTTCTTTTAAAGTTACCCGAGTTGCTGCCTTGGTTTCAAGAGGCTTCCCTCACCCCAAACAAGGTTATATCTTCTGGGATGACTTCCCCCTCTCCCGATGGGAGAGGGCAGGG
>QMIW01000143.1 GCA_024434165.1 Chloroflexota bacterium | reverse complement strand
CTGTGCGCGAGAATCAGTGTATCTTTTCGCTCAATGGACCGATGCACGCCTATTGGTTCGGTCGGGCGGGATCGCGTCACTTTTTCGAGCCTTCGATTTCGGGCAAGGGCTTGGGCTCGAGTCAGACCCTCACCATCCATTACGCGCAAACCGATCTCGGCGCGGGCGATCTGCTGATGTTTTGCGGGCGCGTGCCAAACGCATGGGTCGCGCCGCTGGAAGATCCCAAGCCCAACTCGTTCGACGCGATGCGCCGCCGTCTCACCGCGTTGACGGGCGAGGATTTGAACGCGGTGTTGATTCAAGCCCTCGAAGGCGCAGGCGCGATGAACGTCATCAAAGGGATCGCGCCCCCCAAAATGGATTCGCCCAAAGAAGAGCCAAAGCCGCAGGAGGCAGCTCCGCCTCCACCCCCGGACGAAAGCCTGCCTCACGTTGAGGAAGTTGAATCCACGCCGAGAGCGCAGACCGCGCATGTCCTGCAGCCCTCGGCGTATGCCATTCCGCCCCAGCCCGAAGAGACGCGCCTTCCGCACGAAGCACCCGCAGACCCCCTGGCGCATCTTCCGCACAAGACCGCGCCGCGCGAATTTCCCGCTTCGATTCCAAGAACCGCGCCCAAGCCGATGCCCGCGCCTGCGGCGAGTGAAGCTGCGGAAAGCGATGAAACCGAAAACAAGGCGCAATCGCAGATCGAAAGCCCCGAAAAGGAAAAACCGCTCGAAGCGCCGCGCGAGCCGTCCATGCGCGCGCGCCAGACCGCGAAGACCATCGTGGCGTTGATGCAGAACTTTCGCCGCTGGAGCCAAACCGCCGGTGAAAAGATGCGGAACTTCATCCCGCGCCTTTTGCCCAATTCCGAAGCCGGCGAGATGATGAAGATATCCGACTCGTTCATGTTCGTCGTTGCGCTCATCGTCCCGCTGGTGATCGTGACCGTGCTTTTCGTGGTGTACACGAAGTACGGGCGCAACCCCCAGTTCGAGAATTACATTCAGGAAGCGGCGCGAATCAGCCGGCAGGCGCCCGCGCTGGCAAATCCCATCGAACAGCGTGAAGCCTGGAACCAGGTCATCTACCTGGTGAGCAGCGCGGAGGAAATCTACCGCCCCACTTCGGAATCCATATCCCTGCGCCGGGAAGCCGAAGCGAACCTCGACAAGTTGTTCGGCATCACGCGCATGCAGTTCAACCCCGCCTTCAGCGCCGGGCTGAATATCAACGTCAGCCGCATGGCGGCGAACGAGAAGGAACTTTACCTGCTCAACGCCGAGAACGGACAGGCGCTGCGCGCCATCCCTTCGGGCAGCGGCGGTTTTGAACTGGACAATACCTTCATTTGCAAGCCGGGCGAATACGGCAATTACACGGTGGGTCCGCTCGTGGACATTCTGGCAATGCCGGTGGTGAACATCAACAACGCCACCCTGCTGGGCATAGACGCAAACGGCAACCTGCTGTACTGCAAACCGGGCGAAACCCCGCAAGCCATTCCCCTGCCGCCGCCGGACACAAACTGGGGGCATGTCACCGCCATGGCGCTGGACGGCGGCAACTTGTACGTGCTCGATGCCCCATCGCGCGCCGTGTGGGTGTACACCGGCAAAGAGGGCTTGTATGTGGATCATCCCTACTTCTTCTTCGGACAGCAAACCCCCACGCAGGATGTGATTGATTTCATCGTCGCCGGCGACGAGATGTATATGCTCCACGCCGACGGGCGCATTTCCAACTGCTCGTACAGCCGCATTGACGCGAGCAAATCCAAATGCGAGGAGCGGGTGGCACTGGTCAATCCCTTCCCCGCTTATCAGGATACCGACCTGTTCGGCGCGGCGCATTTTACTCAATTGATCTTCGCCGCCCCGCCCGACCCGTCCATCCTGCTGTTGGATGCGGACGGTCAGAGCGTATTGCGTTTCGCGCCGCGCACGTTCGAGTTGCAGAACCAATTCCGCCCGACGACGGGAAGCGCAAATCCCATCCCCCTTGGACCTGTCAGCGCGATGGCGGTCAGCCCGGACCATGTGCTGTACTTTGCCGTGGATAAGCAGGTGTACTTCGCCGTCAACATGCCTTAATGACTTACCTTACGCGATTTCGCCGCAGGGGCAGCCTGTTTGGGCAAAGCAGGCAGCCAATCTGCAAGAAAGGGTCGTCCTGTACCAGATATTTTGCAAAAACATGGATGCGTCGCCCCTGCCGCGTAACATGAGTTAATGAAACGAGAGGAAACCGAATGTCCAACTTTCTCGCCTCGCTCCTCGAATTCTTCAAGCCCGCCCGCTTCCCGGCGGATAACCCCACCGAACCGGCGCAAATCACGCGCAGCAAGGTGCTGGTCATCGTGTACGACCCGGTCATGGATTCCGCTTCGGGCGCCACGCTCTCCCGGCAGATGAAATGGTACAACACCGGCGACCTGCTGACCGGCTTCATGGGCGACCTGCTCGAAACCAGCAAGGGACTGGCGCGCTATGAGGTCGTCGAACGCCTGGACGTGAACGAATTCCCGGTCAAGGTGGACGGCTTCCGCTACACGCCGCAATCGTACATGGACGTCATCCGCCGGGCTGCGCCGCCGCACATGCCGCAGGAGGTGGATTACGCTGCGATTCTGAGCCGCTTCAACATTCTCCAGCGCGTGGCGAGGAACGAAATTGACGAAGTGTGGATTTTCGCTTTTCCCCATGCGGGCTTTTACGAATCCATCATGGCAGGACCGGGGGCATTCTGGTGCAACGCCCCGCCGCTGGCAAATACCTCTGCCAGCAAACGCCGTTTTGTCATCATGGGTTTTTCCTATGAACGCTTCGTCGGCGAAATGCTGGAATCGTACGGGCATCGCGCGGAATCCATCATGGAGAAAACCTTCAGCAGGTTGAGCGGCGAGAAGAATTTGTGGAAGCGCTTCATCCGGTACGAAAAGTCCGCGCCGGGCAAAGCCGCCTGCGGCAACATCCACTACGCGCCCAACAGCCAGACGGATTACGACTGGGGCAGCATGACGCCCGTCAACAGCGAATGTCATGACTGGCTGTTGAACTTCCCGAACTTCAAGGGCGATGTGCGCACCGTAAACGCAGACAACTGGGGCAGGGGCGATATCCGTTCACACCATAAATGGTGGTTCAATCATTTCCCGTGCGTAGCCGGGCGGAAGAACGGAATCCACAACAACTGGTGGCAGTATGTTGTGGATCCGCAGAAGGTGATCGTTTAAACACGGGAGGATCTCCCCGCAACAGCCTCATCACGAAGGCGCCGCATTGAGCTTGCCGAAATGACACCAGGCGCACCAAGAGGGCCGTCTGTTCGGGGTTTCTCCTTCGTGACCGTCGTGTCCTAAGCCCTCAGCATGAGGATCGTGTTTAATAATGGTTTTCCCGTTACAACGGTAGAGCCTTAATACTTTACGCCTTTTTATAACGATTACAATTATGAAAATTTGACGGGATTATGACAAATTTGTAATGCCACCCGCTTTCCTCAAGAATAAAATACGTCTGATGTGAAATAGGCTTGACGAGGAAAGGGAATGCCCTCAAGATAAGGTTGAATCAGAACCGCTTGAGGAGACATTCCCATGACAAGT
>QMIW01000050.1 GCA_024434165.1 Chloroflexota bacterium | reverse complement strand
CCGGGATAACTGTGGCTGCTGCGCCTCGGGGGAAGAGTATGTCAGTACCCAAACGAGTGGGGCGGTTTATACGACCGAAATTGACTGCCGCAAAAGCGATAGCGAAAGGCTGTGCCGCGACTGGGACGACCGGCTGATCGAGCGCGAACGGGGTAGGACAAGTCTACAGACTTGTCCTCCCTCCAGATGGCGCCTTTGTGTGTCCCCGATCCGGATGGCTGGTGCGGGGCAAGCTGCCAACTAGTGCTCCCTGCGCCGTCCCCGGCGCAGCGTTTCCCGCGCAACACGCCGCCGGGATTTACACCCGAATGGGTACTGTGCCTCACCTGCACTCATCGGCGGACGGCGAATGGGAGCGTAAACCGCTGACAACCTTTGCATGCACAGCGGGGGTTCATCTGCGTAACATAGTTACGAACCCACTTATAATTACCGGGTGTTCGGTCTCAAAAAGTATTTCCTCCTCGATCCCTCCGTCACCTTTCTCAATCACGGTTCCTACGGCGCCACGCCGAAACCCGTCTTTCGGGAATACCAGCGCTGGCAGCGCGAGCTGGAGCGCCAGCCGGTGGAATTTCTGGGCAGGCGTCACAACGACCTGATGCAGGCGGCGCGTGAAGCGCTGGCAGAGTATCTCGGCGCGCGCGCGGAGAACGTCGTCTATACCCAAAACGTGACCATTGCCCTCAACATCGTGGCGCGTTCGCTCGAATTGGGCGCGGGCGATGAGGTGCTTTCCACGAATCACGAATATGGCGCGATGGACCGCACATGGCGGTTCCTCTCGAAGGAGCGCGGCTTCACGTACATCAACCAGCCGGTTGACCTGACTTCGCAGGACGCCCTGGTCGAATCATTCTGGCGCGGGGTTACGCCGCGCACGCGTGTGATCTTTCTCAGCCATCTCACATCCCCCACGGCTTCCATCCTTCCCGTCGAAAGGATCATCCAGCGCGCGCGCGCAAACGGCATTCTCACGGTCATAGACGGCGCACATGCGCCCGGTCAATTGCCGCTGCATCTCGATGCGCTCGGCGCGGATTTCTACGGCGGCAACCTGCACAAATGGCTGTGCGCTCCGAAGGGTGCGGGCTTTTTGTATGCGCGCTCCGAAGCCCGGCATTTGCTCAAGCCGTTGGTCGTTTCATGGGGCTATGAAGCCGAGGTTTCGAGCGGCTCGCCGTTCATTGACCATCACGAATGGTGGGGCACGCGCGACATTGCCGCGTTCTTAGCCGTCCCGATGGCGATTCAATTTCAGCAGGACCATGATTGGGTCAGGGTGAGAGGCGCATGTCATCAATTGGCAATGGAGACGCGCGAACGAATCCACCAACTGACGAGGACGAATCCGCTTCATCCTTTGACCGAAAATTGGTTCGCCCAAATGACCGTTGCCTCTCTGCCGGCGGATACCGACATCGCCGCGCTCAAGGCGCGGCTTTACGATGAATACAAAATCGAAATCCCGCTGATCGAGTGGCATGGGAACAAACTCATCCGCCTCTCCGTCCAGGGATATAATTCCCGCCGCGATGTGGACAGGTTGACCGCCGCCCTCGGCAAGTTGATGGCGTAAAATGGATGTATGAGAAAGTCGTTTCTATTTCTTTTCCCCCTGGTTGTTGCGCTGGCTGTGCTTTTTTCCCAGCCGGGCGGTGTTTTAGCGCGCCCCCTGCAATATCAAATCACATCGCCGTCGCAGTTGATCGAAGCGGTGAACAACCTGCGCATTTCCTACGGCTTGCCCCCGCTGACGGTGCATCCCATCCTCATGCAGTCGGCGCAATCGCAGGCGGATTACATGGCGGCGACCGGTCAGGTGACGCACGCGCGCCCCGGCGGAATCACGTACACCCAGCAGCTGCTTTCGCTCGGTTTCCCGCTCGCGGGCGATCTATCGCGCGGCGGCTTTCGCGCCGAAAACATCATCAGCACGAATGGACCGCTCGATTGGAGCGGTGTGCCGGGCGGCTGGCAGGATGCCGACCATATGAACACCATGCTTTCGCAGAATTTCACGCACATCGGCGCGGGCATTTCGCAATCCGGCGGCTCGTATTACTATGCCCTGGATACCGCTGCGGCGACCAGCAGCGGTCAGATGCAGGACAGCGCCTCCACCGTGCTTACCAGCGTTCCGGGCGGCTCCTCGGGCGGGGCATCGGGAGTAAGTCAGTACATGGTCCCGGTCACGGTCAGCACGGCGGGACCCGATGGGAACGTCTATCACGAGGTGCAGTACGGGCAGTCGCTGTGGAGCATTGCCATTGCCTACGGGACGACCATCAAAAACATCCAGGCGTTGAACAACCTCGGCGAGGACCTGACCGTATATCAAGGGCAGGAGTTGTTGGTGCAAACCGGCGCAACCCCGGCTGTTACCAACACACCCCAAGCCACGCCCACACTGGATGTCACCGTAACCATCCCGCCCACGCTGACCGCCGCCCCAACTTCGACGTCTTCGCTGCCTGCATCACCGACGGCAACCGAAGAAGCCGGGCGCGAATCATCGAGACCGATCTCTTCGCAGATCCTCGTTGTGGTGCTGATCGTCGCAGCGTTCGTCGGCGCGGGCATGGCGGTCTGGCTCATCCGCGACCCGGGCGGGCAATAAATCGGACGAATCATCTATCAACTGGAAAGGCTGTTGTACATGGACATCACACTGGCATTGGGCGGGGGCGGCGCCAAAGGCAATGCTCACATCGGCGTGCTTCGCCGCCTCGAAAAGGAAGGTTTCAAAATCCGTTCCGTAGCGGGAACCAGTTACGGCGGGGTCGTCGCTGTTTTCTATGCGCTGGGATGCTCCCCAAACGAGATTCAATCCATCTTCGAATCGGTGGACCAAACCCACTTGTACGCGCGCACCCCGCTGGATGGACCCTCCCTGCTTGGCATGGGCGGCGTGCGGCAGCTGCTCAACCGCGTTTTGGGCGAAAAGACCTTCGACGACCTGCGCATTCCCTGCGCGGTGACGGCGGTTGACATCAACACCGGCGGGGAGGTCACTCTCTCCGAAGGCAGGCTTCAGGATGCCGTGCTTGCCACCATCGCCCTGCCAGGGATTTTCCCCGTCCACCGCATCAACGGCTGGGAACTGGTGGACGGCGGCGTTTTGAATCCCGTGCCCGTTTCGGTGGCGCGCGCCTTGTCGCCGCGGCTGCCGGTGGTCGCCGTGGTCCTCAACGACCCGATGGAAAAACCCGTCCGCAGTTACACGCTGCCTGTGCCGGGCATCTTCCCGCGTTCCATTGCCGAACGCATCGCGCGAATCTCCCTCGCACAGTCGCTCGATATCTTCCTGCGCTCGGTGGATGTCAGCAGCCGGGCGATCTCGCACTTCCGCCTCCAGTTGGACAAACCGGATATCATCGTCCGCCCGAACGTCCATCACATCAGCCTGCTCGATAAAGTCGTCATCGCCGATGTGGCGAACCTGGGCGAACAGGCGGTGGAGGAAATATTGCCGGAATTGAAACGCGCCGTCTCGTGGAGCGCGCGCCTGAGCCGGAGACTCTTCGGAGCCGGCGGATGAGCCGCGACCTGCGCAAGTATGTGAAAGACACCAATATCCGCCTCGCCATCGGCGGGGTGCTGCTGCTGTTCATCGTTGGGCTTGGGCTGATCTGGGCGATCTACGGCTTCGGCGCGGCGGTCAGCGGGTTTCTCTGCCTGCTCGGCGCGTTCGTGCCGATTGGCTTGATTCTATTTTTCTTATACGGACTGGACTGGATCGTAAAACGTGCAAACCGCGATTAACACCGAACTCATCGAATTCAACGGCTGGACGATGCGCGTCCGCCCGTCAACTTCCGAAAACCCGCGTCTCCTGCTCATGCTTCACGGCTGGACGGGCGACGAAAATTCCATGTGGGTCTTCACGCGCCGCCTGCCCGAAGATTATTGGATCGCCGCTCCGCGCGCGCCGCACCCCGCCGAACCGCAGGGCTTTTCCTGGCGCCCGCCTCAACCCTCGACTTTTGGTCGTCCCAGCCTCGAGATGCTTTTGCCCTCGGCTGAGGGTTTGATCCGCCTCATGGACGAGTACGCAGCCTCGGTTAAGGTGGATGCGTCCCGCTTCGATGTGATTGGATTCAGCCAGGGCGCGGCAATGACGAACGTGCTCGGTCTGCTGTATCCGCAGCAAGTCCGCAAGATGGGCGTGCTGGCGGGGTTCGTCCCCTCCGGCTTGGAGGAATACATTGCGAAGAAGCCGCTGGCTGGGAAGAACGTCTTCGTGGCGCACGGCACGCAGGATGAAATGGTGCCGGTTGACCGCGCCCGCGCTTCGATGAGTCTGCTCGAACAGGCTGGCGCGGCAATCACCTACTGCGAAGACGAGGTGGGGCACAAGTTGAGTTCGAACTGCCTGCGCGCGCTGGAAGCCTATCTGGGCTGATTCATCCGCTTTTCAAAAATGGGATGCCGGGATTAATCTTTTTCTCACGGCGCGGTTGACGCTCCCTTTGTTTGCAGGTATGCTTACCCCGACAAATACCCTTCGATAAACTCAGGGTAAGAATCTCACCGTACCGCAACATTGATGTTGCACATGTGTGCGAGGTAACTCTCAAAGTACCGCAGCATTGATGCTGCCCATGTGCGCGAGATAAATCTCGCGGTACTTAATAAAGGTGACTTTATGAAACGACCCCTTTCACGCCGCGATTTTCTCAAACTGACCGGGCTTGGCTTGGGCACGCTGGCATTCAACCCTTTCAAAACGAAGACCCTGGATCGCGTTTTGGAGGCGCTTGCCGCTCCCAAACGCCTGCCGCAATTCCCGGCGAGCGAGATCATCGGCCGCGTCACCGACCCGGATGTGGACATCCGCAGCCGCCCGACCAACGACCCCGCCTTGAACACATCCATCGGCAGGCTGGGCGCGGATACGCTCCTGGAGTGGGAGCGCGAAGTGATCGGTAACGTGGTCGGCGGTCTGACCAACCAGCGTTACGTTCAAACACCGCAGGGTTATGTGTACGGCTCGGTGGTGCAGCCCACCAAAAACCTCCCCAACACCCCGCTGACCGAACTGCCCAACGGACAGGGCTTCTGGGCGGAAGTGACCGTGCCGTATGTGGACCTGGCTCACGAAGGCGTGGTTGCCTCGCCCTGGCTGAACGACCACATCATTTACAACTTCCCGCCGCGTTTGTACTACGGGCAGGTGGTGTGGATTGATCAGATCCGCACCACGAACGGCTTCCCGGAATACCGCTGGAACGAAGATGCCAACGGACGCGGCTACGGTTACGGCGGCTCATACGGCGAGTTCTTCTGGGCGGACGGCGCCGGGTTGAAACCACTCACCGATACCGATGTCGCGCCCATCAGCCCGGATATGGACCCGAACGAGAAGACGATCTCGGTGGATTTGGATTACCAATCCCTATCCTGTATGGAAGGCAGCCGCGAGGTGTTTTACTGCCGCATCTCCAGCGGGAAGAGTTACGACCCCGTCACCGGCGAAATCGTGGATACCTACGCCACTCCATCCGGCACGCTGTTCACATACTGGAAAATCATCTCCAAGAACATGACCGCCGGGAATGAGTCGGCGGGCTATTCCACCCCGGCGGTTCCGTGGTGTACGTTTGTCGCCACCGGCGGCGTGGCGATCCACGGCGCGTTCTGGCATAACACCTTCGGTGAAAGACGCTCCCACGGTTGTATCAACGTCTCGCCGGAAGACGCGAAATGGATCTTCCGCTGGACGACGCCGTATGTGTCGCTGGCGGCTGGCGAGGAACGCCGCAACCTGCCCGATCATGGAACCATTGTGAACTCGGAAGAGACAAAGTTCTAAAAAGGATAAACATGGATATTTCCCAAATCACCGTCTGGCTGGCGTTTCTTGCCGGGCTGGCTTCCTTTCTTTCGCCGTGTGTCTTTTCGCTCGTCCCTGCGTATGTGGGGTATCTTGGCGGGCGCGCAGCGGGCGGGAGCGAAGCGCCCAACCGCTGGCTTACCTTCTCGCACGGACTGGCGTTCGTGCTGGGTTTCAGCGTGGTCTTCATTACACTGGGCGTGGCGGCTTCCTTTGCGGGCGGCTTGCTCTATGACCTGCGTTACTGGCTGGCGAAGATCGGCGGGGCGGTGGTGGTAATTTTCGGGCTGCACATGATCGGCGTGTTCCATATCCCCTTCCTGGCGTATGATACCCGGGTTCAGCAAGCGCCCGATCCCAAACTTGGCTATTTATCTTCCGCCCTGATGGGCGTCTTCTTCTCGGCGGGCTGGTCTCCGTGCGTGGGACCCGTCCTCGGCGCCATTCTGACCCTTGCCGCCAATGGCGGCTCGATCTCACAAGGCGCGGCTTTGCTTTCCTTTTACTCGGCGGGACTGGGGATTCCCTTCCTGCTCGCCGCGCTTGGCATCGGCTGGGTGACAACCACCCTGCGCAAATACAACAAGGTGATGCGCTATGTCGAGATTGCAATGGGCGTTATCCTGGTCATCGTGGGCGTGATGCTGTTTTTTGGAGTGTTCGAACTCATCGCCCAAAAGAGCCAGTTTTTCTGGGTGGATTTCGGTTTGTAATCGTTTCCAACTCCCGCAATTCGAGGCGGCAGCCGACTCGCAAAGGGTTCGGGGCGGCTGCCGTCTGTGATTTATCATGACAGGACAATCCATGCTTACCGTAACGCTCTACACCCGAAAAGACTGTAAACTCTGCGACGACGTCAAGGCGGAACTGACGGAACTGCAATCCCAATATCCGCACCGCCTCGCGGAGGTGGATATTGACTCCGACGCCTCGCTGACCGAAAAATACAGGCACATCATCCCGGTTGTGGAGGTCGGTCCTTACAGCCTGAAGGCGCCCATCACGCGCCAGAAATTGCAAATGACCCTCGGCGCGGCATCCGACCGCAAGAGCCAGCTCGAACAACTCGAAGACCCCGTCTACAAACAGCGGCTCAAGAAGGCGCAAACCGTGACCACCGGAGACCGGGTTTCCCTTTGGATCGCCCGCAATTATTTGCTGGTCTTGAATTTGTTCATGTTGCTCTATGCCGGTTTGCCGTTCCTCGCGCCGACCCTGATGAAGCTCGGCGCGGAAACGCCGGCGAATATCATCTACCGCATGTACAAACCGCTCTGCCATCAGTTCGGCTTCCGCTCGTTCTTCCTCTTTGGCGAGCAGCCCTTCTATCCGCTGGCGGAGGCGGGGCTGACCGGCTACAAAACCTTCGAGGAAGTCTCCGGCATTCCCAACCTCGACGACCCCTACAGCTTCACCCGTTTCGAGGCGCGCAACTACATCGGAAACGATATGGTCGGTTACAAGGTTGCGCTCTGCGAACGGGATGTTGCCATCTATCTCGCCATTTTGGGATTCGGCGTCGTCTTCGGTCTGACGGGACGGCGGTTCAAATCGCTTCACTGGATGTTGTGGCTGGTCATCGGCATCGGTCCCATCGGCTTGGACGGCTTCTCGCAGCTCTTCAGCCAATTCAATTGGGACTGGCTCGCCTCCATCGTTCCGTACCGCGAAAGCACGCCCTTCCTGCGCGTGCTTACCGGCGCGCTCTTTGGCTTGGCAACCGCATGGTTCGCCTACCCCAACATCGAAGACTCCATGAGCGAAACGCGCCAGTATTACGTCAAAAAATTTGCGGTCAACCAGGTCTCGGAATAATGCTTTTTGTCGAACAGGACGAACTGCGTTTCTATCAGTTCGATATTTTCCCAAAGAACGTCCTCAACGCGGTGTTCACACGGCATGGCGGCATAAGCCCCGCGCCCTGGCGGTCGTTGAATCTCAGCATCTCCGTGGGGGATGATCCCAGCCGTGTGGCGGCGAATCGAGCTCGAGCCTTTGAAGCGCTTGGACGGGACCCCGCCTCCATCCACGACGCATGGCTGGTACACGGCACAGACATTATCTACGCCGACAGCCCGCGCCCGCTCGATGCGCACCCCCAAAAAGCGGATATTATCTTCACCGACAACCCCGAAGTCACGCTCTTCATGCGTTATGCCGACTGTGTCCCGCTCCTCTTCCACGACCCGAAAAAAGGCGTCATCGGCATTGCCCATGCCGGATGGATGGGAACCGTGAAAGGGGTGGCGGAGGCGTCCATCCAGGGAATGCAGGAGCGCTACGGCTCGAATCCGGCGGATGTGTTCGCCGGCATCGGTCCATCCATCGGCGTGGACCATTATGAAGTGGGCGAGGACGTCGTCTCGCAGTTCCGCGCAAAATACGGGCGCGACTCGGAGCGCGTGCTTCAAACCCGGAACGGCAGCGCCTATCTCGATTTGTGGACGGCAAACGTCCTTCAATTGCAGAACATGGGCGTGGAGCATATTCAGGTCTCCGGTTTGTGCACCGCCTGTAATTTGGACGATTGGTTTTCCCATCGCGCCGAGAAAGGCAAGACCGGGCGTTTCGGCGCGTTGATGGCGCTGGCGTAATAAATGTCATAACCCATTTCGTTTTCAGGAGGATATTTCATGTATCATCGAATAAAGATTGCCTTTGCCGGCTTGGTCCTGTTTGCCTTCAGCATGGCGTGCTCTGCGCCCATCGGCGCGGGGGAACCCCAAAGCGTTACGTCATCGAAGCCGCTGGTATTCTTCGTGGCGTCGCCCACTCCCACACCCACCCCCGCGCCCGCATCCTGCCCAATCGTTACCGATGAGATACTCACCGCCGCCAAAGAGGGAGGCAAGTCCTACGGCGATCTGATTTTGAACGACGACGTCTATCTCGTCACATACCAGGTGGATGGGGAGGAAATCAAGGAGCCGAATTACGAAAACTTCTCCGACCAATTTCAGCCCCTGCGGGATGACTGGGGAACCCACATGCGTATTTGGGAGTATTTCCGCGCACTCATTCCCGCAGACCAGCGTACCATGCTCGCGGAATACGTCATCAGCACAGACGGCACGGACGGTTTGCTGGCGGCGGTGGGACAAACCGATTCAGACCCGGAATCATGGGCGCTCCAGGTGGATATTGCGGATGCCGACGACAACTACGAACTGACCTACATCCTCCTGCACGAATTTGGTCACCTGCTTACCCTCGGACCCGACCAGGTCTCGCCCAGCCTCGCCGTTTTCAACGACCCCTACAACGAGGAAGTTTACTTCCGCGAAGCCGCCGCCTGCCAGAATTATTTTCCCGGCGAGGGATGCGCAAGGGCTGATTCCTACATTGACGATTTCTACGACCGCTTCTGGGACGAACTGTACGCCGAATGGATCAAGATCAACTTTGCGGAAACCAAAGACTCCTATATCGAGCAGCTTGAGGCATTCTACGAAAAGTATGAAGACCGTTTTGTCACCAAGTATTCGGTCACCAACCCGGAGGAGGACATTGCCGAATCCTTCAGTTTCTTCATCTTCAGTCCCAAACCCACCGGGAATGCCATCTCCGATAAAAAGATACTCTTCTTCTACAAATATCCCGAACTGGTCGAACTGCGCGAGGTCATCCTCAACAATGTCTGTTCCCGCTTCCCTGGGCAATAAAACGAGATGAAACAACTGCCTATCGCCGAGTCGTATTGGGTGGAAGAGGATCAATTGCTCGCGGGCGAATACCCCGCCGCCTACGACGCCGAAACCTCGCGCCGCCGCCTCGAAGCCTTCCTGGAAGCGGGCATCCGCACCTTCATCAACCTCACCCAGCCGCACGAACTGCCCGCCTACGAAGGCATCCTCAAAGACCTCGCACACATTTACGACGTGGAACTTGCCCACCGGCGCTTCGCCATCCGGGATCATGGCATCCCTTCGTCGCAAACCATGACGGAAATCCTCGACGCGATTGATGAATCGCTTCAAAACGGCAATCCCGTTTACGTCCATTGCTGGGGCGGGGTGGGGCGTACAGGCACGGTGGTCGGTTGTTATCTCGTCCGCAAAGGCTTTGAGCCGGAGGATGCCTTGCAGCGTGTAGCCAGTTTGTACCAGACCCGCGTAAAAACCCAGGCATATTTTTTACCGACCTCGCCCGAGACTCCCGAACAGTTCGATTTCGTCCGCAACTGGTGGGAGGATGCGCCCTCGCACCGCCGCCCCCGGTATTGCGAAGGATGAACGGACACGCGCGTTACCTCCAGCAAGCCGCCTGGACCCGCGGCCTGCGAACCTATCTCTTCGACAAGGCGGGGCTTGCAGAGGCGCAGCGTGTGCTTGAAGTTGGATGCGGAACCGGCGCGGTATTGGGTGAGATTCACACCCCCGCCGCGCTTCACGGTCTGGACCTCGAGCCTGAGCCGCTTGCCCAATGCCGAATCCACGCTGTGAGCGCCTCGCTGACGCAGGGCGACGCGCACTTCCTCCCGTATCCAAACCGCTGTTTCGACATCGTCTATTGCCACTTCCTCCTGCTGTGGGTTGAGAATCCGCTGCAGGCGGTGCGCGAAATGGCGCGGGTGGGGCGGGCTGTGATAGCATTTGCCGAGCCCGATTACAGCCAGCGTGTGGATGAACCGCCCGCGCTCCGCCCGTTAGGCGCATGGCAGACCGAAGCCCTGAAGCGCAAAGGCGCGAATCCGTTTTTCGGCGCAAGGCTCGCAGAGACCTTTTATCAGGCGGGGATCAGGCTGGAGGAAACAGGACCCATCCAAACGTCCGGGGGGAAGCGCACAGCCGAAGAGTGGGAAAATGAATGGGCGGTGATGGAATCCGATTTGTCGGGTTGGATCGCGGATGAAGACATCCAAAAAATGAAAACGCTCGACGAACAGGCGCGCAGGCGCGGCAGGCGGGTTTTGCGCGTGCCCACGTATTTTGCGTGGGGTAAGACCTGAGGGTGGCTGGTTGTTCAAAAATGGAAGTATAATTTTGGGCAGTATGGAGGCACGTTTGGAAACTTTGGATCAGGAAACGCAGGCGGAGGAAGTAAAGCCTGTTGAAGAAAAGACGAATTGGAAACGGTTCCTGCTCGATGTGGTTGAAACGGTTGTATTGGCGGTGGTCCTTTTTATCGGCATCAATGCGGTCTCGGCGCGGGTGCGGGTGGACGGCATCAGCATGCAGCCCACATTGGAAGACGGCGAATTCCTGCTTGTGAACAAAATGAGTTATGTTTTCGGCGAGGTGGAACGCGGCGATATCATCGTTTTTCATTTTCCCCTCAACCCGCAGGAGGAATTGATCAAGCGCGTCATCGGGCTGCCGGGCGATCATGTGGTCGTGAAGGACAGCCGGGTATTTATAAACGGTCAACCGCTCGACGAGCCGTATATCGCGCAGGCGCCGCTTTATTACGGCGATTGGGTGGTGACGGAGGGACACCTGTTCGTGCTGGGCGATAACCGCAATAATTCGAACGACTCGAAGGATTGGGGCATGCTGCCCAGAGAGAATGTGGTGGGCAAAGCGGTGCTGATCTATTGGCCCCCGCCCATGTGGGATGTGATCGAACATCCCGAAGTGCTTGCCGCACAATAGGATTGACTATGAGCGAATCTGCGAATCAATACCCATCGGTCCCTTGTGTGGAATGCCGCGCCGGCGTCCTCACCTTGCGGCACATCACGTATTTCACGTGGCTGGGCGGCGAATTGATCACCGTGCCGAATTTCCCCGCCTGGGTCTGCGACGTGTGCGGCAGGCGTGAGTACGACGAGAAAGCCATCCACTGGCTGAATATGATCCTGGACCCGAACGCGGGAAAGCCCACCCATGCCCGGCGGCGCACGCCGCCGCCTCCGCGCCCGCAGAGCGGCATACAACCCCCCGCCTCCAAATCCTAAAGGACAATCAACCTTCCAATGTCGCTCGATACCTCTCCTCGCACGTACCGTTTTATTCCGGTGGATATTCTCACGTCGGGATACCGGGTGGTGGGCAAGGTGACGGTTACAACTCACGGCGCGATGGGGATGTTGAACGACACGACCAAGTCGTCGCTGGAAGTCCATGATGCGCGCATGGCGCGCGTGCACATGCCCACCAAACTGGTGGATCATTTCGAACTGGTGCGCATGATGAAGCGGCAGCTGCACGCGGTTTGCATGGCGCGGCGCGAAGACCTCGGTCCGCATGCGATTGTGCGCGGCGGATATACCAGCACCGTCGAATATTCCGTGCGGTTGACGACCCAGATGTTCGAGGTGGAGGGAATTATGGAACTGCCGGGACGCTTCGATTTTACGGCGTTGATCACCGAAGGCTCGCGCGAGTTTCTGCCTCTCTTCAACGCCACCCTGACCGCCATTTTGATCCCAAACCTGCGCGTCGAAAGCGCGGGGATTCTGGTCAACCGCAGGGTGGTGGATATGATGGCGCTGCTCAACCAGCGCGCCAAGCCGGAAAATTAATCCCAAAATTTTCTTGACTGGCATGGGAGTGGATGATAGAATTCGCCCGCTCACGAAATGCCCCCATCGTCTAGTGGACTAGGACGCAGCCCTTTCAAGGCTACGACCGGGGTTCGAATCCCCGTGGGGGCACCTCTCTTTAGGCAGCATTTCCGACACCCAATAAAGTTTTAGAAAAGACCTTGTTGAAAAACAAGGTCTTTTTGATTTATGGCTCTTCCGTTTCTGGCGGGAAAAACCCTTACCGCGAACGATCACAAAGGCACACAAAGGATATTTTTGGGGCTTTTTCCCTTTGTGCGCTGGCTTTGCAAAGCGCCAGAAACTACCGCCTTCTGAGACAAAAGGAGTTACAGTTCGCAAGACGATTGACAGCCTGATCGCAACGTATTGCATGAGAAAGATCATGAGCTCCTGCATAACGACAACGATTTCGACGGATATGAGGAGCATTTGGGATTGTGGGTGTTTCACCCTTAACTACCCACAACCCCTTTTCGTTGGTATAATCGCGGCAGTTGATTTGTAAAGACCCGCGCAAAGACAAGTAATCCAGCAGCGGTTTCAGAGAGCCGCCGGTCGGTGAGAGGCGGCCCGCCAGAGGATGAAATCCCCTTTGCCTGCCCGGACTGTCGAAGGGACCGGTTGTTCTCGCAGAGGCACATGCCATAAGAGAATCGGGAGACGCCCGTTATCGCGCATTCAAGGTCACGCCCACGGCGTGATAAAAGCAGGTGGCACCACGAGACGCCCCTCGTCCTGCAAACGGACCGGGGCGTATTTTGTTTAATGCACGTGGAGGTGCAGCATGCTCGATATCAATCTGCTTCGTGAAAAACCCGATCTTGTCCGAAAGGCATTGAAGGATCGGCAGGATGATCCCGCGCCCGTCAATTCCATTTTGCAGTTGGATGAGAAGCGCCGCTCCCTGCTCAGCCAGGTGGAGCAGTTGAAGGCGGAGCGGAACGCCGCCTCGAAAGAGATCGGCAAAATGAAGGATGCGGCAGAGCGCCAGTCCAGGATCGAGGCGATGCGCGTGGTGGGCGATAAGATCGCGGAGCTGGACAGGCAGGTGACGGAGGTCGAATCCGAATTGAATTACCTGATGTCCACCCTGCCGAACATCCCCGATCCGCGCACGCCCTACGGCAGGGATGACAGCGAGAACGTCGTACTGAAGACGGTGGGTGAACCGCGTAAATTCGATTTCACCCCGCTTCCGCACTGGGACCTCGGACCTGCCCTCGGAATCATTGACTTTGAACGCGGCTCGAAGTTGACCGGCTCCCGGTTTTACGTGCTTCAAAAAGCGGGCGCTCGTTTACAGCGCGCCCTGATCGCGTGGATGCTCGACCTGCACATCCGCCAGGGGTACCAGGAAGAATACCTGCCGTTCATGGTCAAGACCGCCACCGTGTACGGAGCCGGTCAACTGCCGAAGTTTGCGGATAACCTCTACAAAGACCACGAGGAAGATTACTACTTCGTGCCGACGGCGGAGATTCCGCTCACCGGCTTGCACATGGACGAGATCCTCGAAGAGAACGCCCTGCCGAAGTTATACACGGCATACACGCCCTGCTTCCGCCGCGAGAAAATGAGCGCCGGGCGCGACGTGCGCGGCATCAAGCGCGGACACCAGTTCGACAAGGTGGAGATGTACATCTACTGCAAGCCGGAGGACTCGGAGGCAATGCACCAGAAGATGTTGAAGGACGCCGAAGAGACCTGCACGCAGTTGGGCATCCCATATCGCGTCAAACAGTTATGCACCGGCGACATCGGCTTTGGCGCGGCGTTGACCTACGACCTCGAACTGTGGGCGCCCGGCTGTAACGAATGGCTGGAGGTTTCGTCCATCTCCAACGATACGGATTTCCAGTCGCGCCGGGCGAATATCAAATACCGTCCCGCCGACGGCAGCCGGGTCCGCTTCCCGCACACGTTGAACGGCTCCGGTCTGGGGCTGCCGCGCACGCTGATCGCCGTGATGGAAAACTACCAGCAGGCGGACGGTTCCATCGTCGTGCCGGAGGTCCTGCGTCCATGGATGGGCGGCGTGGATGTCGTCAAGCCATAACCCGCGAAACGCTTTTGTGTTTTTACCCGTAAATGACATCGGAAGTATACTTGCTTCCGATGTCGCATTTTACGAGGAGACCTGTCAAGGATGAATGATCCACTCTTTTGGGAAACGTTCGTGCAAGTCTTTTTGGAGGTTGCCACCTTTGCCGTGCTGGTCTTCGGTCTGCTGGGGCTTTTGATTCCCGTCTTCCCCGGTTTGACCGTGATGTGGATCGCCACGCTGGTCTACGCCATCCTTCAAGCCTCATTCGGCAACATGAATTGGGGCGGCTGGGTCTTGTTTGCGGTGATCACCCTGCTGATGCTCGGCGGCAACGTGGTGGATAACATCATCATCGCCAAACACGTCCGTGATAAGGACGTCCCGTGGCGTTCGATCATCTGGGCGTTTATCATGGGAATCGTGGTCAGCCTGTTCTTCACGCCCATCGCGGGCATGATCGCTTCGCCGGTCGGCTTGTATCTGGCGGAATTGCAGCGCCTCAAAGACAAGCAGACGGCGTTCGCCAACACCAAAGCGTGGATGACCGGCTGGGGCTGGTCCGTCGCCGCACGGATGGGCATTGGCGCCGCGATGATTGCCTTCTGGGGGCTGTGGGCGTGGGTCGTGACATAAATCAATCCAAATCAAAAGGAGAGACAAATGAGTACATTTACGGAAGTTCTATCGGTAATCGGCTTTGTAATTCGCGCATTGGGATTCGCCCTGCTGGGTTTCGCGCTTGGGCGCTTCACGCTCGACTCATACGCCAAAGCCGCCTGGCAGGTGCAGATCGCGCTTGCGGTTGGTTTCTTCGGTCTGCTCGTGGGGCTGACGAATTACTCCAGCCCCGGTTCGATGGGCATGTTTGCCCTCGGCGCAGGCGCAGCCATGCTGATGTCCGCGATGAGGAAAAAGGAGGAAGACTCCTCATCCGGTGAAGCCGGGAAGAAATAGAAAATACGACCTAAATTGCTTCTTATGCCGTCCTCGGCGCAAGATACCCTCGGAAATCGCCGCCGAGGACGGCGTGAGCGTTGTCATGTAGGATAGAGAAATGGAAAATATGACCGCCCCCGGAGTTTCCGAGGGCGGTCATGTTTGGTTTTTCTTTCCGGCGATGATCACAAAACCACCGGCTTGCTCAACATCGCCGTGAGCAGTTTCACCGAATTTTTCAAATCGCCGTAATCCACCATTTCCGAAGCGGAGTGGATATAGCGGCACGGAATGGACAGCGCGCCTGCCAGCACCCCGGCGCGGCTGATTTGAATAGCGCGCGCATCGGTGCTTCCGATGAGAAGCACTTCGCGCTGGTAGGGGAGTTTTGCCTTCTCTGCGGCGTTGACCATCCACTCCACCACGCGCGGGTCGGAAATCATGCCCGGGTCGCGGACTTTGATGCACGGACCCTTGCCCAGTTCCATCGTCATTTTCAACGAAGCGGGGGTATCGCCCGTACCGGTCACGTCAACAGCGATGCCGATTTCAGGATCAATGCCATAGGCGGCGGTCCCTGCCCCGCGCACGCCGACCTCCTCCTGTGTGGTGAACACAAAATACAGGTCGTTGGGCGCGGACTTCATCGCGCGCAGCGTTTCGATCAGTACCAGCACGCCTGCGCGGTCATCCAGCGACTTGGCGACGATGCGGTCTCCCATTTCGATGTATGAACGCTCGAATGCGCCCGCGTCGCCCACCCTGACCGGGCAATTCTCCCTGCGGGTTGCGCCCACGTCAATATACATCTTGTTCATGGCGGGAGCCTGGTCCACCTGTTCGAGCCGGTCGTATCCCACCACACCGGTCACGCCGTTCATGAAACGGATGCGCGCCCCCAGCGTGTACCTGCCGAAGGTCCCGCCGATGTTGGTAAACCGCACGAAACCTTTCCGGTCAATGTGGCTGGCGATCACGCCGATCTCGTCCATGTGTGCGGCGAGCATGATGCGTTTGGGGTTCTTCGCGCCTGCGGCGGGTTTCCTGCGCACGATCAGGTTGCCCAGCGCATCCACTTTTACTTCATCGGCGAGCGGCTTGACTTCCTTCAAAATCACCTTGCGGACTGCGTCCTCATAGCCTGAGGGCGCGGATGTCTCTGTGAGCGTCTTCAGCAATTGTTTCATGTTCATTTTCCTAGCGAAAATTTTTCACCGGCGGCGTAACTGCGGCTTTCTTCCTTCGTAAACACGTGCGCTTTGGATTGCCCCATCACCGTCCACGCTTCGTCGAGCCTGCCGATGACGGCGGTATTCTCGTCAATGCCGAGCATCGTCTCGCCGTTTCGCAGGCGTTTGCGCGTGGTGCCGATGAGGGGCTTCCAGAAAATGGGGATTGCATCGAAATGCGGGATGATGGCGGCGGCGGGAATCACGCCGAAGACCGGGATGGAACGCGTCCCCAACATGCGGAAATCCGGCACTTCGCGCCCGAGGATCATCGCGCCTGCGGAGCAGCCTGCATACACCCCGCCTCGTTCCCAGACCTTTTGCGCGGACCGCCATACCAGGCTGTCCTTCAACGTTTGGTAGAGATACATCGGATTCCCGCCGGAGAAGTAGATGACATCCGCTTCTTCGAGCGTCATGGCGTGGTTCAAATCGTTGGCGGAAACTCTGTCTATGACAGGAACAGCCTGAACGTCGGCGCCGAGGCGGGTGAAGTGCTCCACGCCCATCTTCATCCAACGGTTCACGCTCGCATCGCCCTCCTGTCCCGCCGCCGTCGGCAGGCAGACCACGCGCGGCTTGCGTCCTTCCGCGCCGCAATGGGCGAGCAGGTATGAATCCACCTCATCCATCACGGGCAGGTATTCGCCGGAACCGAGCAGGGCAATGAGACCGTTCATAATGTGTGTGTTATTCAAAGGAATCAAGTGTATATGTACACAACTAGACACGTAAACAGGTAAACACTTGTTTACTTGTGTACCTGTGTACTTATTTTACTTCTCTACCTCTTCAACAGCGCAGGCGTCATTTCCTGCAATGCAACGTGCAACAAATTCAACGTATTCTTCCAATCCTCCACCCGCGCAACGCTGATGGGGGAATGGGTGTAGCGGTGCGGCACGGAGACCGAGACCACCGGCACACCGGCGCGCGCCTGTTGAAGCGCGCCTGCATCCGTCCCCCCGCCGCCTGGCTGGCGGAACTGGTATGGGATTCTGTTTTTGACAGCCGTCTCTTCGAGGAATTTCACCAGCCGCATATCGCTGATGATGGGCGCGTGCGCCGTGTAAATGGCGGGACCCAGACCGAGTTTGGTGTTGTAGGTGTAATTTTCCCTGCCTTCGTAATCGGGCAGGTCGCGGGCGGGCGTGGAGTCAACGGCGATGGCGAGGTCGGGATTGAAATAATGACCCGCCACCGTCGCGCCGCGCAGACCGATCTCCTCCTGCACGCTGAACGACAGGCACAAATCCACGTTTTCCGGCGCATTTTTGAGCAGTTCGATCAGAATGGCAACGCCGATGCGGTCGTCAATGGCTTTGGACATGACGGACGGACCGACGCGCCTGAACTTCGCGGCAAATGTGGCGCGGTCGCCGGCTTTGGCTTTGCCCTCGGGTCCCAGGTCAATCCGCATCGCCTCCACGGCTATGGTGTGTTTGCGCTCATCGGGCGTGGTGAGGTGGATGGGTTTCGCGCCGATCACGCCGATGGCGTGGTCTTTCCCCACAATGACTTGCTTGCCGACGAGGTGACGCGCGTCAATTCCGCCGACGGTGGCAAACTGGTAAAAGCCGTCGCCGTCGTCGCGCACGATCATGAAGCCGACTTCGTCCATGTGTGCGTCCAGCAGGACGCGCAGCGGCTTTTTGCCCGTTCCGCGCCTGCGCGCCAGCACGCTGCCGAGCGCATCCACTTTCACTTCATCGGCGTAGGGCTTGACCTCCTCCAGAACGATGCGGCGCACTTCGCCCTCGTCGCCCGAGACCGCCATGGCGTTGCATAATTTTTCGAGCAGTTTGATTTGCGCTTGTCCGATGGAGAGCATGTTATTCTCGATTTATGTTATTACGAGGGGTGTGAACCGGCGGCGAAGCAGTGACGTCATTCCCAAACGATCTTTTCCATGAAGTCCGCTTCGAGCGAAACGATGAACTCAGCCAGCAAACGTCCGGCGCGCTGAATATCCTTGACCGCCACCAGTTCCACCGCGGTGTGCATGTATCTTTGCGGGATGCTCACCACCATCGTGGGAATGCCCTCCGCAATGAGCTGCATTGCGTCCGCGTCGGTGGAGGAATATTCGGGCATCAGGTCGTCTGCAACGGGGATTTCGACGCGCTCCGCGACTTCCTTGAAACGCTTGTACAAAAACGGATGCACGCTCGGTCCGATGCCGAGCGTCACGCCTTTGCCGATCGGGAAGGTCTGGTAACCGTCCGCACCTGCGCCCTTGCCGAAGGTCATATCCACGGCGATGGCGATGGCGGGACGGATTTGAAACGTGGAAGTTTGCGCGCCGCCGAGCGTGGTTTCCTCCTGCGCCGAAGCCAGCGCCCATACATCCCACACGTGGGATTTGGATTGCAGCGCTTCGAGGCAGATGGTGAGCGCAGCGACGGAGGCGCGGTTATCCAGTGTGTGCCCGCTTACGCATCCGCCGGACATTTCGGCTGGTTCTGTTCCGAAAGAGATTCGATCCCCGACCCTGACCCGCTTCGAGACTTCGCCGGGAGCGAGTCCCGTATCCACCAGGAGATATTTCAAGGCGACGACGCCTCCGCCCTCGCCCTCGGGCAGCAGGTTGGCGGGCGGCATGGCGATCACGCCGTAAAGGTCTTCCCCGCTTCCGCTGGCGTGGACGATGACCGGCGTCCCGGGCAGGACGCGCGGATCAATCCCGCCGATATTGGTGATGTAGAGGAAGCCGTCCACGATGCGGTAGACCATCAAGCCGATGGCGTCCATGTGGGCGGCGACCAGCACCGAGGGGCGCGGGGCTTTTTTGGCGGAGCCCTTTTTCAGTCCGTGAATCGAACCGAGCCTGCCCTCGGAGATTTCATCCACCAGCGGCGTCCATTTTTGTTTGATGAGATTCGCTGCGGGCGCTTCGTGACCGGAAACCCCGGCAGCGGAAATCAGGGATTTGAGAAAGGGAAGGATGTCGCTCATAAAGTCGTTATCCGCCGCCGAACGCGGTTGGAGAGGGTGTGATGGGTGTGGGGGTATCGGTGGGAGTGGACGTTGGCGTGACCGGCGTGTTCGTGGGCGTGATGGACGGTGTGACCGAAGGGGTAAACGTGCTGGTCGGCGTGGGGCTTGGCGTGACGGACGGCGTGACCGTAAAGGTTGGCGTGTTTGTGCTCGGTTGGAAGGGCGTCAATGTGATGGTGGATGTGGGCGTTGAAGTTGGTGTGGAGGTTGAGGTGAACGTTGGCGTGATGGTCCCGGTCAATACCACCGGCGTCCCGCTCACGGTGGGGGTGGCGGGCGTGACCGTTCCGGTGATCGTGGGGGTTGGGGTGGGGGTCGCGCGTGAATCGGGAGCAAAGGAGAGAAAAATAAGCCCCATACAATAACAAGGGATGGTGGCGACGATGACCGCAAGCAATCTCAGTCGGCGTCGTGTGCGGGGGGTGTCGGCATCCAGCATAATGGTTCGATTATAATCCATGAGATTGGGCAGCCTTCGATGATTCCACTTCGCTTACGCATCTCCGGTTTTCTTTCGTACCGCGACCCGGTTGAGTTGGATTTCGCTGCGCTCGACCTCGCCTGCATTTCCGGTCATAACGGCGCGGGGAAATCTTCGCTGCTGGATGCGTTTACGTGGGCGTTGTTCGGTGAGGCGCGCGGCAAAGGCGCGGATGTGATCAACCTGAGTCAGGATGTCAGAGCCGCAGAGGTGGCGTTGACCTTCGACTACGAAGGCAATACCTATCGAGTGCAAAGGACGCTGCCGCGCAACAAAAGCACGGTGCTGGAATTTCAAGTTTTGGATGGTGGACGGCAGACGCTGGGTGCTGGACGCTGGCGTCCGCTGACGGAGAAGACCACGCGCGAGACGCAGGCGCGCATCGAACAGACCCTGCAGTTGGATTACGAGACCTTTGTCAACGCATCCTTCTTTTTGCAGGGCAAGGCAGACCAGTTCACGCAGAAGAAAGCCGGCGAACGCAAAGCCGTGCTGAGTTCCATCCTGGGTTTGGAGATTTGGGATGCGTACAAGGAGCGCACGGCGGAGAGGCGCAAGGCGCTCGAACGCGACGCCGACGAAATTGACGGACGCATCGCGGAGATTGACGCGGAACTCTCCGAGGAGGACGAGCGCAGGCGCCGGCTGGAAGAACGCGAGGGGACGTTGAAACAGCTGTCGGCGGCGAGAGAGGCGCAGGAATCCGCGCTGGAAAATATCCGCAGGAACGCGGCGCTTCTCGACGAACAGCGCAAGGTCGTCTCCGCATATCAGGCGCAGCTGCAAAAGTCGCAGGATGCGCTGGCAAACATCGAAAGGAAAATCGCGGAGAAACAATCCGAACGGGCGGAATACGCCGACCTGGTGAGCCGCGCGAAGGAAATCGAGGCGGGATACAAGGCATGGCAAAAGGCGCGGGCTGAATTGGAAGAATGGGAGAAGACGGCGGTTCGCTTCCATGCACAGAACGAAAAGCGCCAGCCGTTGTTGAGCGAGATCGAGGTGGAGAGGGCGCGGCTGGAGCAGGAGGGGGAGGAACTTAGGAAACAGTGGATAGTGATCAGCGATCAGTTGGCGTCGGTGGGTGATTTGGAAAAGCAGGCGGGCTCGGCGCAGGAGTCTTTGAAAGCGGCTGAAGCCAAAATCAGGGAAAGGGCTGAGTTGGAAGTCAAACGCAATGAGGTGCGCGAACGCCAGGCGGCGTTGAAGGCGGAGAACGAGTCGCTGCGCCGGGAGATGGAGGAACTCAAGGGACGCATTGATGCGTTGAGGGTCGCCGAGGGCGCGGAATGTCCCCTGTGCGGACAGCCCCTGAGCGAGAGCCATCGCAAGTCCACGTTGAAGCAATTGGAAGCCGCAGGCAAAGAGAAGGGCGATGCGTTTCGAGCGAATAAAAAAGAGATCGAGGAAATCGAGGACTGGGCTGCAGACTGGGAACTGCGGGCTGCGAAGCTGGCAGGCGCGGAGGATGAACGCCTGCGCTTTTCCAATTTCATATCACAGTTGACCTTGCAGTTGGAATCGATTCGGGCGCAAAACAAGGAATGGGAGAAGACCGGCGCAAAGCGGTTGAAGGAGATCGAAAAGATCCTGGCAAGCGAAAAGTTTGCAGGCGAAGCCAGGAGGGAACTGGCAAAACTGGATAAGGAACTTTCCAAACTCGGCTACGATATTTCGGCGCACGAAGCCAAACGCAGGGAGGAATTCGAACTGCGCGAGGTCGAGGAAGACCACCGCAAGTTGGAGTCGGCGCGCGAGGTGAGCAAGCGCATCGAGAAAGAAATCAAAGAATTGGAAGCGGAAAGGGATAAGAAGCAGGAGGAGGTCAGCGAGAGTGAGAAACTGTTCGCCGAAGCCTCGGCAAAGTTAGCCGAGTCCGAATCCGGCGCGCCGAACCTTGAAGAAGCCGAACGTCAATTGTTTGCGCTGCGCGAGGAGGAGAACCGAGCCCGCGATGAGGCGGGGGCAGCGCGCCAGCGTGTGGAAGTGCTCGCCGCCCTGCGCGCCCGCAAAACGAACTACCAGGCGCAGCGCGAGGAACTCAACCAGAACATCCTGCGGCACAAGACCCTCGAGCGCGCCTTTGGCAGGGATGGCGTCCCGGCGCTGCTCATCGAGCAGGCACTGCCGCAGATCGAGCAGAAAGCCAACGATTTGCTCGAACGCCTGAGCGACGGGCAGATGTCCATTCGCTTCGTCACGCAGGCGGAATACAAGGACAAAAAACGCGAAGACCTCAAGGAGACGCTCGATATTCAGATCAGCGATTCCTCCGGCATGCGCGCTTACGAAATGTATTCCGGCGGCGAAGCCTTCCGCGTCAACTTTGCCATCCGGCTCGCGCTCTCCGAAATCCTTGCCCAGCGCAAGGGCGCGCGCCTGCAAACCCTCGTCATTGACGAAGGTTTCGGCTCGCAGGATGCGTTCGGACGCCAGCGCCTGGTCGAAGCCATCAACGCCGTCAAAAACGATTTCGCAAAAATCTTCATCATCACCCACCTCGACGAACTCAAGGATGCCTTCCCAAATCGAATCGAAATCGAGAAGACCGAGCGGGGGAGTTCAGTGCGGGTCATTTAAAATGGTCGCAGGTCAAAAGTCGGGCTTGCGACCTTTGACCTGCAACTTTTGACCTGCGACTTTTGACATGTTATATCTCATCCTCTCCACTATTCTATTCCTCCTCGGTCTTGTTATCATCCACTGGATTCACAGCCAATATCATCTCGATGTCGTCGCCGCGCCTGCGCCGTCGCCCGCATCCGCGCCGCTGGTTTCGGTGTGCATCCCGGCTCGAAATGAAGAGACCAACATCCGCAGATGCGTCGAAGCGGTATTGAAACAGGATTACCCGCATTTCGAAGTCATTGTTCTGGATGACCGCTCCACCGATGGGACTCTGACTCTATTGAGGGATATCGCGTCCCGCGACTCTCGTCTCCTCCCAATCAGCGGATCAGACCTGCCCGAAGGCTGGGCTGGAAAGCCCCATGCCTTGTACCAGGCTGTGAGCGCCGCCCGCGGCGAGTGGCTGTGTTTCGTGGATGCAGACACCTTCCTCGCGCCGAACGCGCTCTCGTCGGTGTATGCCAAAGCCGTCGAAACGGGAGCAGACCTGTTCACGGTCATGACGCGCCAAATCCTCGGCTCATTCTGGGAGCGGACGGTCATGCCGCTCGTGATGACCGCGCTCTCCGTCGGCTTTTCCCCGCGCAAGGTCAACGACCCAAAGCGGCGCGATGCGGTTGCCAACGGTCAGTTCATCTTCATCAAGCGCAGAGTCTACGATGCAATCGGCGGGCATGAAAGCATCAAGGACCGGATCGTGGAGGACAAAGCCCTTGCCGAGCGGGTCAAGTGGAGCGGTCGCCGTCTCGTGGTCGCAGATGGGATGCAGGTGGTCAGCACGCGCATGTACACGTCGCTTGCTGCCATGTGGGAAGGCTGGACGAAAAACATCTACCTCGGCTTGCGCGACCATCCATCGCTGCTGCTCCTGGGCGCATTCGGCGCAACGCTGGCATTGATCGCGGCGTTGTTCCTGCCGGTCTGGCCCCTCTTGGGCGTGAGTTGGCTTCTTGATGGCGGCGGCTGGATGGCTGGGCTGGTCATTTTGGAGGCGTTGGTGGTGTGGGGGTACCTGGTTCTCGTCCGTGTGGCGGTTGCGAGAGGAATGCAGATCTCAGGCTGGTACGCCTTCACCACGCCTCTTGGCGCGGGCGTGTTTGCCGCCATGATGCTCACTTCTGCGTGGAAGGTGATTTCGGGGCAGGGAGTGAGTTGGCGGGGGCGGATGTACCACACAAAAATGTGACAAAAGTCCTTGCTTCCATCCAACCTCACTTGTTATATTGGGGCAATTCCTGAGAAAGATAACATAATATAACTCAAGTTGCCGCCTTCCAATAGATTTTCTAGGTTCCCCGCCCAAAGCCCTCACCCTGCCCTCTCCCATCGGGAGAGGGGGAGGTCATCCCAGAAGATATAACCTTGTTTGGGGTGAGGGAAGCCTCTTGAAACCAAGGCAGCAACTCGGGTTAATATAACAATGACCGCTTCTTCACTCGACCGCGAAAAGAAACTCCTCGAATACCTGCAAGCGCACGGCAGAGCCACCATTCAAGAACTGGTGGAGGCGTTTGGCGTCTCGAACATGACCATCCATCGGGATTTGAAGAAACTCGAAGAGGCGGGGCATATCCAAAAACGGCATGGCGGCGCGGTGCTGGCAGAACCACCGCATCCTTTGGGCGGGTATGCGTGCGCCATGTGCGGCAAACCATCGGCGGAGCGGACTATCTTCCTTGTGAAGTTTGAGAACGGAGAAGAGAAACGCGCCTGCTGCGCCCACTGCGGGCTGATGATTCAAAGCCGGGCGGAAACAGCCTGGCAATCGCTGACCGCGGATTTTTTGCACGGACACATGGTCAGCGCGAACCAGGCGTTCTACCTGCTGGGGAGCGAAATCAGGGTGTGCTGTGTGCCGAGCGTCCTGAGTTTCGCATCCCGCCAGGATGCCAGGAAGTTTCAAATGGGGTTTGGCGGAACGCTGGCGGGCATGGAGGAAGCGCTTGCACACTTAAAAAGCATGATGCACGCGCCGAAGTGAGCGCGTGTTTCAGGAATTTTCAAATCACAAAGGAATCAGAGATATGAAGAAAGCGTTGATGATTGGATTGGTGGGGATGTTTTTGTTAGCCGCCTGCGGCTCGGCGGCTGGCGGGGAGGGAATGCAGGTTACGGAATACTGGGCGCGGGCTGGGATGATGGACGGTAACAGCGCCGCCTACATGCTGATCGGCAATTACACCGGCGCCGACGACGCCCTTGTAGGCGCCTCATCGGATGCGGCGAACGCGGTGGAAATCCACCTGAGCCAGACGGGCGCGGACGGCACCATGCAGATGATGAAGCAGGAGAAAATTGACCTGCCCGCCGGGACGGAACTCGAACTCAAACCCGGCAGTTATCATGTGATGCTGATCGGCTTGAAAAGGGAACTGAAAGCGGGCGGCGAAATCACCCTCACGCTGCATTTCCAAACCCATGAGGATGTTACGTTGACGATCCCCGTACAGGACGCCGCCGACATGGGCGGCTCCGGCATGGACGGTCACAATACGATGCCGTAGGAATCCGCGCTTTGCCGGCGCATTCTCCTTTTTTGATCCCGCCGGGCGGAAAAACCGGCGGGATATTTTGTACATTTCCAAATTATTCTGACAATGGAGTACCGCACACTTGCTCTGGCGGGCAGCGCCGGGGAGATTCATCTTGCGATGGGCAATACCGCAACATTCATGTTGCCCTCGCATTTTTGGCGAAATGCCCGCGCGCAAAATTTATTTTGCGATACTGGCTGCCCAAATAAATTTTTAAACTTCATAGTGTTGCAGTACGATAAACTGCCCGACATTCGTGATTTATCCGAAAACCGCCAGGACCGCAAACAGCGCGTATGAGACCATGCACATGGAGATGATTGCAAAGACCGTGGTCAGCGCCCCCGCAATTTTGGACCGCAGCCATCCCGCCACGCCGATGCCCGCCAGAAAAACGTAGATTGCGGCGCACAGAATCAGAAACGCGACGATGTTCAGGTTCTCCAATTCGATTGGGATGCGGTTCAACTCCGCGGCGGCGGCAAAGGTCAGGACGGCGACGATCAGCGAATATAAAAACATCACCGATGCGGCGGAAAAGATGATAATTTCGGCAGTTTCGAGCCTGCCTTTGTTGCCGCCTGCCGTCAGGAATTGAACGACTGCTGTCAGCGAAAAGCCTGCCAGGATGCCCGCCAGGCTGGCGAGGGCGCCCGCCTCCGCCAGGTAATTTTCCAAAGTCATCAAGGGATTTTCCTCCGGGATAAGTTTTTTCGATTATAAAGCCGCATTTTGAAAGTCGGGAGGATAAACTCGATGGGGCAGAGCAGCTGTCCCGTTGGGAGGAGGCGGAATTTTCCCCAAGATGTGATGAAAGTCAGTTCCGAAATCGGATAACTTATAGTAAATTTATCCATAAACGAAGTGTTGATATTCCGTTCTTTTTGTGATAAAAGTTACAAGCAAATTCCAAATCTTTTGCTATATTCGAGGCAGGTAAATTAATGCGAGGTTAATCCATGTCTAAACTTCCTATCATTGCCATTGCGGCTGCGGTCATTGCCTTGGGATACTTCGCGCTGGTGTCTGATGCCGCCGCGTACGGCGGGGATGCGCCGGAGACGTGCGCCAACTGCCACGCGATGGATTCGCAATATGAAAACTGGTATCACGGAGGACATTCCAAGTTTGCGAAATGCACCGACTGCCACCTGCCTCACGATAATTTTGTCGTGTATTACCTTGAGAAGGGGCGGCAGGGCGCAAAGGATACCTATGCTTTCGTGACGGGGAACATCCCGGTTATGATCCGCGCCAACAAGCAGACCAGGGACATCGTGCAGAAGAACTGCATCCACTGCCACGAAGATACCGTGGAAACCGTCATGATGGGGGAGCAGCCGTTCGACCGATACTGCTGGGAATGTCACCGCGATACGGCGCATGGGCAGCGCGGCGGTTCCGGCTCCCCGTATCAGGATTCGTATCTTTATCCGACCAAGTAAGGAGAATGTTCATGAAAAACTATACAACCCTCATTCTTGCTGGATTGGTGATCGTGCTTGCCGCCGTGCTGGTGGGTGTGCTGGTGTACATGCAAAACCAGCCGGTGGAACAACGTACCGTCCAGCCGCTGGTGGAAATTGCGGAAATGGAACCCGACTCATCCAGGTGGGCGGTGAATTTCCCCAACCAGTACGATACGTTCATGAAAACAAAGACCAACAACGTGGATACCACGTACGGCGGTTCGTCCGCGTTCTCGTGGCTCGAGCGCGACCCGCGCCAGGTCATTCTGTTTGCGGGGTATCCCTTCAGCAAGGATTACAACGATGACCGCGGTCACGCCAACGCGCTGGAGGATGTGCGCGCCACCAAGCGCCTGAACCTGGATGATTCCGATCCCAAGCGCACGCCCGCCACCTGCTATTCCTGCAAATCCTCCGACAACCCGGGTTTGTGGAAGGAACTGGGCATGGAAGCCTACGATGCGATGTCGTTCAACGAAATGACGCCCAACATCGAAAACCCCATCGGCTGCGCCAACTGCCACGAAGCCGGCACGATGCGCCTGATCGTCACCAACCCTGCGCTGGAAGAAGCGCTCGAACGCCAGGGCAAGGATTGGACGACCTTCTCGCGCCAGGAGATGCGGACGGTCGTTTGCGCGAACTGCCATGTGGAATATTACTTCAAAGGCGACGGCAAATACCTGACCTTCCCCTGGGATAACGGCACGAAGGTGGAAGAGATCATCGCCTACTACGAAGAAGCCGGGTTCAAAGACTGGGCATATCCCGAAACCGACAGTCCCATGCTCAAAGCCCAGCACCCCGAATATGAGTTCTTTACCGCCGGCAGCACACACTCCGAAGCGGGCGTTGCCTGCGCCGACTGCCACATGCCTTACGTGCGCGATGGCGCGAGCAAGTATTCTTCGCACGATGTCCACAGTCCGCTGTTGAACCCCGAGGAAGCCTGCGGACAATGTCACACCGATACCGAGTATGTGGTGGGACGTGTCGCCACCATCCAGGAGCAGGTTGCCGAGACCAAGATCGCCACCGAAGACGCCATCCTCGATGCCATCCATGCCATCAAACTGGCGGCGGCAAACCCGGATGCGGATGCGGAACTGCTCGATCAGGCGCGCAAACTGCACCGCGAAGCGCAGTTCATGTGGGACTTCATCTCCGCCGAGAACTCCACCGGTTTCCACAACCCTGAGTATGCGCTCGCCGTGCTCGCCAAGTCTGCGAACCTGGCGCGCGAAGCCCAGATGCTGGCGGCGCAGTCCGTCAACGACCCATCCCTGTTGATCACAGACACCTATTACGCTGAGACAAACCAGTAACCGAATTGCAGCCCAATTCCCCGCCTTGCAGGGCGGGGAATTTTGTTTTCAGGGAACATTCACGAGGCGCGCGTCGTCCTTCCCCGCAAGGAGAAGACATGAAAAAATTTCTTTATCTCATACTTGCATTGACCCTTGCGGCTTGTTCGGCTGTGCCGCAATCGGAATTCGACGAGAATATCGCCAAATGGCGGGACGCGTCCATTTCCCATTATCGGTATCAATTGTTCATCGGTTGTTTCTGCCCGTTTGCCGAAGATATGCCCCTGACCATCGAGGTTAAGGATGGCGAAGTCGTATCCATGACGCGCTTCGACGGGACCCCCATTGACCCGGCGGACCCGGCTTACGAAACGTATCGGTTGTATTCGACGATGGACCGCCTCTTTCTTGAACTGGAAGCGGAGTTGAACGGCGAGGCGGACGAGGTGCTCGTGACGTATGACCCCCTGTTTGGTTTCCCCGTCAGCATTGCCATTGACCGCATCAAGGAAGCCGTTGACGATGAGTTATCCCTGCAGGTTTCGAACTTCGAGATGCTTGAATAAAACAAGCCCCGCATCAGACTTAAAGAACGACCGCCGGCGGATGGATTTTGACCGGCTGCCAAACGAAAAAGCCGACCCTGTTCAAAGGGCCGGCTTTTTCGTGAATAGGAGCTGCGCTAAGTGGTCGGTCGTAAGTCATTAGATAACCCGAGTTGCTGCCTTGGTTTCAAGCGGCTTCCCTCACCCCAAACAAGGTTATATCTTCTGGGATGACTTCCCCCTCTCCCGATGGGAGAGGGCAGGTCTTCTGGGATGACTTCCCCCTCTCCCGATGGGAGAGGGCAGGGTGAGGGCTTTGGGCGGGGAACCTAGAAAATCTATTGGAAGGTGGCAACTTGAGTTTGGATAACAAATTCCCGCTCAAGCCCCGCCGCCGAGAGCATGTTTTTGTAAAATTTATTTCGACCGACTACTTAATTCTGCGCCCACTGGTTGAAAACGTCCTTGTCCGCGATCAGGATGCGGCGGTCTTCGACTTTGATTGCCCCGCTGCGTTCCAATTCCTTCATGGAGCGCGCCACCACCTCCCGCACGGTTCCCAGCCGCGCCGCCAGTTGTTCCTGCGTCCAATGCGGCGCAGATTTATCCTGGGGCAGTTCCGCAATCAAGCGCGCCAGGCGGTGGGTCACCTGGTAGAACGCCATCTCGCTCACCATCCGCACCATGCCGCGCAGCATCCTGCCGAAATTCGCCAGCACCTTTTGGGCAAACATGGGATGCGCCATCACCAGTTCGTGCAGTTTGTCCTTGCTGATGACCCACACGCGGCAGGTTTCCAGCGCCTCCACGTTGACCGGGTTCGTGCCTTCATCGAAGGCGGGCACTTCGGCGAACGTATCCTTCTCCTGCAAAATGCGCACGATGTACTGCCGTCCGTGCGGCGAGAGGCGGAAGATCTTGGCGCTGCCGCGTTCGACGATGAACAGCCCGTCGCAGGCGTCGCCCTCCCAAAACATGACATCCCCGCGCTGGTATTCCCGCAGGTGGGTATGCCCGGCAATTTCCTTCAACAGTGAATCGGAAAGGTCGTCGAAGTATTCATTTTCCTTCAGCGCCGCAATCTTTTGTTTGAACGTGGTTTCGATTAATTTCATTGGCGGTTTTAGATCTGACCCAGAATCACCCGGTCGGCGCCCCGGTCAATCTCCCAGGGGTAGACGATAAAAGCGTCGGTGATCGCCGAATAATAATCCGGGCGGACGCTCCCAAACAGATTGCGGTACGGGTTGAAATGCAGGACACAGGTTTCGGGAAAGCCGCCCGCCGCCGAAACGCGGTTCTTGACAGCCGTGATGGTTCGTCCCGATCCCCACACATCGTCTACGATCAGGGTCGGGCGTCCGCGCAGTTTATCGTCGGCGGGGAATTGGATGAATTCGGGCCAGGCCATGAAGGCGGCGGTTTTTTCATGCTGCATCTGCGCCGGAAAATCCACAGCGGCGGTGAGGATGTGCGTGATGTTCATCGCTTCCGCCAGCATCCCGCCGGGGATGATGCCCCCGCGCGTAATCATGACCATCGCGGTAAACTCGCGGCGGAACTGGGGAATCAGGTGGTCAATCAGTTTGTCCAATTCCTCCCAGGAGACTAATTCGCGGCGGCGCGGTTCGGGTTTCATGCGTCTATTGTATCAAAAAGACCCAGGGCAGCGGCACAGGCGCAGAGATGTCAGTCAGAATGCTCTGCGGGCTCTGTGCGCCCGGCGGCGAAAGCCCACACGAGCAGCAAAACCCAGGGTCTGGAATGTTACTGAGCCAGAACCGCCGCCAGCGGAGCGGGAGCGCGCACCTGCGAAACTTCCCTGCCTTCCACAACGGCTTTCTCGGCGTCGCGCGCCCAAATGTACAGGCAGGTGTGATACGCCGTACTGGTGTACGAACTGAACACGCTCGCCACCATCACGAACGTGAAGAAGATCAAAGCGCCGATGGCAATGCCGATGATGGAGATCGCCGCCTGACCGCCGGAGAGATACGCCAGCCCGCCACCAATGGCAAAGGCGATGATAAAACCCGTCAGCCCGAAGACAAAGCCGATCAGTCCGGTGACGAAGCGTACGCCCACGGTGCTGATTCCGATCAGGAGCAGGTTCTCCTTCGTAATCTTCCAGATGCGCTGCAAACCATCCTTGAGGTTCAAATCGTCAATCACCATCGCAGGCAGGACGAGATACGAAGCCTCCGTCCACAACGTCTCCAGCAATCCCGCCGCCTGCCGGGCGAGACCCGCCGCCATGCCGCCCCGGCGGTTGCGCTGCGCCGCATTGCGAATCAAATTTACAACCGTCGAAGCCGCCGCCAGAGTCAGAATGTCGAAGAAGTCGCGGCGCACGATTGCCCAGGCTTTATCCATGCGCCCATCGCCTTCGGAGAGATAGCCAAAGATCAGGTAAACCGTCATCGCGGAAAAGACGTATGTCACCACGAATTGGACGAAAACCAGGACCGCGCCCAGAATGAAAAGAATAATATTTCCAAATTGCGAATCGCCAAAAAGAAAAGCCGCCCCAATGATGGGAATGATCCCAGCCACCGAGACGACCATCCCCACCACCAGCGCGTACAAAGACGGCTTGAGCAGGTCCTTATCCTTGAACGCCATGCTCCAGGCTTGTTTCAGAAAGGTCCAACCGCGTGAAAAACTTTGCATATTGCACTCTCCTTTTTTGTAGTTCGATTATAGCAAACTTATCGGGTCAACTTCGAGCCGCCAATCGCTAAGCCGCATGCCGTTCAAAATGGATGCGGGGTCGGGTCCGCGCAGGATGACCTGCCAGCGATACTCGCCGTTCTCCTTTGCGAAGAAACAGGGAACGGGACCGATCAACTCGGTCTGGCGGCGGACCTCCGCCTCCAACCGGACCTTGAGCCCCTCCGCCATTTTTTGGGCTTCCGCCTCCGCCTTGAGCGGGTCCTGGTTCCGGTATTCCAGCCGCGCCAGCCTTGCAAACGGCGGATACCCCAAACGGCGGCGGTATTCCAGTTCGCGTTCGTAAAACCCATCCACATCGTGCTTCGCCGCAAATTGAAGGGCGTAATGATCGGGAGTGAACGTCTGCATGACGACCCTGCCGCCGCGCGCCGAGCGCCCCGCCCGCCCTGCCACCTGTGTCAGCGTTTGAAAGACTTTTTCGTTTGCAAACGGATCGGGCAGGTTCAGCCCTACATCCGCCAGCACAATACCGACCAATGTGACCAGGGGCAGATCGAGCCCCTTCGCCAGCATTTGCGTGCCGACCAAAACATCCGCCTGGTGATTTGCAAAATGGGCGAGGATGATCTCGTGCGCGTCCTTCTGGCGGGTCGTGTCCCAATCCCAGCGCAAGGTCCGCGCCTGGGGGAACATGGCTCTCACCTCCGCCTCCACCCGCTCGCTCCCCAGTCCGTATTCCCGAATTTGATTGCTCCCGCAGCTGGGGCAGGTCTTTGGCTTGTGCCGCGTGTATCCACAGCGATGACATAACAACTCAAAGGTCTCAGGGCTCAAGTCGCTGACCTTTGACTTTTGACTTGCGACATGCAAAGTCAACGGCGTTTCGCAATTCGGGCATTTCAGCGTCGAGCCGCAATCGCGGCAGAAGATGTATGTGGCTGTGCCGCGCCGGTTCAGGAACAAGATTGCCTGCTCGCCGCGCGAAATCACCTCCGCCAGCGATTCCGCCAGAATGCGCGAGAACATGCCGCGGTTTCCGCTCTTCAACTCCTCGCGCATATCCACTGTATGAACGGGCGGCAGGAGCGAATCCGTTACGCGGCTGGGGAGTTCCAGCTTTCGGATGCGCTTTTGCTCGGCATGGTAGCGTTGTTCCACCGTTGGAGTCGCCGAACCGAGCACACACACCGCGCCGCACAGCCGGGCGTATTCCTGCGCGGCAGTCACGGCGTTGTAACAGGGCGGTTCGGATTGATAATACGAACCGTCGTGGCACTCGTCCACCACGATCAAGCCGACGTTTGGCAGGGGCGAAAACAAAGCCGAACGCGCCCCGATGATGACGTTCAATTTCCCATTCCGCGCGCGCCGCCAGGTATCATACCGTTCGCCCTCGGAGAGTTTTGAATGCACCAGCCCCACCTGTCCGGGGAAGCGCGCCAAAAACCGGCGCACCGCCTGCGGTGTGAGCGCGATCTCGGGCACGAGGATGATCGCCTGCCTGCTCTGCCGGATGACCTCCTCCGCCGCGCGCAGATAAATCTCCGTCTTGCCCGAGCCGGTCACGCCGTAAAGCAGATATTCGAGATTAGAGATTGGATGATTCTTAATCGAATTGACAATTTGCTCCAGCGCAAAATTCTGCTCCGCAGAAAGGACAAACTGCCCCCCATTTTCTAATTCCCTATTCTCTATCCTCTCCAACGGATCGCGGAAGATTTCGTTTTCGAACAGGCGAATCAAACCGCGTTCTTCCAGTTCCTGTAAATCGGCAAGGTTACACCCGGTCTGGGCGTAGATCCAAGAGAGGTTGACCGGTTCCGGCTGTTGGATGAGGAATCGCAGTGCGGCTCGACGGCGCGCCAGAGTCTGCTTTGTGGAGCCGAGCGAGTCCATCTCCGCTTCCGCCGCTTCCGGCGTGACTGCGAGCTGGGCAACGCGAATGTGCTTTGGTCTCACCCGGGGCGGGGGCAGAACGTTCCTCGCCGCGAGCACACCTTTTTTGACGAGGAAGTTGGCGGTCTTGCGCCAGTCCACTTTGGCGAAGTGGCTGTCAATCTGTCTGCCGCGCAGGGGACCGCGTTCCCTCAATAAATTCAACAACCGCTTTTGAACCGGCGTCACTGATAACTGATCACTGCTCACTGACGGCTGATCACTGCTCACTGAATACAAAACATCCGCCTGCTGGCTCAACCCGGCGGGAATCATCATGCCCACGATGGCGGCGGGAGGATTCAGCGTAGTCTCCGCCATCCGCATGGCAAGGGCAATCTGCGCCGGAGTCAGAACCGGTGCAGGGTCGAGCAGGTCAAGGATCGGTTTTGGATTCGCTATGAGGGAGGAATCGCTCAGTTCGACGACCACACCCTGCACAGTCTGATTGCCAAAGGGAGCCACAACCAGGCAGCCCGTTTGGAGATGCGGGATGAGTTCGGTCGGTATGGAATAATCGAAGACGCCTGAGACAGCGGGGATATTGACGGCAAGGCGCGCAAACATGCCTTGATTATATCGTTTTCGAAATGGCAGCCGCCCCGTAGCCGACCACCGACGAGCGGTCGCCGGTGACATCGCCGGATGTGGCGTAGTGCAGGGTTTGGACCTTGTTCGCGCCGAGCCCTTTTGCCGCCCACATCACCGCGGCGACGGCGGCGTGACCGCAGGCAAAGCCTTTGCCGGTCTCTTCGGCGTCGAAAACGGATTCAGGGTCGAGGGATTCGATGCGCCTGAGCATTTCATGGTCGAGCCGGTTGGCGGTCTGCTGGTTGTAAAAATGCGAGAGGTCGGTGGAAGCGACGAAGACGGCGTTTTTGTTTTCGAGCGTGCGTGCGAGCGCCTCTCCCAGTTTTTGTGCCGTTTCCCGCTCCTGCGCGCGGACCATGATGGGCAGGAGTTTGAATTCATGTTTGAGCGCGCGTTGAAGGAAAGGCAGTTCGATTTCGAGCGCGTGTTCCTTGTCGTTTCGGACGGACGTGATGGGGATGGGTAAGTGATTTTGCAGTTCCGCCAGCGCCTTCTGATCTACGAGAATGCTGCCGAGCGGGGTGGCGTACGCCTGGTGGCTGGTGGTGATGAGCGGATAAGGGGCGAAGTTGTGAAACGGGGAGACGATGGCGACGAGGTCGGGTTCCCGTCCGCGCAGGGTAGCGAAGGCGTGAGCGGCGACCGCGCCAGAGTAACGATGCCCCGCGTGCGGCGCGATGACTGCGACGACCTCCCCGTTGAGCTCGGGCAGGTTTGCCCCGGCAAGATATGAATCCACCTGGCGGGCGAGGATTTTGGGGTTATCGTCGTACCACGTGCCGGCAATGGGGGAGGGACGGAGATCGAGCGCTGCCATAGATTCATTGTAGCACCACTCCCTATGAATACAATAACTGATGTTACGCAGTTTACTCATACCGCAATAACTTGTCCTCGCAGAGGATTCTTGCTGCTCCGCGGCGGCGAGATGAATCTCGCGGTACTGCATAAGGTGAGTCCATAAAAAATCCCCGCAAAGACTCTGCGGGGATTCGGGACGAACAAAAATTTTGCCGGGTATTACGGTTCGCTGATCTTGAAATATTCCATTTCGACGGTAATCGGGAGGACGTTGAAAGACGAAACCGAAACGCCCACGCCGCCTTCACCCAAGCCGAATTTCTTCTCGTCAATTGTGGTCACATCCTGCCCGTTGATGGTGAGGGAGAGCTTGTCGCCGACGCAGGAAATTTTGTAGACATTGACATCCTTACCCTGCTTGATGGCATTGGAACCGCCGTTGGTGATGCGGCTGTAGCCGATGCTGCCGCTTGAAGTCACTTCGCCGTACAAAATATCGTATAGACCGTTGTTGGCGATGTTGAATTCGTACCAACCCACATTCGGGTCGTACCGGCAAATGAGGCTGATGGAGTTGTTGTTGCGCCCGAGGTTGTCTGCGCTGACTTCGATGGTCACATCGGAGTAGGAGGCGCCTTCATAGAACAGATAGTAATACACGTATTCGCTGTCGAAATCCCAGCGAAGTTTTCCGTTTTTCGGCTCGACAGTCACTTTATCGGGATTTGCATCATTCGATCCGGTGACGGTGAGAATTGACCAGCTGCTGCTCAAAGGCGCATCAAATTCTTCAGTGAAAAACGTCTGGTTCTGTACGGGTTGAGGCGGTTGCTGTTGTTCCTGGGTGGGTAGTGGCTGAGCGGGGGCGCTGGTAGGCAATGGCGGATTGGTCGGCAGAGGTTGGGCGGTGGGGACGGCAGTGGGTTCGTTCCCGCCGAGCGCGCTGCACGCCATGCCAACTACAAGAATGAAGGCAACAAAAGCAAATAACGAACGATGGTGAAATTTCATGGTGTCTCTCCTTTTGATTTAATACCGTGCAAGGATACATCAGAACCGGGCAAAGTGGAAGGTACATTGGTCATGTTGAGATAAAGCCCGGCGCTCATGAAACCTGGCGCGGATGAAGACGATAGAAGCGGCTTTTATGTTCCCCAAAAAAACAGCCACTTTTTAGAGTGGCTGTTCCTGCTTACCTGCCTGCAACCTTTCGGGTGCGTTTGGGCTTTTGGGGCGCTTCCGGCTCGGGACTGACCGGCTCCGGCAGGGGCGCGGGCTGGGGTTCCGGCAGGGAGGCAGCCGGCTCCGCCGGGGGCACGGCGGCTGACTTACCGTTGAGGCGGGCGAAGTAATCCTTCACCGTCAGGTCGTTGTAGAAGATCAGCGTCAGGATGCCGACGATCAGCGAGAAGACGTTTGCATACACAACCGTCAGAATCTCAAAGATGGCAATGGACGGCGAAGGCTGCACGGGCTGCGGCTGGGCGCTTAACAGTTTGGCGGCATAGATGATCTCGAATATGCCGAGGATGGTCGGCAGGATGGTGATGGGCAGGCAGACCACGCCCACGATGGTTCCAAGCACGGTGGCTGATGCGACAAAGCCCCAAAACAGGTTGATGATGCCGCTGACGAGGGTCATCAGGGCGATGGCTGTGACCAGGCCGGGTTTTTCTTCATACGGTTGGGATGCGTTCATTCGTTACTCCTTGATTTTTCTCTTGGAGATATAACGAATGAAGCCCTGCGTTGGTTGCAGGGCAATGAAGATTTTAGGCTCTACCGTTTTAACGTGACGACTCTTTGTAAACACAAAGGACACGACGGTCTCGAAGGAGAAAGCCCGAAAAAAACAGCCCTCTTTTCCCCTTTGTGTAATTGGCGCCCTTCGTGTTAAGGCTCTTGCCTGTTAATTATGGGAGCCTATCGCAAGATGAATCCTGCGGGCTACTGCTGGAAGGTCAATAACAATCCGCCGGGGTACTGCGCGCCGTTTGGGTCTGTGCAGTTCGGCGCGGCAATGTCTGGAACGAACGACCCGCCGTTGACGATGCGGATGTTGTAAACCGTCCCCGCCTGCATGACGAAATCCGCGTATCCGTCTCCCAGTTCGGGCTTGAAACCGGTGAAGAAGCGGTCTTCGCCCTGATTCCACGTGACGATGATCTCGACGCCCGCCACCTGGTTCCGGCGGGAATCCTGGAGGATGAACTGCATGAGGGGTTTCTTCCCGGGTTCGCATATCGCCTCCTGACCGACCAGGGTAAATGGCGCGCCGGGTCCGGGGGTGGGCGTGAAGGTGGGGCGGGGGGCGCTGGTCTCCGCCGTGACTGGAGCGAGGGGTGTCTGCTCGAAGAAGACGGTGGGCGGCGGGGTGAACGTCGCTTCGGGTTCGGCAGCCGCTTCCTGCGTTTCGATGGAGGTCGGCGTCCATTCGGCGGCGGGCGTGCTAAAGGTTGGGAACGGCGTGGGGGTAATGGGGTTGCTGGCGAACCCCTGTTTCAAGTCTGTGGCGAGTTGGGCGAGTGGACGAACCTTTTCAAACGGTTCGCCCGCCGCGAGCATACGCTGCGCCTGCGCGCTGAGTTCGCCGATGGGGTCGGCATCGCCAAGCAGGTTGAGGCGCGCGCGGGCGCGGGCGAGGTCTTGCGTGGATTCATAGGAAGCGGCGATGACGATGCGGTATTGATCTTTGAAATCCGCGCGCAGCAGGGCGGGATGCGCATCCACGTAGGTGACGGGGGAGATTCGCCATGAGTAAAACAGACCAACTCCCAGTCCGGCGAGAAGCGCGAGGATGATGTGGAGGGTTGTGCTGTGGAAAATCCGGCTCATGGGCTGCTGTTCCCCTGCGGGTGGTAGGTCTGCATGGCGGTCAGCAAACCCTGGAGGGTCTGGATTTCGCCCGGCGTGAACGCATTGCGGTTTGCGTAGTCCAATGCGGCGGCGGTGATGACCGCTGGGGATTCGCTGCCCAGCACGGCGAGACGGCGCGCGGCGGTTTCCGCATCGAAATCGCGCCGATAGGCTTCAGCCACCATAAGGACGTAGTCAACCCGATAGTCCTCCCTGAGAATGTTCGGCGGCACATCGGTGTATTCAACGGGATCAATCACCCAACCATATACAAGCCCAAGCGCCGCACCCAGGACGAGCGCGGCGGCTACCTTGATCAGATTCGATGAAGACATGCGGAGATTATACCCAGCGCGGTCGCAAAATGCGCTTTTTTAAGAAGGGGAAGGCGCAATTTGCGATCACAGGCATGCTATAAACAAAAAATGCCCGGACAGGCGACCGGCGGCACCCGAAGGCACTTCCTTACCGTTGCTATCTTTCGATCCTGGCGGGGTTCGAAAGGCTTCGCCGCGCCGGACCTGCCCGGACAAGACGCAAGCATACCCGAAGGTTGGGGGCATGTCAAATTACAGTTGTTCGGATTCGATGACGGAGAGGAACACCTCGACCAGTTTGGGGTCGAAGAGGATGCCTGCGTTGTCCCGCAGGTATTCAATGACCTGCTCGCGTGGTAGTTTTTTGCGGTAGGGCCGGTCGCTGCATAACGCATCCCAGACGTCCACGATGGCGAAGAGGCGCGCGGAAAGCGGAATTTGGTCGCCTTTCAAGCCGTGCGGATATCCGCTGCCGTCCCAGCGTTCATGGTGGTAAAAGGGAATCTCGAGCGCAGGATGCAGGTAGGCGATGGGAGAGAGCATTTCGTAGGCATAGATGGGATGCCGCCGCATTTTTTCCCATTCCGCTTCGCTCAACGGACCCGGTTTTTGCAGGATCTCATCGGAGATGGCGATCTTACCCATGTCATGCAGGAGCGCGCCGCGCCGGATGTGAGCCATTTCTTCTTCGGTGAAGCCGAGTTTTGCGGCTACGACCAGGGCAAGTTCGGTGACGCGCTGGGTGTGACCTTCGGTTTCGCGGTCGCGCAGGTCGAGCGCGCGCACCCAGCCTTCGATGGTCATTTCGTACGCTTCCTGCAGGCGGCGGTGCGTGAGCTGCAATTCTTCCTCCGCCCGTTTCCGTTCGGTGATGTCGCGGGATGCGGATTGAATCTCGACGATCTTGCCGGTGGCGCGGTCGAAGATCGCGCGGGCAGACGTTTCGAGCCAGACGTAATGTCCGTTCCTGTGCAGGGCGCGGTAGGCAACCGTGTAGGTTTTATCCGTATGGTCGGAACTGTGATCGAAGATGCCCGTCACCCTGGGGCGGTCTTCCTCGTGGATCAGGTCGAAACTGAGCGCGCCGGTCAATTCTTCGGGGGTGTAGCCGAGGATGGTTTTGCAGGCTGGAGAAACATAGACCATGTGCCCGTCGGTGGTGAGGCGGGCGATCATGTCGCTGGCGTTTTCAGCGAGCAGGCGGAATTGCGCTTCGCTTTCCCGCAGGGCTTTTTGCATGCGGGCGCGTTCCGCGCGCGCCGCCCATTGCTCGATGGCGCGTTCGGCGAGGTGGGGCATATCCAGCATGGATTCGGGGGATTTGACCACATAATCCAGCGCGCCGGATTTAAGCGCTTCGACGGCAATGCGTTCGTTGCCGTAACTGGTCATCAAAATCACCGGCGTGGAGAGGGGGTCGTGGTGGTTTGGGAGGAGTTCCATGCTTTCGCCGTCCGGCAGGCGCCAGTCGGCGATGATCAGAGCCGGTTCCTGCCGGCGGAGGCAGGCGCGGGCTTCGCTCAGGGACTTTGCACGCTGGATATGGAAGCGGTTGTTTTCCTCGAATGCGCGTTGGATAAGTTCTGCATGGGGGTCTTCGTCTTCGATCAATAGGATATTGATTTTTTCCTGGGACATAGAATGTTAAGAACTCACCTTACGGAGTACCGCGAGGTTTCTCTCGCCTTTGCGGTGCGAGGAAACTGCGTAACATCTAATAAAACGGTCACGGACGCGGGTGTGTGTTCCAGCCCAGCCAGTAAAAGCCGAGGTCGTTCATCATCCTGCTGAATTCTTCAAACCCGACCGGCTTCACGAGGTAACTGTTCACATAATTGTTGTAGGCGCGCGCCACGTCCCGTTCGGCTTCGGAAGTGGTCAGGATGATGACGGGAATGCTTCTGATCTCGGTATGCTGCTTGATGATGCTCAACACTTCCAGCCCGTCCACGCGCGGCAGGCGCAGGTCCAGGAGGATGACGTGCGGGCGGGGGCTTGTCTCCGGTTTGGCGTATTTGTCCCGGCGGAGGAGATAATCCAATGCGGTCTGCCCGTCCGAAAAGTGAATGATCTGGTTGGCAATACGATGGTCTTCCATTGTCCTGATGACAAGCTCGGCGTGGTCGGCGTTGTCCTCAACAAGCATCACTAGCACGGGTTCTCCCATCATCTTTCTCTCCAGGTTAAGGTGACTTATTGTAAACGATTTGACTGAAACGGGCATAACAGTTTTGATTGGCGGTTGTCTGACAGGAGCGCGGAGAAGGGCGGTCGGGAGAACGTGTTATAATCGCGCCAGCCGATACCCCAAATCCACATGTTGGCGAAGGAGAGAATATGGAAATTACAACCCAGGAATTCAAGCATTGCGACTTGATCAAGGTGAAAGGACGGGTTGACAGCTCGACGGCCCCGCAGTTTGCAAAAGCCCTGGAAAAAGCCAACGAACACGGACGCTTCAAGATTGCAATTGACATGGCTGAATTGGAGTATATGTCCAGCGCCGGTTTCCGCGCCCTGCTTGCCGCCCAGAGAAATTGCAAGCGCTACAACCGCGGCGAAGTGGTGCTGGTGCGGGTGCCGGAGCGCATCCGCGAGGCTCTCGAACTTGCCGGGTTCACCGAACTCTTCAAAACCTTCGACGACCCCGTGGAAGCGGTCGGCAGTTTCTAGGTTGCGCAAATTACATTCGTAGACAGGACATGCCGTCTCATCCAGTAAAGAGGCGGCATATCATTTTTCTTTATGCCAAGTTACACATTCCCAGCCAGGTTCGAATTTCTGGATGAGATTCGAGAAGTGGTGGCGCAGGTCGCCCGCGCGGGCGGGTTTTCCGAGAAGACGATCTACTCCCTGCAGCTCGCCGCCGATGAAGCATCCTCCAATATCATCGAACACGCCTACGAGGGCGAATCGGATGCGTCGCTCGACCTTGTCTGCGAGATGAGGGGAAATGAAATTGTCATCATCCTGCGCGATTGGGGGAAGTCGTTCGACCCTTCCGGCGTCAAAGACCCCAACCTCTCCGCCGATCTATCCAGCCGGCAGGTGGGCGGGCTGGGCATGTATCTGATGCGAAAGCTCATGGACACCGTGCGTTACGAATCGAACGCGCGTACCGGCAACCTGCTGATCATGACCAAGCGGAGGGAATAAACGCATGGCTGCCGCCACCCGCACTTCATGGGACTGGCTTCAACTTGCCAGCCTTGGGGAGCAGCTGCGAAGCGAGGAATCCCTCGGCGCCCAGCGCGACCGCATCGTAGCCATGACGAGCCGGCTGATCGAAGGCTCGGTGGAGGTATGGCTGCACGAAAACATCTTCCGCCTGCCCGATTGGGAAGACGGGCGCATCTTCCCGCCGCACCCCACGCTCGATGGGATGAAACAAGCGGTCAAGACGGGGAAACTGGTCGCTTCCAACGGCAGGACGAAAAACACCGCCTCCCGCCGGACCTTTGCCGCGGTCCCGCTCGAAGACCAGGGGGTCACGCTGGGAGCGCTCCAGGTCACCCGCCCGCGCGGACCGAAATTCTCCGCCGATGAATTGAACCTGCTGCAAGGGCTGGCGCAAATCGTATCCGTCAGCCTGTTCGCTTCGCACCGCGCCGAGGTGGAGCAGTTCCGTCTGCGGCAGTTGAATCTCGTGCGCGAGGTCAGCGCGCAGATCGCCAACGTGCTCGACCTGGACGAACTCGCCGCGCGCGTCACCCAACTGATCCAAAATACCTTCAATTTTTATTACGTGGCAATCTTCACGCTGGAACCGCATTCCAACGCCCTGCGGTTCCGTTCCAGCGCGGTTGCGCCGCGCAAGGGAAGAAAGAAGGCGTCCATTGCGCTGGAAGTGGAAATGGGGCAGGGGTTGATCGGCGAAGCCGCCGCCTCGGGACAGGAGATCGTCTGCGATAACGTGCAGACCGACTCGCGCTTCCGCTTCATAGACAGCCTGCCCGAAACCAAATCGGAGGTCGTCATCCCGTTGAAGATCGAAGACCGCGTGCTGGGCGTGCTGGATGTGCAGAGCAACCGGATGCGCGCCTTCCACCCGAACGACCTGCTGATTCTGCACGCCCTGGCGGATAACGTCGCCCGCGCCGTGGAGAGCGCCCGCTTATACAGCGGTTTGCGCCGCCGCGCCGACCAGCTCACCCTGGTCTCTGAAGTGAGCAAGAGCGTCACTTCCACCCTCGAACTTTCCAGGATCATGCGCGACGCGGCTGCGCTCATCCACGAAAAGTTCGGGTATCCCTACGTTGCCCTGTTCACGGTGCACCCCAACCGGCGCATCATTTCCTATGAAGCGGGGAGCGGCAGGCGCAGCAAAAAACTGGAAGGCTTCACGATCCCGCTGGATGTGCCGAAAGGCATCATGCCCTGGGTGGCGCGGCACGGGGAGACCGTACTCGCCAATGACGTGACGAAGGATAAACGTTACGTCCATTCGCCCCTGCCTCCCAGAAACACGAAATCCGAGTTGTGTGTCCCGTTGATTTTCAATGGACGGGTCGTGGGCTTGCTGGATATTCAATCGGACAAGCCCAATGCCTTCACCGAGGAGGACCGCATCATGTTCGAAGCGGTGGCGGATACCATGGCGGCGGCGATTCGCAATGCTGACCTGTACCGCTCCGAGCAGTGGCGCCGCCAGATTGCAGACAGCCTGCGCGAAGTGGCGGGCCTGGTTTCCAGCAATGTCGGCGTGGAGGAAGTGCTGCAAACGATCCTCTCGGAACTGGACCGCAACCTGCCGGTGGATATTTCCGCCATCTGGCTGCTGCAAGACAACGAACTCTGCCTTTCCGCCGTGCACGGCATTGACGCCACCCAGCTCGAAAATACGTGCATTGCCAACCCCGAATCGATCTACTCGATGGCGGAAGCCCTGATGTCCGATGAGCCGGTCATCCGCAAACCCGAAGACCCGATGTGGCCCGGCGGCATTACCGCCGGCTACGACCAGGGATATTCGAGCATCGTCGCGCCGCTGAGGGTGGGCGACCGTCCGTTGGGCTTGCTGACGCTCGCGCATCATACATCGGGAAGGTACGGTCACGAAGCGCAAGCCATCACCGCCACCTTTGCCAATTACGCCGCGGTCGCCATCGAAAATGCGCGCCTGTTCGACGCCGCACAGGAGCAGGCATACGCTTCTGCTGCGTTGTTGCAGGTGGCGCAGGCGGTGGTCAGCCTGAGCGACCTCGATGAAATCCTCGGCTCCATCATCCGCATCATGCCGATTCTGGTTGGCGTGAAGCGTGCGGCGCTTTACCGCTGGGATGCCGAGCGCGCGACCTTCACAGCTTCGCATGAATACGGTTTCTCGGAGGAAGAGGAAGCGCTCATGACGGAGAGGGAGATCCTGCCGGGTATGTTTCCATTCCTCGAATTCGCCACGGAACGGAACGCGCTGGTCACGCATCCGCTGGAGCCCGAAGCGGCGCCGCCCTCCTGGCTGGCGATTCAGCCCGAAGTCTGGAACGAGGCGGATATTATGTCCGCTGAACGGCTGTTGATCGCCGTCCCGTTATCCATCAAAAGCGATTTGTTCGGCGTCATGCTGATCGAAGAGGACGAGAACGCCCGCCGCTTCCGCACCCGCCGCCTGGAGATCATCAACGGGATTGCCCAACAGGCGGCATTGGCGATTCAGAACGACCTGTTACAGCAGGAGATGGTGGTGCGCGAACGCCTCGAAACGGAAGTGCAGCTGGCGCGGCAAATCCAGCAGACCTTCATCCCCAGCGTTTTGCCAACCCATCCCAACTGGCAGATTGCGGCGCGCTGGCGCACGGCAAGACAGGTGGGCGGCGATTTTTACGATCTCATCGAACTGCCAAACAGCCAACTGGGAGTCTTCATCGCCGATGTGGCGGATAAGGGCATGCCTGCCGCGCTGTTCATGGCGCTGACCCGCACGCTGGTGCGCGCCGCCGTGCTGGAGACGGCCTCTCCCGCCGAAGCCGTGCGCCGCGTGAACGACCTGCTCCTGCCGGATACCCAGCAGGGCATGTTCATCACCGCCGTGTATGGCGTACTCGACCTGGCGCAAGGCACGTTCACGTACGTCAATGCGGGACACAACCCGCCGTTTTGGATGAGAGCCAATGGGGAACTCGAAAAGTTAACCCGCACCGCCGTTGCGCTGGGTGTGCTGGCGGAGCCGAAGGTCCAGCAGCGGACGCTCAGCTTTGAACACGGCGATACGCTCCTGCTTTACACGGACGGTCTGACGGAGGCGTTTTCGCCTCACGGCGAACTGTTCGGCGAAGCGCGCCTGATGAACGTGATGAATGCCCTGCAGGCAAATTCAGCGGACGAGGTGCTTCAAGTTGTGGAGGAATGTTTGAACGATTTCGTGGGCGCTCACCCCCTGGCAGACGACCTGACCATGCTGGCGATTCGGAAACATGCGGGGGCATAAATTTGCAAGTTAATCACTCACCTTACGCAGTAAACCGCTAAGAGAGTGTTTTATAAATCAAAATTCACCACAGACACCGCACTTGCGTTCGGTGCAAGTGTAAACGCGGAGGAATGTTGATTTTAAGTGCTTTAAATCCAATTTATCTGTGTTCATCTGTGTTATAAACGAATTTCAAAACACTTTCTAAGACGCCATGTCGCCAGGTTTTTTTTACGCCTTTTACTCTTCTCTTGGCGCCTTGACAATAAAAAAGGGTTTAACTGCGTAACGTCAGTTAAACCCTTTTTTATTGTCAATTTAATTTGTTAATCTGCAATATGCTGCTCTGCAAAGGCGAGATGAATCTCGCGGTACCGCGTAAGGTAAGTTAATGGCGGCTAACCTGAATAACCGCTCCCTGAAACCCAGGGATTACCATCTCCCGGCGCTTTGAAGCATCTGGTAACTCTGGAACGCCAGCAGACCGAACAGGAGCGCCATGTAGATGCTTTGCAGGAAGAGCAGACCGGCGACCGCCAGCGCCGCGCCGGCGGCGACCGAGATCCACAACGAGGTTCGCAAGCCGCCCCAGGGATCGCGTTGAATCAGCGCGTAGCGCGTCACGTTTCCGCCGTCGAGCGGGTAAACCGGCATCAGGTTGATGATGCCCCAGAAGATGTTGACCCAAATGAGGGCGATGAAAAGCGCACCGAGGATTCCCCAGGCTGGCGGCAGGAGCACAAACGGAATGGGGATGAAACCAAGCAGAAAAGTGGGAACGACCGTTCCGCCAAGCGTAGCCGAGATTGCGAGAACCAGCGCGGCGAGCAGAAAGCCCGCAAACGGACCCGCCAGCGAGACCGCGATTTGCTGGTTGGAAGTCAACGCGACCCGTGCATAACTCGCACCCCACGAAACGGCTTCGGGGACGGTCAAACCGCCTGCAAAGTGCAGGATGATCTGCGAGTCCTGACCGAAGCGGCGAAAAGCGAAGGCATGACCCAGTTCATGGACGAGGATCGAAACGAAGATGGCAGCGACCCAGGTCAGGATTCCCAAAAGGCTGTTGGAGCCGGAGCCGAAAAGCAGGGCGATCAACCAAAACAACGGATGAACGCGCACCGGAATGCCTGCAACCGAAAAGCGCAGGTCGAAACGGGTGGGGGGAGGGACTTGGAAGAGAAACATGGGCTGGATGTATTTTGGGCGAGTATAACAGATGTGGGGAGGGAAGAAGATAGTGAATGGTGGATAGTGAATAGTAGAGAGTGAATAGTGGATAGTGAATAGTGAATGGTGAATGGTGAATAGTGAATAGTGAATGGTGAATGGTGAATGGTGAATAGTGGCGGGGTTTAGTCGAAGTACAAATTCAAATCCGAGCAGTCGAAGCGGTTCCCGCAGTTGGGACAGATCACCTTGCAATTCTTCTCGTACATCTCGCTGCCGCAGCGGTCGCAGATCCACAGGCGTTTTTCATTCCACTGAATCGGCTGAAACAGCGCCGCATCGAATTCCCCAATTCTCTCTTTTCCCAATTGTTTCACCGCCCGCATCGCCGTTTCCGCATCCTCGCGCAACTTCTTCACGTTGATGCCGCGGCACACGTCGTTCCAGCCTTGTGTCCACTTCAAACTTCGCCCATGGACCTTGACCGCGCCGTCGTAGTTCCCGCGCGCGATGTGCAAATACGTCACCGCCACCTGTAAAATGCCGCGGTACAGATCGCGGATTTCGCCCGCCTCCTCGCGCCATGCCAGTTCCAGTTCCTCGTGCGCTTCGAAGAATTTCCCTTCGTTGAATAACCGCAGCCCTTCCACTGCCTTTGGGTGCAAGGCTCCACTGCAACTCTCGGTGCTTCTCATTCTCGCTTTCCACTGATTACCGATTACTGATCACTGATTATTGTCTACTGAATTGTGAAAGTATAACATGCCGGTCTGGCGGATGATAAAATTTTCCCGGAGGAGGAACAGTGCATGATTGCCGCCGCGCTTTTTTTCAGCATCGTTCTCAGCGCCGGGTCGTTTGCCTGGGGATACAGCCAGGCGGGATACGAAGGCGTTGCGCGCTGGGTCGCAGCCGCCGGTTTCTTCTGGCTGGCCGCCATCTGGCGCAGGTGGAGGTGGACTTCCAGCGCCGGTATTTTTCTGGCGCTGCCGCTGTCCATCTTTGGTTTGTGGTTCAACTTTGCCGGCGGATGGATGTTCGGCGGCATGATCTTCGCTCTCTTCGCCTGGGACCTGACCGAATTCCAGCAGAGGATTAAGTCCCTGCCCGCGCGGGAGGATATCAGGGGCATGGAACGCCGTCACCTGGTACGCATCAGTCTTCTGGCGCTGGCGGGCTTGCTGATCGCCTCCCTGTTCATGTTCATGCGCGGGGAGTTTACTTGGGAGTGGAGGATGTACGTTTTGGGCGTGTCCCTATTGGGGTCGCTTCAAATCGCCGCCTGGATGCGCAGGTAGTTCGTTCATCCACGCCTCCGCTTCGCACGGATAGTGGAAGTGAATCAACGCGAGGTGCGAGTGTTCGGGGCGCGCAAGCAGGAGCGGCGTTTCGCGCTTTCTCCGCCAGTAGGTTTTGAACAGCCAGTGAAAGAGCGAATCCTCCGACCACAGTTTCAAATGTGTGCCGAAGCTCTCCACGTTGCCCGCGAAGAGTTTCTCCTTCGTAACCGACCGGTACACGGTGCGTTTCAACAGCCGCCAGAAGACGATGGGGAAGGGATAATCCAGCCAGATGACGGCTTGCGCCTGCGGCCAGACCAGGTCGCGCACCACATGATAGTTCCCCGCCGCAACCCAGACGTTCGAGCGGGTTGCCAGGCGGACGCGTTCGCGGAACACTTCGAGCGGCGCCTCGCGCCAGTTCGGCTCCCAGTGCAGTTCGTCCAACTCGATGAAATCCAGACCGAGTTTGCCTGCAATCCCCTTTGCCAGCGTGGATTTGCCCGACGACGTGGCGCCGACGACAACGATGCGTTTGTATGGAAACGGTTTCATGAGACGGGGGATTATAATCCGTCATACGCGATGCGTATCTTGTAAGTTCCGCAGCGCGAATTATTCCTCACGAAGGACTGTCCATGTTCGATCTTCCTGATAACGAAATCCTCCCCCTCTCGAAAGAACACATTTTCTGGACGTGGTCCGCGCAAGCCAAAGTCAGCCCCATCGCGGTGAAACGCGCGAAGGGCGTGTACTTCTGGGACGTGGACGACAAACGCTACCTCGATTTCAACTCGATGACCATGTGTGTCAACCTCGGTCACGGCGACGAGCGCGTGATTCGCGCCATGCAGGAACAGGCGGCGGAACTGCCTTATGCCGCCCCCGGCATGACGACGAAGATCCGCGCGCTGGCGGGCAAAACGGTGGCGGAGATCACCCCCAAAGGCACGTTGAGCAAGGTGCTGTTCACGCTCGGCGGCGCGGATGCCAACGAGAACGCCATCAAACTGGCGCGCGGTTACACCAAAAGGCACAAGATCCTCGCGCGCTACCGTTCGTATCACGGCGCATCCGCCGGGGCGATGGCGGCGACAGGCGATCCGCGCCGCGCGGCTTGGGAGCCGAACCTGATGACGGGTGTAGTGCATTTCCTCGACCCGTACCGCTACCGCTCCACGTTCCACCGCACCAACCCGGATATTTCCGAGGAGGAATTCGCGCAGGATTATGTCAATCATCTGGAGGAGATCATCCTGTACGAGGGACCGGAGTCCATCGCCGCCATCCTGATGGAATCGGTCACGGGGACGAACGGCATCATCATCCCGCCGGATGGATACATGCAGGGCGTGCGCCGGTTGTGCGATAAATACGGCATCGTGATGATCGCCGACGAAGTGATGAGCGGTTTCGGGCGCACGGGCAAATGGTTTGCCGTCGAACACTGGGACGTGACGCCGGACATCATGACCATGGCGAAGGGACTCACGTCTGCGTATGCGCCGCTGGGCGCGGTGGCGATGAAACCGGAGATCGCGGCGGCATTCAATGAGCATGTCTTTGAAAGCGGGCTGACGTACACCTCGCATCCCGTCTCGCTGGCGGCGGCGGTGGCGAACATCCAAGCCATGAGGGAGGATCAGGTCGTCGAGCATGCGGCAGGCATGGGCGGAGTCCTGAGGCGCATGTTGACGGATCTCGGCGAGGCGCATCCATCCGTCGGCGAAGTCCGCAATATTGGCTTGTTTGGCATCATCGAACTGGTCCGTGACAGGAAAACCAAAGAACCAATGGCTCCATGGAACGGGTCATCGCCGGAAATGGCTGCACTGCGAAAACACTGCCTCGATCACGGCTTGTTCCTGTACACGCACTGGCACACGGTCCTGATCATCCCGCCGCTGATCATCACCGAAGAACAGTTGCAGGAAGGCATGGATGTGTTGGACAAGGCGCTGGAGATCACCGATAAAGCAGCGGAACGATAACTTTATCCGGTGTTATAAATGAGGTAGAGTTAATAAACCGTTTTTGAAAAGGAGAATGCGAAATGGACCAAATGCCCTCGAATATGCCCGTAATGGAATCGAAACCCGGTCCTGCAGGGTGGGTGCAAGCCTGGGTCATGGCGATCACCAAACCCAACGAACGGACCTTCATTGACCTTACCGAACAGCCCAATGCAAACTCAAAGACCGCCTTCCTTTGGGTTTTCATTGCCGGCACGATCTCCGCGCTCTTTCAGGCGGTCTTGCGGGCGATCTACTCCGCCATGGGGATTACGTCCCAACTCTCGATTCCGGGAATGGAGCAGTTCAGCCAGTTCCAACCCGCCGGCGGCGATGCGGGTTCGATTGGCGCCTCCCTGCTCACCGGGCTTTGTGTTTCGCCGGTTGCCGGGTTGTTTGCCGTTCTTTTCTTTGCGATTCTCATTGCCATCGTGCAGTGGATCGCGAAACTGTTTGGCGGCGTTGGGACCTTCGAAAAACTTGCGTACGCCTTTGCCGCGATTTCCTTTCCCTTCACGCTGATCTCCTCCGTGCTTGCCCTCTTCACCGCGATTCCCTTTGTGGGGTTTTGCGTCAACCTGATTTCTTTTGGGCTGGTAATTTACGCACTCGTGTTGGAGGTCATGGCGGTCAAAGGCGTCAACCGCTTCGGCTGGGGACCGGCGGTCGGCTCGCTGTTGATTCCCATCTTCGTCCTGTTCCTGGTCTGTTTCTGCGTGGTGTTTGCGGGGATGGCGCTGATGGGTCCCATCATTGGCGAAGTTTTCAGCGGGATGCAGTTCGCCCCGTAGTTTGCTCAGCCGCATACGATGCCCTAAAATTCCGGGCGGCTCAAGCACATGAGCCGCCCGGTTTTGAATCCTGTGCAGTGGACTTTATCGGAAATAACCGTCCCGAAGGCTTTTTCACGAGAATCAAATGGAAAAAGCCAGCCTTCGGGACTGCCATAAAGTTTAGTAAATGATGTGTTGTTATGGAGCGGCGTTCATTGGCGCGGACGGCGGGGTGCGCTGCGCGCCCGGCAGGAGCGGCATTTCCGCCAGATAATACGCGTGTTCGTAGACGGTGTCCGCGCCGCCTTCGCCCGTGACGGGTTCGATTACTCCATTGTTGTTCGTATCCACGCCGTAAAGCATGTTGTAGGAGAGTGTCTGTATTTCCGCCAGCGCGGGCTCCATCTCAGGACCGAACGGCATATCCATCAGCCGGATGGCAAGTTCGAGCATCTGCTTCGACCAGCCTTCGATGTTCCTGACGCAGACGATGACATGCCCGCTGTGTATCTTGATGTTTTCGGTGGCGTCGGGCGCGCCTGCCGCAAACTCGGCATGGCTGATGGTCTGGACGGCGTACCCCTGTTCGCCGCCCTGGTCTGCGTAACCGGTGTCGGTCCCGCCGCTGCTCGTCAGGAAGCCATACCCATCGCCCGGATCGCTGATCGTTGAATCCCCGTTCCAGTCTTGGTAGAGTTCGGCATTTCCATTTCCAACAATCTGGTTGATGATCTCTTCGATCTTAAGCCGAAACGTCTCCTCATCGCCGTCCTTGTAGGCTTCGTTGAGTTCGTAAACAGACGTGTCAATGTTGTCTATGGTTGTCCACAATCCCTGGGCAAGCGGCGCACCTTCGGGCGCGTTCTCGGAAGCGACCAGCAGGTGGCGCACATGGACAAGCGCAAATGGCGGAAAGACCGAGGAAGCGGCGACCTGCCCTGAGGGTTCATCGGGATGCGGATCGTTATCCGGCTCGATCGTGACCTCGACCTGGTCGAACGACCCAAGCAGATTCTTCGCATCGGGGCTGATGAACGAGAGTTGTTCGCTGGCTTCACCCGCGGCGATCCTGCCGATGTTCCGTCGAATCTCGCCGCCCTGCGCCAGGTACCACACCTCGTAATGCTCGCCCGGTTTGGGGGCGGGCAAGCCGCCGACGGAAACCAGGACTTTATCCAGGTACCCGTTGAAATCCTGGTGGCTGACAAGCCCGATCGGTTTGTTTGGGTTCAAGGCGGGAGCCGGGCGAAGAAAACCGAAAATGAGAATGCCAGCCGTGATGGTGAGAAGCAATGCCCCGGCTGCTGCGAGCGCCGTGGGGAAGGTCCTCCGTTTTTCGGGTTTTTGTTCCTTCTGCCCCGCCTGTGTCATTTCTTCAAGGTGCGCTTTGGTATCCGCAGAGACCGTCTGCCCGCTGCACACGGCGATGAAATCCTGAACCAGGTCGCCGGCGCTGTCGTACCGGTGTGCGGGGTCCTTTGCCAGCGCGCGGTTGATCACGGCTTGCAGGTTCAGTGGAATGCCCGCGATGGGCGGCGGCGGGTCGTTCAGATGCTTCATCAACACGCCAAAGGAGGATTCCGCCTCGAAAGGCACTTCCCCTGCCACCATTTCGTATAAAACCACGCCCAGGGAATAGATGTCGGTTTTTCGATCCACCTTGTCGCCCCGGGCTTGTTCCGGGCTCATGTAAGCGGGCGTACCGGAGACGGTTCCGGTCGAGGTCTGGACGGTCGAATCGAGCAGGCGTACCAGCCCAAAGTCGGTCAGCACCGGTTCTACGTCTTCTGAAAGGGATTCCACGGTTTGCGCCGTGCCGCTCTTTGCGCGCAGGAGGATGTTGGCGGGCTTGATATCCCGATGGACGATGTTCTGGCTGTGGGCGTAATCAATAGCGGATGCGATGGGGACGAGCAGGCGCGAGATTTCCTCGTTGGAAAGTTTCCCGCCTCGTTTTTGCAGGGATTTCATGAACGTACCCAGCGATGCGCCGTTCACCAGTTCCATGACGATGCACGGACGCCCGTCCACGAGGTCGTAGTCGAATATCTGGATGATGTTTGGGTGGTTGAGGTTCGCCATGACCCGCGCTTCGCGTTCGAAGCGCGCGCGTGTCTCCGGGTCTTCATCCACATGGTCGCGCATGATCTTGACGGCAACTTTGCGGTCCAAAAGGGTGTGTGTGCCGCGATAGACTTCCGCCATTCCGCCGCGTGCGATCAGTTCCCCGATTTGAACCTTGCCGAGTGTTTTGCCGTTCCATATAGACATGGCTCGGATTATAACCGATTCATTCCGGGCGACCTTTAAGGGAGAAACAGGCGGTTTCGAGGACCGCCTGTCAAATCAACGGACGTGCATGCGTCATCGTCGGGATGACGCCGATCCGATGATGATCGAGCCCTGCAGGTTTTTCATTTGGGCAGCAGGGTGCCGGTCACCACCTTGAGAACCACCGCCGCCTTGCGAAGGTTGCTTAGCTGGAGGTTGTTATCGGAAAAGTCTTCGAAGTTTTCGTATTCACCCCGCCATATCTTCAAGGCGGTCGGTTCGCTGCATCCCAATTTGCGCATTTCACCGACAAACTCATCGCACGACATATTGATGCGTTCAGCCAGTTCCTGTACTCTGCTTTTCATTGTTTGCCATCCTTGTCGTAAAGTTGACCGGAATTTTGACTTCAAACGCGGATTGACCGTCCCCGCATTTTGAAAGGCATGGGAGACATTCTAAGCAGTCGGTCGAAATTTTATAAAAATACGCTCCCAGCGGCGGCTTGAGCAGAAATTTGTGGTGTTGGGTCGAAATAAATGACGGTGACCGTTGAACGAGATAGTATCTCGCTGCCACATCATTTACTCAATGCCACTACCAAATTTGTTTTCTAAAAACTTACGACCGACTACTTAATGCGATTTGGCGTGAAGTCAATTTCTTGTGCCGGCGGTATCAATTGCCCGTCCCGAATTCGACAGGCGGTCCAGTCTGACCGCCTGTCGCGTTGTGGAAAAGGCTATTTGGCGGGAATGATGCTGATAAGCACGGCGCGGATGAGGCGGCGGTTGGCGAAAGAGCCCGTCTCTTCGTTGAAGTTTTCGCACGTCACCAGCGAGAGCCAGGAATCCTCTTCGTGGCGGAAGAGGGTGCGGATGCTCGAAGGCAGGATCAAACCGCTCGTACGTACTTCATAGATATAGGTGAAGCCGTTGTTGTGGATGTGGATTTTCTGTCCGGGCTGCATCTCGTTGAGGTAGGCAAAGGGTCCGGGCTTGCCGTTCGCATCGGTGACGTGACCGGTCAGCACGGTGTTGCCTTTCCAGGTGGGGTAGGCGGAGCCTGCCAGATAACCGGCGTTCCTGCCCAGCCAGGTGACATCCCATGTGGAACCGTTGAACTCGACACCCACGATGGGCATGTTGAGACTGAGCGAGGGAATTTCGAGTGTCAAGCCGCTGGCTTTGTAGGTGGAGGTTTGCGCAGGCAGGCGGGTGACCCGGTCGGGAGCGAAGCCGGTAGAGGGGATCGGCGAGCCGCCCTGGGTGACGGAAGCGGCAATCGCCGCGTTGGAAGCGCTGCCTTCGTCATCGTCGTCATCGCCGCCTCCACCGCCGCCTCCGCCGCCGGGAGGCGAGATGCGGAAGTTGCGGACAAAGTCGGTGCCTGCGTTGGCGCCGTCTCCGGCAAGGGCGAGCGCCGGGTTGGAGGCATCCACGATGGAGGTCGTGCCGCAGATGTACAGCCGGTAGAAGCCGTCCACGTTGAGGGGCAGTCCGCTGTTGATGGATACGCGGGCAACGAACGGACCCGAACCGCCATTGTTGGAATAAGTGACCGAGTCTATCGAGACCGCCACATCGGGCGCGGTCACTCCGCCCGCACAACTGACGGTGGCGAAGGCGCCGGTGACGCTGCGGACGAGCATGTAGTTGGCGGGATTGGTCACATCATCGGGGTCGTTGTTGCCTGCGGGGTTGTAGACATCCACGCTGAAATCAATGATGAACTTGTCGAGACCGAGGGTGTTGGAAATGCTCTCGTTCTCGCTGATGGAGCCGTCCCCGGTGTTGGGGTGGGAGTTGATGTTGGGAACGGTGGGACCGCCGCGGATGGTGAGGGTGAAGTTCTGAATGCCGTTGGGGGGAACGCCGTTGTTCGCCGTGAGGATGAGAGGATAGACGCCGGCGGGAGTGGTGCCGTCGCCATCGAGGGTGGCGGTGCCGTCGCCGTTATCGGTCAGGGAGATGCCGGCGGGAGCGCCGGTGAGCGTGATGGTCATGGTGGACGGATTGCCAATGGCGGTGACGTTGAAGGTGCCTGGGAAACCGAAATCGAAGGCGGTGTTATCGGCGCTGGTGAAGATGGGCGAGCAGGCAACGGTCAGGGAGACGGTCGCGGTCGAGCCGCCGTTGAGGGCGTAGGTGAAGGAGTCGGGACCGCAGTAATCGGTGTTGGGGGTGTAGGAGATGTCAGTGGTGTTGTTGACGGCGGTTCCGTTGGAGGCGGCGCCCACCGAGGCGACCTGCATAGGACCGCCGTCGGTGTCGGTGTCATTGGCGAGGACATCGAGCGTGGAGGTGGTGTTGCCGGGGACGGTGAAGGTGTCGTCCACAGCGACCGGGGGATCATCCGTACAGTTGACGGTAACGTTGACGGTCGCCGTCGAGCCGCCGTTGAGGGTGTACGTGAAAGAGTCAGGTCCGCAGTAGCCGGCATCGGGCTGGTAGGAGACGTCGGTGGTGTTGTTGGCGGTGGTTCCGTTGGAGGCAGCGCCGACCGAGGCGACCTGCATGGTTCCGCCGTCCACGTCGGTGTCGTTGTTGAGCACATCAATGGCGGTGGCGGGGTCGTTCTCATTCACTGTGGCGTTGTCGTCGAATGCAACCGGCGGGTCGTCCACTGCGGTGACGATTAGGTCCACGGTGGTATTTGCGCTTTGCGGACCACCCGTCCCCGTGTTGCCTTCGTCGTTGATATCCACGCTCATCGTCACGGTTGTGGTCGAATTCAAAGCCGTCGTAAAACTGACGTTGCTGCCGGCAATGAAGGTGTTGATGTCCGCGATCGAACCGCTCAATGTGACGGCGCCCGTTCCGCCCCCTGTGGCGGTTACGCCCCCGCCGCTCGTTGCGGAAAGCGTACCCGACGGCACGCTGAGCATGACTGTGACGCTTGCAGAACCCGCATCCACGTCGCTGAATGAGATGCCCGTCAGCGGAGAAGCGGTGTCTTCTGTCACTGAGATCGAAGCGGGCGCGGTAATGACGGGAGCATCATTGGCGGGGGTGAAGGGCGTATAAGTGACGAACGCCGAAATGGCGCCGACCCGCAAGGCGATGTTGTTGATTTTGATGACGCCGATTTCAAGCGTTGTGGTGCCGTCTTTTACTGTGTCGGTGACGTCGAAGGTATCAACCGGGAAACTTGTGCATTCGCCCGTCGTACCGGTAGCGGTGTGCGTGGCGGAATTGGCGCTGTCCACCCCATTGAAACGGATGAAGGTTGCATACGTTCCATTCGGATTGGTTTCCCCCCCGGTCGGCGGTACGGATCTCGATGCTGGTAATAGTGCTTCCGTTTGGAATGGATGCCAATGAGACTGTGTAGGATTCGCGCGCATTGACGGTGTTGGTAACGATGCGGTCTGCGTCACCGCAGCTGGCAGCCCCAATGCCTTCGTTGATCTCCATAACCCCACCCGTCCATGCTGTATATAATGCGCTCGGCGCCAATGGAATCAGTTCCGCCGTTGTATCCGCCCTTGCCGGTGTGATGGGAACGATGGTCATCACCAGCATTGCAATCGTAATTGCAGATAAAACTTTTGAAATCCGCCTGTGATTCATTTCGACCTCCTTGCTTTCAAATGGTTTGGATTGGAATATGTTTTAGCGTTCGTCCGGTTTCGACGAGTGATGCCTGAAAAAAATGGGGGAGCTGCATGGTCCGCTTCACTGCGGCAGCAGCGTTCCGGTGACGACCTTTAACACCACCGCGGCTTTGCGAAGACTGCTCAGTTGGAGATTGTTGTCGGAAAAATTCTTGAAACGCTCATAATCGCCCCTCCAGATCTTCAGCGAAGTCGGCATGCTGCATCCGAGTTTGCGCATTTCCCCCATGAACTCATCGTACGACATGTTGATGCGTTCGGCAATTTCCTGCACCCTGCTTTTCATAGCCTTCCTCCTTGGATGAAAAATCCGCTGGAAAACCCGGCCCGAAACCTGCTGCAAAAATAGAATTGAAACGAAAATAAAAATAAATTTTTGACAGCGCCGAAAAAAATTACGCCTTTACGGCGACCTTTCAATTTTGAAAGGTATTAATGATATTTTAATGATAATTGGCAAAAAGTCAAGCATTGTTTCCTTGCAGATTCTGTCCGTACGATAAAATAGCGCTTCGAACGTATCCGGGCGATGCCCGCACCCAATCGGAGGCAAAATGGAGACCAGTCTTGAAATGCGTATAGGCAGTATACTAACTCAACGCCGTTTGACCCTCGCCACAGCCGAATCCTGCACCGGCGGGCTGATCTCGGATCAAATCACCAATGTCGCAGGATCGTCCGTGTATTTTCTGGGCGGCATCATTGCCTATTCGTATGAAGCCAAAGCCGCCCTGCTCAACGTCTCCTGGGATACGCTCAACGCCAGGGGCGCAGTCTCGCACGAAACCGTCCTCGAAATGGCGCGGGGCGCGCGCAGCGCCTTGAACGCACATATCGCCGTCAGCGTGAGCGGCATTGCGGGTCCGGGCGGGGGCACGGAAGAAAAACCGGTGGGCACCACCTGGCTGGGGCTGGTCACGCCCGAGGGCGAATGGACGCGGCGCTTCGTCTGGAACGGCGGCCGCCGGCAGAACAAGCGTTACTCCAGCGAAGCCGCCCTGCAATTCATCCTCGATTATCTCGAAGGGAAACTCAAATGAATGTCGTCGTCATCGTTTCCGCCATTGCCGAATGGAAGGCGGTAAAGGAACTCTATCCCCAACTTGCGCTTACGAACTCGCCGTACGGTGAAACAGCCAGCCTGAACCTCAGGGGCTGGAACCTCAAACTCTACCACAGCGGCTGGGGCAAGATCGCTTCGGCGGGCATGATGCAATATGTGCTCGACCATGAAAAGCCGGAACTGGTCGTCAACCTCGGCACGTGCGGCGGATTTGAAGGGCTGGTCAACCGCCGGGATATCGTCCTCGTGGAAGGCGCTTTCATCTATGACATCGTGGAATTGATGGGGGACCCCGACATCATGGAATACTACGCCTCTTCCCTCGACTTGAGCTGGCTGCCAGACCCCCAGCCTCATCCCACCCGGCGCGGAATCCTCGCCTCCGCCGACAGCGACCTGCCGCCGGAGAAGATCGCCCACCTCAAATCCCTGGGCGCCATCGCCGGGGATTGGGAATCGGGCGCGCTGGCATGGGTGGCGAATAAAAACGGAGCGCGCCTGCTCGTCCTGCGCGGCGTCAGCGACCTGGTCAACGAAAAGGGAGGGGAGGCATACGACAATTTCTCCCTGTTCGAAGACCGCACAAGGGAAATCATGCGCATGCTCTTCGAACAATTGCCCGATTGGCTGGATGGGGTTTCTCTACCGAACCAATAAGAGCAAAATCCTAAATTGCTCCTTATGCCAATATACTCAATGGTGGCTAGATTGAAAAATCCTAAATTGCTCCTTGCGCCGTCCCCGGCGCAAGATACCCGCAGCGCAGGAGATGATCCTGCGCTGCAACATGCTGCTTTTACTGTGGGTTCAATACCCGTCCCATGAACAGGATCTGTCCGCTCTCCAGATCGCGGATCAGGAAGATGAACGGGCGGTCAATCACCAGAACCAGGTCAGAGGACGGCGCGCTTGCGACTTCCATGATGACGGCAGTGGCGGCGGCGGCTTCCGTGCCTTCTTCGTCCACCGCCACAAACGCCTTGTGGATGACATCCCCGATGAACAGGTCTTTCTTCCCGGTCATGCCGGAGAAATCAGCCGCGCCAGGGTCGAAGGCGGCAGGCATGCCCATTTCGCCCAGCGTGCCGGGCAGGGAGAATGAACTCTCGAACTCGAACTTCGGCATTCTCAATACCAGCGAGGTTTGATTCATGCTTCCGAGCAGTTCCTTGAGAGAATCATACGTCAAAGCGGATTCGATCTCCTCGAACCTGCCTGCATCCGGCACGATGATGTCCATGGCGGCGCTGTTCCCGGCGTAAGGCAGTTCCACCGCCTGGTAGCCGTCGCCGCTGGCGTAGGGAATGGTCGTATCCTGCCCCATCATCGGCACGGTGACTTGCGAGCCATCCAGCAGGGTGAATGAACTGTCGTAGGTGTCGGCTGAGTCGAATTGATCGAGCCAGTCGGCTTTGAAATAGATGGCATTGACCAGCACCATGCGTGTATCGGGTCCGACGGAATCCCTGGGGAGCAGGTCTTTGATTTTTTCCCCGGTCCTGTCGTTGACCCAGTCGTTGATCTCCTTGCGCGCCGCTTCAAAGTTGGTCTTGAAATCCGAAAGATGGATGCCCGCGCCATAGTTGACCGCGATCAGGTCGAGGTAATCCGGCAGGAACGAGAAAGTCTGCTCCGCCCACAGCGCGTTGGCGATGTTCAATTGCATGGGCTCCTGGTCCTGGTCGAGGCTGGCATCGCTCTCTTCCAGCGCCAGGTCGAGCGCATTGAAGGCGGGGTGAAGCCGTTCCTGTGGAGAGAAGCGCAGAGTCTGCGCCGTTTGGGTTTCGGTCTCGCCGCGCGCGCCGGCGTACGTCATGGCAAGGGCGAGGGAAATGCTGAATGGGGAAAGGATCAAATTCCCGTCCTGAGTCCGAAGCGATTGGTACAAATCCACTGCGAAGGCGTTGTTCCCATCCACCAGCGGCTGCAAATCCGCCCCGCTCACGTCCGGGTTCTTCTCCCGCGCCAGGCTCGACTCAGCCCTGCCTGCCGCGCCCCTGCCGCAGGCGGAAAGCAGGAGCGAAGCAAGCGCCAATAAAAGGACTGTGCGTTTGAACGTATTCATGATTTCTCCTTTTCACAAAGGCGCAGACCGCCGCGCCTGTCAAGGTCTTGGTTTTCCGGTTATAAGTAGTCGGTCGAAATAAATTTTACAAAAATACGCTCCCGGCGGCGTCCCCGCCGCCGAGGACAATTTTACAAAAATACGCTCCCGGCGGCGTCCCCGCCGCCGAGGACGGCGGCATGAGCAGGAATTTGTTTTCTAAAAACTTATGACCGACTACTTAACAGGAGACCATTAAAAAACGAACTCACCGCGAAACCTGATTTCGAGGTGAGTTCGTTTCCTGCAATTCAGGCGCCGCCTATGCCGCCGCCAGCGCTTTTTGAATTTGCTCGGTATGCGCATTCAAATGGAAGCCGGGCTGGAGCAAGCCGCTCCCGAAGCGGTAATAACTGCCCTTGTTTGCCGTGAATTCCTCCGGGATGTTCTCGACATACAAAAGGAGTTCCTCGACCATGCAGCGCAGGGCTTGCGTCATCTGTTTGATGGATGGGTTGGCTTTCACCGTCGCTTCGACCGAGGGGGTGATGTTGCCGCCGAAATTATCCGCCACCGGTTCGTAGCCGTCAATCAGGTTGGAGAGATAATTGAAGTTGAAGCGTTCGGTATGAATCAGGTGCGCCACCACTTCGAGCGCGCTCCATTCGCCGGGGGCGGGGCGCTTCATGGCTTGTTCGTCGCTGAACCCTTCGAAGCATTTCTCGATCTCCGCGAGCGCAGGCTCGAACAAGGCGCGGGCTTGCTTTGCCAGCGCTGCGGGGTCGAACGGCACATCCACCATGGGGCGCCTGGTCAGTTCCATGGTGACTTTTTTCTTCTGCGCCCCGCGATAGTACTCCACTTCGATCACGTCCCCGCCTTTTTTGCCCGCAATGGCAACCTGCAGGCTGGTGAAATCGTTGGTGATGGGTTTGCCTGCCATGCCCACCAGCACGTCGTCCCGCTCCAGCCCCGCGCGTTTTGCGCCCATGCCTTCCACGGTGGCGTCCAGCCGCATCCCTTCGCGGACGGGCACCCCAAGCGCCTTTGCCTGTTCTTCGGTGAAGTCGCCCGGCACAATGCCCAGCATCGGGCGTTCCGCAATGCGCAGGTCAATGCCGGTTTCGAGCACCGATTTCAAATTCCGCAGGCTGTCCTGCCAGTTGGCGCGAAACGTTTCCGCCATCTTTTTCCACGAATCATCCGAAGGCACTTCGTGATCCATGCGCACGTTCACGCCGCCGTCCTTTTCCATAAAGGTGACGGTCACCTCGGTGGGGGCGGGGTCTATGCTCGAATACCAGCGGAACTTGACGCGTTTGTTTTCCTCGACTTCGAGATAATGCCCGCTCGAATAGAAATCGCCCGCCCACCACAGGTACATCCGCCCGCGCGGGTGCGGGGCGACGGTGGCGACATCGCACAGCCATTCGCGCAGGGAAGTGGCGTTGGTGAAGGCGCGGTAGGCGAATTTCATTGGAGCTTGCACAAACGTTTCAACGGTTACGGTGGTCATGACATTCTCCTTTTGATTTGTCTCATTCGTTTATACAAGACATCCTCGAAATTTACATCCTACCCGGGTAGGGAGAACGCCGCTCCCCCTCGCTGTGCAGCCGGTTTATGGGTTGGAATCCGGCGGGGGGATCTGGTTTGCGCCGGTCATGATCTGCATGTCGCTCATGTATTCCGCATGTTCCAGCGCCGTGACCGCCCCGCCCTCGCCGGGGATCGGGTCAATGCTTTCGCTCCCATCAATGTCAATGCCGTCGTGGATTTGATTTGCCAGCAGGACCAGCAGGCGGATATCCGCTTCCGCGGCCTGGTCGGCGTTGGATTGAACGATCCGCATCGCGACGTCCCGGAGCTGGGTTGCCCATTCCTCGACATTTCTCGCGCTGACAGCGACGTGTCCGCCGTGCAGGATGATGTTGGCGGTGGCGTCTTCCGAGGCGGCGGAAAGTTCGGCGTGCGTGATCGTGCCTTCGATGTACCCAGCCTGGTCGCCGTTCAACAGCAAGCCGTAACCGTCGCCGGGGTTGTTGATTTTTCCGTCTCCATCCCAATCCTTGAAGTCCGGGCTTTGACTCCCGGCAATGACGTTGATGATGGCTTCGGCGCTGGCTTGCATGGCGTTATCATTGCCGCTTTCGTACGCCGCTTCCAGCGCCGCGGCTGATTCCTGGATGAGCGCGGCGGAATCCACCAGTCCATTGACCAGACCGATCTGCCCGGGCGTGCCTCCAAAACTGACCAGCACATGCCGGATGTGGGTCAGCGCGCCGTCTGGAATGCCGGACGAATACGCGATATCCTCGGATGGGTTGGGGCTGGAATCCGGGATGGGCTCCAGCGTGATTTCCATGCGGTTGAAACCGTCCAGCAAATTGCGTCCCTGCGGGTCGGTGTACGTCAGCGTATATTGACCGGAGTCGTTCCTTTCGAGGATGCCCAGGCTTTTCAGGACCTCGCCGCTGTCGTCTATGAGCCAGGCTTCGTATTGGAATCCGGCTTCCGGGTCCGGGATGGAGGCGCTGATGGTCACCTGCTCCATGGCGCCCTGGAAGCGCAGCACCCCCAGGGATGATTCGGGCGGCGCGACATCCTGTGCAAGCGGGTTCACGGAATCTGCCGGGGCTTCGGTGTGTGCCGGGGTGTCCGTCGCTTGTGTGGGCGTGGAGCGCGGAAACAAAGTCAGCGCGGAGAGACCGATGACGCTCGTGAAGAAGACCCCCACACAGGCGCAGGCAAGCGCGCCTGCGCCGATCCACAGGAAACTGCTGCGGCGTTGAGTCCGCTTTTTTGATTCGGAAACAGGGAACGGGGTCCGAATGCGAAGCGAATGGATCGTCTCGGCTTCGGAGTGCATCCCGACGGCATGATAAAAATCCACGAGCAGGTCGCGCGCGCGCTGGTAGCGTTTCTCCGGGTCTTTTGCCAGCGCCTTTTCGATGACGGCTTGAATCTCGGGCCCAATGCCCTCGATGGGCGGCGGCGGTTCGGTGATGTGTTTGAGAATGACGCCCAGCGTGGATGAACCGTCGAAGGGCAGACGCCCTGCCAGCATTTCATACAGCACGATGCCGAGCGAATAAATATCGGAGCGATGATCCACCGCCATGCCGTGTGCCTGCTCCGGCGACATATAGGCGGGCGTCCCGTTTACGATGCCAGCCTCGGTCTGGGTGGAGGCGCTTGTGATGCGCACCAGTCCGAAATCGGTGATGATGGGTTCCGTGCCGGCGGGGAGGTCTTCGGCGGAGAAAACGCCGCTCTTGTTGTGCAGGATGATGTTGGCGGGTTTGATGTCGCGGTGGACGATGCCCTGCGCATGGGCGTAATCGAGCCCGGCGCTGAGCGATTTGAGAAGGTGGGCGATTTGATTGAGCGATAATTTTG
>QMIW01000142.1 GCA_024434165.1 Chloroflexota bacterium | reverse complement strand
TGCGGAGCGATACGGTTTTACGGTTGTGGGCGCCATCCTGCCGGGTTTCAGTTCGGAGGCGGGGGCTTCGGCGCGGGAGGTCGCCTCTGTCATCGAAGCCGTCCGGGACTTCGGCGCGCCCGCCATCTTTTTAGGCGAAGTGGAAAACGCGGAACTGGCGAATCAGATCGCCGCCGAAACGGGCGTGAAGGTGGTGGACACGCTGTATCTTGAGTCTTTGACCGACGGCGGCCCCGCGCCGACCTACATTGACATGATGAAACATAACGTGACCGAAATTGTGAACGCTTTGAAGTAAGATTGGGAGATAGAGAGTAGAGAGTAGAGAGTAGAGAGTAGAGATTGGTAATTGGTAATTGGTGAACGCAAGGTTTAAACCGCAAATAGTAAATCGCAAATCGCAAATCGTAAATCGCAAATCGAAATGTCCCACACTCCTCATCGTCTCGAAGTTCAAAACATCCGCGTCGGGTACGGCGATAGGATCGTATTGAGCGAACTGAGTTTTCAAATCCCGCACGGCGCGCGCGTTGCAGTGGTGGGTCCAAACGGCGCGGGCAAGTCCACGTTGTTCAAAGCGCTGGTCGGGTTGTTGCCGTTGCAGAATGGGCGCATTCTGATTCACGGCGAGCCACTCGGTTCGCATCGGGATTGCGTTGCCTATGTGCCACAGCGCGAGGAGGTGGATTGGCGTTTCCCGGTCACGGTAAACGACGTGGTGATGATGGGGCGTTTCTTGCAAATGGGCTGGTTCAAACGCGCCTCAGCGCAGGACAGGGACGCCGTCCAGAAAAGCCTTGCTCAAATGGGTATCGTCGACCTGGCGAATCACTCCATCGGTCAACTCTCCGGCGGGCAGCAGCAACGCGCCTTCCTCGCCCGCGCCATCGCCCAGGAGCCGCATATTCTGTTGATGGACGAGCCGTTCACAGGCGTGGATGTCACCACGCAGGAGGCGACCCTGCGCCTGCTCGATCACTTAAGGGAAAGGGATGTAACCGCATTGGTCTCGACCCATGACCTGAATCTCGCCGCTTCGCGCTTCGATTTTATCCTCTTGCTGAAACAACGCCTCATTACCTTTGGCGCCCCGCGGGAAGTTTTTACCCGGGAAAACCTCGCGCAGGCGTTCGGCAATTCCCTGCTGATGATGGACAACGGGCTGGCGCTGGTGGATGAATGTTGTTCGCCGGAGGAGAAATTTACGATTAACGATTGACGATTTACGATTGGTCTTTAGTCCGATTGGTTTTCAAAGATATGAATTTTGGCAAAAGGAGATAGGACATGGATGAACAAACCTTCAAGGCGAGAACCAGGAAACTGGCGGTGGCGATCGTCAAACAAATGGACAAACTGCCCAACTCCCGCGCCGCGGATGTGATTGCAAGGCAGGTCATTCGTTCAGGAACATCCATTGGCGCAAACTATCGGGCGGCGTGCAGAGCCAAATCCACGCCGGACATGATCAATAAAATGAAGATTGTCGAAGAGGAAAGCGACGAGACTGCCTATTGGCTTGAAATACTGGTCGAAGCGGATATCGTTCCCCAGGAACAGGTAAAAGTCATCTACAAGGAAACCAACGAAATTCTCGCCATGACCGTTGCATCCATCAAGACACTGCGTAATCGCAAATCTTAACTGTCAATCGCAAATCCAAAATCGTAAATCCAAAATCGTAAATCCAAAATCGCAAATCCAAAATCGTAAATCCAAAATCGTAAATCCAAAATCGTAAATCCAAAATCGCAAATCCAAAATCGTAAATCCAAAATCGTAAATCCAAAATCGCAAATGTCCCTCCTCCTCGCCCCCCTCGCCTACGAATTCTTCCAGCGCGGACTGCTCGCCTCCGTTGTGGTCGGCGTCTTATGCGCAGTAATGGGAACCTACGTCGTCCTGCGCGGCATGGCGTTCCTCGGCGACGCGATGGCGCACGCGATCCTGCCCGGCGTGGCAATCGCTTATATCTTGAAAGGAGACTTGCTCGTCGGCGCGGGAGTCGCCGCCGTGGCTGTCGCGCTCACCATTGGGTTTTTCACCAAAGACGGCGCGGTCAAGGAAGACACCGCCATCGGCATCCTGTTCGCGGCGGCGTTGTCGCTGGGCGTGGCGCTGATCAGCGCCATGCAGACCTACGCCGTGGACTTGTCTCATATCCTGTTCGGCAACGTTCTGGGAGTCGGTCCATCCGACCTGTGGCTGATCGGCGGGCTGAGTCTCGCCATCCTGCTCACCGTCGCAGTCCTGTTCAAACCGTTCCTCGTCATCTCGTTCGACCCCGTCCTCGCCGCCACGTTGCGCCTCCCCGCCGAACTGTTGCGCAACCTCATGCTGGTCCTGCTGGCGCTGACCGTCGTCGTCTCCCTGCAAACGGTGGGAGTCAGTCTCGCCGCCGCCATGCTCGTCACCCCTGCCGCCACGGCTTACCTGCTCACCCGCCGCCTTTTTCCAATGATGGTAGTCTCTGCCCTGATTGGCGCGCTGTCTTCCGTGGTCGGTTTGTATCTATCCTATTATTTCAACATTGTTTCCGGCTCGGCAATTGTATTGACGGCGACAGCCTTCTTCCTGTTCGCGTTTGGGTGGAAGCGCATTTCGTTTTCCTGGTAGGGGCGACCCGTCCACATCTCAAAGAACCTCGTTGCGCAAAGGAAGGGTCACCCTTGTATTGCACCCCGGCGTATTATGGGATTCTGGCGGGTCGCCCCTACAAATTACACCCATAGTACCAACGGTTAACGGTTAAATCCCCCTTAAGTTCATTGTGGATTTGGGAGCCTCCATCTATAATACCAACATCGAATTCACAAAACCCAAAGGAGATTATTAACCATGGCTCTTATCGAAAACACCATCCATATCAAGGCTTCACCGGAGAAGGTCTTCGCCCATATCACAAACCTCGAAGGGCAGAAGAACCAGTACGTCACCAGTGTCGAAGCGGACGGACCCATCAAACTCGGCGCCAAGATCAAGACCACCGTCAAGGCGATGAACGGCGTTGTAAATGTCATCACCGCCGAAGTCGTCGGTTTTGAAAAGAACAAACTCTACAGCGTCAAGACCTACGGAACCCCGCCCGCTTCGGACGTGGTCAGTACCAACATCCTCGAAGCGGATGGCGGCGGCACCAAACTGACCCTCCAGACCGAAGCCGTGCTCGTCCTCCCCGGAATGCCCTCCATGCCCGGCATGGAAGACATGATGCGCAAGCAGATGAGCGCCGGATTCGACGCGAGTCTCGCCCAGGTCAAGAAAGCCATCGAAGGCTGACCTGTTCTATATTCAAAACAGCAGCGCAAAACAGTAACGCAAGCCTATAGGCTTGCGTTACTGTTTTTTGTTACAATCGCGCCCATGCCGAACCATAAAAAACCTTTTCCCTTACTTCTTTCAATCATTCTTTTCATAACCGCCTGTTCATCTAACGCGGCAACTGATGCGTCACCAACAGAGCAGGTATTTATTACAGCCCCAACAGGCGCAACGTCGGTCCCCATCGTCGAAACTCCGCTCCCGACCAATACTCCGCTCCCCGCTCTCGAACGCGCGAAATACACGCTCGACACGCTCATGGATTACGACGCGCACACCGTCACGGTGGACGAAACCATCCAATACCCCAACCTGACCGGCAACCAACTCAACAACCTTGTCCTGGCCGTCACCCCCAATCTCTGGGATGGAAGTTTTATCCTGAACAGCCTTGCGGTGGATGGAGAACCCGTCTCGAACTTTTCCCTCACCAGCCAGCGGATTGACATCCCCCTC
>QMIW01000049.1 GCA_024434165.1 Chloroflexota bacterium | reverse complement strand
AATGACAAGCCACCTTTTGCGCCACTTGCTGCGCATTGACTTCCATATTGATGTTCAGACTTTCAGCCTCGCGCTTTGATTTCACATCAGACGTAAAATTTATTTCGACCGACCACTTAGCAGGCTTCGCGGTAAAAATCCTTTAGAGTATCCGAATTAGGAGAGAGAGCCATGGCTGAGCTGAAAACCAAAAAGACCGAAGCGAGCGTGGAAGATTTTCTGAACGCCATTCAGGACGAGCAGACCCGCGCCGATTGTTTCGAGATCGCCAAAATGATGAGACAAGCCGCCAAAGCCGAGCCGAAGATGTGGGGATCGAGCATTGTGGGCTTCGGTGAATATCGTTACAAATACGCCACCGGGCGCGAAAACGACTGGATGATGGTCGGTTTTTCCCCGCGCAAACAGAACATTACGCTCTACATCATGGGAGGCTTCGACCGCCACGAAAAACTGCTTGCCAAACTGGGAAAATTCTCCACCGGCAAATCCTGCCTTTACATCAAGAAACTGGCGGACGTGGATAAAAAAGTTTTGAAGGAAATGATCGTCGAATCCGTGAAGGTGATGAAGATGTCTTCGAAGGCATGACGGAACATTATGGCTCTCCAAAAAGACCCCGAGGGATTTGAACGAAAAACCCTGCACAAGTTCGTTGACTTCGCGGACAGGACCGTCCTTGAAGTCGGCTGCGGCGAGGGACGGCTGACATGGCGGTACGCATCAGACGCGAAGCAGGTCGCCGGCTTCGACCTCGACCTCGATTCTCTGCGTGTTGCCCGCGCCGACTGCCTGCACGACCACGTCCAATTCACGTGCGCGAGCGCAAAATACATCCCCTTCTCGAAAGAGACCTTCGACATCGCCGTCCTCGCCTGGTCGCTCTGATGAATTCAACACGAGAGCATGGTCCATGCTCTGGGTGAAATTCGCAGAACGCTCAAACCGAAAGGCACGCTCATTGACCTGCGCCCGGTCGAGGATCGCTGGCGGGTGGAGGTGGTTTCGTCGGCGGGCTGGCAGCCAGCGGGGAGTCTGACCGATCAGCCCATAGGGGTGGCGGATGACGAGGCGGCGTTCAAAGCCATGAGGGAAGCCGAATCCAACGGGTGGTATGTCAAAGAAAAAGAAGAGGAATTCGCTTTCTTTTATTACTGGGACACCCCCTCCGAAATGCGGGAGTTCATGCAGAACGAATGGGAGGATTTTGAAAAACTGGAAGAGGACGTATACCGAAGGACAAGCGCGCTGTGGGTTTCGGCGGGCGCCGATGCGCGCGTGAGGGTGCGCGTCAAAATGCTGATCACAAAATGGGCAAACGCTGGCGGATGAATCCTTATGCCGCATTACGTCAACTATTGGCGGGAACTCAAACCGGTTGGATCTTCCGGCTGAAATCCAGATCGGATAAAATTCCGCCTGCATAATCATTAACTTATGAAGCCGCTCCTGAAAACAATTTCCATCCTTCTTATCGCTGTTTCAGTTACCGCCTGCACAAGTCCTTCACCATCCGCCCCTGATTCCACCCGCATTTCAGGCTCAGATGGAATGCCGCTTATCTTCATCCCGGAGGGGGAATTCCTGATGGGCAGCGATGATTCCGACCCGGATGCCGCTCCCGATGAAAAGCCCCAGCATCCCGTATACCTGGATGCGTTCTGGATGGACCAGACGGAAGTCACCAACGCCATGTACCTGCGCTGCGTGGATGCGGGCGTTTGCAGTCTGCCTGTCATCCCGGATGGCGATATGGAACAAAAACCAAACCATCCCATTCAAGGCTTGGCGTGGACTCAGGCCGCGGAATACTGCGAATGGGTCGGGCGCAGGCTGCCCACCGAAGCCGAGTGGGAGAAAGCCGCGCGCGGCACAGACGGGCGGCTATATCCCTGGGGAAACGCCCTACCCGAAGAGCCTGCGGCGAACTTCGATTTTCACTTCGACGGGTTTGTAGATGTCACGCGCCTGCCTGAAGGGGCGAGTCCCTACGGGGTTTTGAACATGGCAGGCAACACCTGGGAATGGACGACGGACTGGTACGATGAAAACTACTACGCCCAAGCCCCCTACGAAAACCCTGCCGGACCGGAAAGCGGCATCATCCGCGTCATCCGCGGCGGCGCATGGAACACGGTCTCGCGCGCCATCCGCGCGGCGAACCGGCATTGGGCATATCCCTATCGGGATGACATCGTCGGCTTTCGCTGTGCGATGGACGAAAAATAATTCCCTACCCCCAGAGTTCCTCCGCCGCATCCACAAGCCCTAACTCGAGCAATTTCTCACGGGTGGGTTTTCCCGTTTCCCAATCCCAGCCGCGGGCTTCGTAATACGCCGCCAGCATGGCGGGAAAATCCGGCACGTACCCCGCCGATCCGCCCTCCTGATAAGGCTCAAGGAACCCCTTGGGCAGTGTATCGTTCGCGCGCGTCAGCCCCAAACGGTTGTTGATGACGCGCTTGAGATTCCAGGCGCGCTCGCCGGATTTCATCAAATCTGCCGCGGTCAGGTTCAAGCCAAGCTGCGCGTTGAGCAGGTCTGCCTGGGTCTGCGGCGGGACGTTGGCAAAGATGCAGATCAAGACCGAATTGAAATGCGTGCGCCAGTCCTGGTGCTTCGCCACGTTGGCGGCTTTTTCCGCGTGGGCGTGGCGGTCAAAGAATTCGATACCGATCTCTTCGTGCGTGTGCCCCCAATCTACAAAAAAGTAATCGGACTGGTTGTGACACGCCCCGCGCGGGCTGGTGGCATAAGAAAGCGCCATGCCTGAAACCCCGCGAGGGTCGTGATAGGCGGTTTCCAATCCGTTGACCTGCATGGCTTCGTCTTCCGCGCCGAAGGCTTTTGCCAGCGCCCGCGAGCCGTCCGCCATCACATTGCCGATTCCCTCGCGGCGCGCAATCATGCGGATCAAACTTTCAGCGGCGGAAAAATCTCCCCAACGCAGAATCAGCCCGCCCGTATCCTGAGGCGTGATTCTTCCCATCTCGAACAGGTGAAAGGCGAGTCCAATCGTGTTCGATGCGCTGATGGTGTCCAATCCGTGTTTGTCGCACAACTCTCCGAGCCGCACCACTTCGTCGAGATTCTCGATCAACAGGTTGGGACCAAATCCAACCACCGTTTCGTATTCGGGACCTTTGCGGCGCCTGCCGTCGCCCAAATCCACCACGCGCCCGCAGGCGATGACACAACCCTGGCAGGCGCTCTGCCCCACCAGAATGGATTCGGTCATCTTCGCGCCGGAGACATTATCCACCGCCGGGAACGCGCCCTGGCGGTAATATTTCGCGGGCATCGCGCCGAGATATTCGGAATAGTTCGCCGCGCCCGCCGTGCCCAGCTCGCCAATCACTTTCGACTCGTTATCCTGTTTCAAGGCGCGGTTCGCTTCGGAGCGCAGCGCGGCATAGCGTTCGGTCGCTTCGATTTTCTTCGTGCCATGCACGGCGACCGCTTTGAGGTTCTTTGCGCCCATCACCGCGCCCATGCCGGTGCGCCCCGCCATGCGCCCGTGGTCGCAGCAGATGGACGCAAACAAAACGCCGTGTTCGCCCGCTTCGCCGATTGCCGCGACTCGAGCGCCTTTGACTCCGAGCTCCGCCTTGACGACTTCCTGCGTCTCGTAGACATCCCTGCCCATCAAGCCCGCCGCATCGCGGACCTCGAGCCTGCCGTCTTCGATCCAGAGATATACCGGGCTGGGGGCTTTTCCCGTAATCCACAAACCGTCGCAGCCAGCCTTGCGGAGTTCCGGTCCCCAAAAGCCGCCGATGTTGGATTCCGCCCATAAACCGGTTGCAGGGCTTTTCCCGCAGATGACAAAACGACCGGTCGTCGGTCCGTTCGTGCCGGTCAGCGGTCCGTTGAGGAACAGCAGCGGCGCTTCGGGTGAGAGCGGGTCGAGTTCCTTTGTGAGGTGGGGATACAAAATTCGCGCGCCAAGCGAGGCGCCGCCCAAAAAATCACGTTCCCATTCTTTGGGAATGATGAATTCTTCCGTTGTGCCGTCGGTGAGGTTGATTTTGAGTATGGGAAGCATTACGATTTACGATTGATGATTTGAATTACATCACGGATGGTACGGGGCTCAGAGGATTCAGGCTGCCTTGCCTGGGCAGGATAAATCTTGCGGTACCGCATAACGGGAATTACATGATTTCTTTCGTAACTTCCTGCGCGCAGCGGACAAAATCCAGCACGGTTGGGACGTTGCGCATCATGTATCCCATGCTTCCGCTGACCTTCAGTTTCATCGTCATCATGGCGGTCATGGGATTCAATTTGCCCGAAAGGACAGCGGTAATGTCGTTGTAGGAAGCGGTCAGCGTGAATGTCGGCTTCGGATAAGCGGAAGGCTCCGGGTTGTAATCCACTTTTCGGCAGGCGCCGTGCCACAAGTCCAGGTAGAATGTGAGGCGCTCCTTCAAGTTTCCCTCCGGTTCGATGTAGAAGAACAAATCTCCCTCCCAATTCTTTGCGATCTCCCTGTATTTCTCATCCGAATTCAATTTGACTTCCAGCCCCTTCAACCATTCCTCGCTCGGAAACACTGCGGTCATGCGGTTCGCCTCCAATTCATTGATGCTGCAATTTTACCATCATGAAAATTTCCGTTCAAAATCCTTGCACAATTGATAAAAATGGTCTATGCTTAAAGCACGGGATGCCGCCCATCCCGCGGCGGCTTTACGCCGCCAACATCACTTTTTTCGGAGGAGAAAATGAAAAAACTTCTGACATTGGCCAGCCTGTTCGTTGCGGCCTCGCTTGTCCTCACTGCCTGCGGGGGCGGAGGCGGAGGTTCGACCGCTGCAGATTTGCTCGGCGCCATCAAGGAACGCGGTTACATCCTCGTTTCTTCAGATCTCAACTACGAACCCCAATCCTTCCCAAAGACCGACGGCACCCGCCCGGCGGACACCAAATGCCCTTCAGACGCCCTGACCTCTGAAGAAATTCAGGGCTTTGACGTGGATGTTGCCATTGCGATAGGCAATGCGCTCGGCGTGGAAACCTGCTTCGTGACCCCCGACTGGGACATCATCACCGCGGGCAGCTGGGCGGATAAATGGGACATCAGCGTCGGTTCCATGACCATCACCACCGCCCGCCAGCAGGCTCTCGATTTCAGTGTGCCTTATTACTACACGCCCGCCGTTGTGGCAGTTGCAGCTGATTCCGGCATCACCTCCCTTGCGGATCTTGCCGGCCAGGCGATCTGCGCTGGCACCGCCACCACCTACGAATTCTGGCTGAACAACGATATGGAAGGTCTCGGCTTGCCCGAATCCTCGATTTATGCCACCGTTCCCGAAGGTGTCACAGTCGTGCCACTTTCCACAGATCAGGAATGCGCACAGGCAATTGAAGCGGGTCGCACCGATTTCGTGGCGTATGTGACTTCTGAAACCGTGGTTGATGCCAACATTGCTGCCGGCATCCCGGTGGTCAAACTCGACGGTGCTGTATTCTCGGAAGACCTCGCGGCTGCTTTTGACAAATCCTCCACCCTGCCCACCGACACCCTGCGCGCTGCGGTAAACGAAGCCATCACCGCGATGCACAACGATGGAACCCTGTCCGACCTCTCCATGAAATGGTTCGGCGTGGATATCACCCAGGCTCCAAACAAATAAAACGATGAAATAGAAAAAGGGAAGCGGTTCATTGTGCCGCTTCCCTTTTTGTTTACGACTTCAGTTTTCGGAGGGTATCATGGCATCAATCGCCAACGAAGGGCAGGCGCCTTCTTCGCAAGCCGAGCTTTTATACCAGGCTCAACTGCGTAAGGAGCGTGTATTCCGTACACATGTTGGAATTTCGTGGGGCGTACTTTTCCTAATCCTTGTTTTCCTGTTCAGCGGACAGAGCTTCCAGATTGGGGGATTGACTTTCAAGACCATCACCGTCGATTCGGAGTTCATCCGCAAGAACATGGCATTCATCTCGGGTGGGTTATGGCAAACATTGCTGATCTCCGTGCTTTCCATCCTGTTTGCGATCATGATGGCTTTGCTGGCGGCTTTGGGCAGACTCTCAAAATTCCCGCCCATTTATGCGCTTAGTACGTTCTACGTCTCGTTGATCCGTGGCACGCCGCTATATCTCCAGATATTTTTCTTCTTCCTTGCCCTGCCGCAACTGGGGATTAGGCTCTCTGGCATTGTCTCGGGTGTGCTCGCTCTGGGCTTGAATTATGGAGCCTACATGTCCGAGACGTTCCGCGCGGGATTGAGTTCGGTGGGCAAAGGTCAGCGTGAAGCGGCTATGGCGTTGGGGATGACTCCCGGTCAGACGATGAGGCGCATCGTCCTGCCGCAGGCGCTGCGGTTTGCCATCCCGCCCATGGGCAACGACTTCATCTCCATGACAAAAGATTCCGCGCTCGTCTCCGCCACCGGCTTCGTGCACGAATTGATGTGGCGCGCCACCAAGGTTGGACGCGCGCAATTCAACAGCCTTGAAGCATTGATCATGGCTGCCATTTTTTACTGGATTCTGACGTTGATTCTCACTTATTTCCAGGGCAAACTCGAAGCGCGCCTCGCCAGGGGAGACCGTTGATATGTCCGCTCCCATCGTAAAAATCTCCAACCTCGACAAATACTTCGGGCGTCTGCACGTCCTGAAAAACATCAACCTCGAAGTTCCCGAACGCCAGGTGGTCTGCCTCATCGGCAGGAGCGGTTCGGGGAAAAGCACCCTGCTGCGCTGCATCAATTTTCTCGAAGAGCCTTCACACGGCAGAATCGAAGTGGACGGCATTCAGGTGGACGCCGAAGGCAGAGGCAAGGAACAGCGCCAGTTGATCCACGACGTGCGGCTCAAGACCGGCATGGTCTTTCAGGAGTTCAATCTCTTCCCGCACATGACCGTGCTGGAAAACGTCATCGAGGGTCCCGTCACCGTCAAAGGCATGGATCGAAAGCGCGCCATCGAACTCGCCGAGCAGAACCTCGACAGCGTGGGCATGCTCTTCAAAAAGGACGAATATCCCTTGCGGCTTTCCGGCGGGCAGAAACAGCGCGTCGCCATCGCCCGCGCCCTCACCATGGAACCGCGCGTGATGCTCTTCGATGAGCCCACGTCCGCGCTCGACCCGGAACTCATCGGCGAGGTGCTGAACGTGATGAAGAAGGTCGCGCTCGAAGGCATGACCATGATCGTCGTCACGCACGAGATGGGATTCGCCCGCGAAGTCGCCGACCGCGTCCTCGTCATGGCGGACGGCGAATTGATCGAAGATGCAGCCCCCGAAGAGCTCTTCAAGAATCCCAAAGACCCGCGCACCCAGGCGTTGATTGACCGCTACCGCTCTGGAGAATGACCATGGTCGTTGCAATCACACGCAGGGTCAGCCCGCGCTTTACCGAATGTGAACTGACCCATATCGAACGCACCCCCATTGACCTCGAAACTGCCCGCGCCCAGCACGCGGACTATGTGCGGACGCTCGACGAACTCGGCTGTGAAGTGATCGAACTGCCCGAAGAGCCGGACCTGCCCGATTCGGTCTTCGTGGAAGATACCGCTTTCATCCTGCCCGAAGTCGCGGTCATCACCCGCCCCGGAGCCGATTCGCGCAAGCCGGAAATCGAAACCATCATTCCGGCGCTGGCTCCCTACCGCCCGCTGGTGCACGTCTCCGCGCCCGCCACCCTCGACGGCGGCGACGTGCTCGTGCTTGGGAAAAAGATATTTATCGGCTTATCCACCCGAAGCAACATGGAAGCGGTGGAACAACTCAACTCCACGCTGGGGCAATACGGATACGAGGTCATCGGCGCCGCGTTGACGGATTGCCTGCATCTCAAAACCGCCGTCACCCGCGTGGACGATTCGACCCTGCTCATCAACCCAGGCTGGGTGGATTCGTCTCATTTTCAGGGCTATGACCTGATCGAAGTGGACGCTTCGGAGCCCTTCGCCGCAAACTGCCTGCCCATCAAAGGGAAGATCATCTACCCGACGGCGTTTCCCAAAACCCAAAAGCGGCTCATGCAAAGGGGCTGCGATGTGGTGAACGTCAACCTGAGTGAACTCGCCAAAGCCGAGGGGGCGGTCACTTGCTGCAGTTTGATCATCGAGTGAAGAAAGCTCAAATGGCAGGAAAACCTCAAAGTCCGTTCTTGAAGCGGGTATAATCGCGCACCATGAACCAACAAAAATCGCAATCAGCAAGATACTGGGAAGAGCATCTGCTCAGCTGGGAAGCCGGCGCTTATTACAAGGAAGGCACGCAAAACGCCACCTGGTGGGACCGCCTTTCGTCCGTTTTTCGCGGCGACGCCATGTACGTGCGCATGAAGACCGCGCTGGAACTGATTGCGCCGCACATCAACGGAAAGACTGTTTTGGATGTCGGCTGCGCCTCGGGACGTTTTGCCTTTCAAATGATCCAGTCCGGCGCGCAAAAGGTGTACGGCATAGATATTTCCAGTGAAGCGGTGGAGTTCGCAAGAAAGCGCGGGATGGAACTGGGGATGCAGGACCGTCTTGAATTTTCCCTGGCGGATGTCGTCCAGCCGAACACCCCGCTTCCGCACGTGGACCTCGTGACTGCGCTCGGCGTCATCGAGTATTTCAACGCCGGCGATATGTCCGCCTTTCTCGGCAACCTGCGCACGAAGTACTTCCTGCTCGATTTCCCCGACTACGGGCGCAAAAAGGAATTCCCCACCTGGATTCTGAGGCAGGTTTACATCCGCGTGAACCGCCTGCCGGGAGTGTATCTTTATTCGCTGGATGAATTTTCAAAAATCGCCGAGCCGTTCGGCTTCAGGGATTTGCGCGTCATCAAGAAGAATAATTTCTACTATGTGACCAACCTGCCCGCATGAAAAAACTTGCCTGCGTCACACTGGACATGGAACCGGACTACGGCGACCCGGAGAAGCGCATCCGCCTGCTGGAAGACCCCGGCTTTTTGGAGCGATACATCTCCGTCATCAACAAACACGGCGCCAAAGTGACCATGTTTACGGTGACGAGTTTGTTCGAGCCGCGCGGGGAGGGTTTCAGGCAACTCGCGGGGCGCATCCCGCTCGAATTTTCCGTTCACTCGCATACGCACGATCCCCGTCATGCCTGCTCGCTCGATGAAGTCGAAACGTCGCAAAAAGCGTTCCGCGATTTCACGGGAGAATCTCCCCTCGGCTACCGCGCTCCCATCGGGCGGATGGACAAAGCCGGGCTGGGCTATCTGTTCGACCACGGCTTCGCCTACGATGCGAGCGTATATCCGTCCGTTCGCCCGGGCGAATTCGGCTATTTCAACCTGCACATGCCGAACGTCCCCTTTCGAGTGGCGCGCAGCGACGGCAGCGCCCTGATCGAACTGCCCTTCACGGCAATCGAAAAGGTACGCATCGTGTTTGCGCTGAGTTACGCCAAATTACTGGGCTGGAGAGTCTATTCCCTGCTTTTAAAGTTTTTCGGGCTTCCTCATATCGCCCTGCTGTTGTCGCATCCGTACGATTTCTATTTCACGGAAATCCCGAATAGCACCGTCAGGGGTTTGGAATATGCCGCCCTGGCGCGCAATTCCAAACGCGCTTTCGAATACTTTGACAACCTGCTCGATGCGCTCAAGAAACAAGGCTATGAATTCGCCTTTGTCAGCGAAGCGTATCACTACGCGCTTTCCCTAAACCTGAAAACTCTCGCCTGGGAGGATTGGAAATAAAAACATCCCCGAAATTCGGGGATGTTTTGTGGTGCGCTGGAGAGGACTTGAACCTCCACGTCTTGCGACACATGGCCCTCAACCATGCCTGTCTGCCAGTTCCAGCACCAGCGCCCAAGCAGGCAGTATTATAATCGGCTTACTTTTCTTGTCAAGCACACAACACACAGGAGAAATATCATGACGCGAATCGTTGTAGATGCCATGGGAAGCGACAATCATCCCACGCCGGACGTGGAAGGCGCGGTGATGGCGGCGCGCGAATACGGCGCGGAAATCATCCTTGTCGGCGATGAGGCGAAGATCAAACCGGTTCTTGAAAAGCAAAACACGCAGGGATTGAACATCCGCATCGTCCATGCGCCGGAGGTGCTGACGATGGAAGACAAGGGAGAAGCGCTCGTCCTGAAGGCGCGCGCAAAGGACTCAAAAAACTCGATGGCGGTGGGCATGGACCTGGTCAAGAACGGCGAGGCGGATGCGTTCGTCACGGCGGGGAACACCGGCGCAGGCATGGTCACGGCATTGTTCCGGCTGGGACGCATCCGCGGCGTGGACCGTCCCGCACTCGCGCCCATCTTCCCCACTGCAACCGGCTCATGCGTTGTGCTCGACATCGGCGCCAACCCGGACTGCAAACCGGAGAACCTCCTGCAATTTGCAATCCTTGGGAGCATCTACGCCGAAAAAGTGCGCGGGGTGAAGAACCCGAAGGTCGGGCTGGTTTCCAACGGCGAGGAAGAAGGGAAAGGCAACGAACTCGTCAGGGCGGCAACCCCGCTGCTGAAATCGTCCGGTTTGAATTACTTTGGCAACGTGGAAGGCAAGGAAGTCATCGGCGGCAAGGTGGATGTGGCGGTCACCGACGGCTTCACCGGCAATGTGATGCTCAAATCCTCCGAGGCGGTCGCCAAACTCATCACGGATAAGATCCGCGAGATCATCAAGAACGGCGGCGTTCTGACCAAGATCGGCGGTCTGCTCGTCAAACCGGCGCTGGGCGAGATCAAAAAACTGCTCGATCCCGGCGAACAGGGCGCGGCGCCCATGCTTGGCATAAACGGGCTGGTCTTCATCGGTCACGGACGCTCGGATGCCTTCGCCATCAAGAACGCCGTTCGTGTGGCGAAGAATGCCGTGGAAGTCAAAGTATTGGACGCCATGAAAACTGCCATCGAAGAGAGCCTTAAGAAGTAACCATGAAAATCATCAAAAACGAGAAGTTGATCGAACGAAACGGCAAGATCGGCAATTGGATCAGTCTGGGAGCGCTGCTGGTGCTGGGCGCAGGGATGTATCTTTCCATCGCCAGACCGGAACTGCTTATGTATTCGCTGATTTGTCTGGCAGCCGGCTTTATCATGACCCAGGTTGGCATGTACATGGGGTCGCGCTGGGGACGCTCCCCCCGCCCGGACGAAAAATTGGACGCAGGCTTGAAAGGCTTGCACAGCGAGTTCAGCATCTACCATTATTTGTCGCCGGTATCGCACCTGCTGGTCGGGCCTTCCGGCGTTTGGGTACTCCTCCCCTACCACCAAAGCGGACAGATTTACTTTGAAAAGAATCGCTGGAAGATCAAGGGCGGAGGTTTTCTTCAGGTCTATATGCGCATTTTTGGGCAGGAAGGCATCGGCCGCCCCGACCTGGAGGCGGAAGGGGAAGTACAGTCGTTGAAAAAATTTTTTGCGAAGAAAATGGACCAAACCGCCGTCCCGGAGGTCAAGCCCATTTTGGTGTTCACCAGCGACCAGGTCGAGGTGGATGCGGGCGAGTCGCCCATCCCGGCGATGAAGTTGAAACAGCTCAAGGAATTCCTGCGTCAGAACTCCAAAACTCGCACGCTGTCAAGCAGTCAGATTGCCGAAATAAACTCATTGCTTGCCGGGGATTGAAATGTTCAACCGGATAAAATCGTTGAAAATTCCACCCGCACTGGAAAAGTATGCGCTTTTCTTGATGCTCCTTCTGTGGGCGGGATTCCGCCTGCTCGCCTACGGAGACCCAACCCTTTCCATCGCGGGGAACGATACCATCACATTCGTCGAGGCGTCGAGGGTGCCGCTGTTTTCCGTCGAAATGATGACCGGCAGGCGGCTGCTGACGACCAACCTGGTTTATAAGATTTTCGAGCCGGAGAGCGGCTATCAAATCCTGGTCAACGGCTCGTTGGAGACCTCGCGGCGGGTTCTGCAGCCGGGCTTTGACCGCATCGTCATCCTTCAACTCGTCCTTTCCCTCCTGGGCTGGAGCGCCCTTGCATGGGTGGTCGCTTTGCAGATGAAAAACTTTGCAACCAGGGTCATGGCTGTTCTGATCATTCCGGCATTTGGCTACACCCCGCAGGTCGCAGACTGGGACAGCATCCTGATGTCCGAAGCGATGACGTTTTCCCTGTTCGCGCTGCAGCTTGCATTACTGATTTACCTTGTATTTTCGTTGTACAGGAATCCGAATGCGAAACTCGCGCCCTGGATGACCGCCTGGGGCGTGGTGTATTTCTTTTGGGCAAACCTGCGCGATACGAACAATTACGCCGCCCTGGTGCTGATCGGGTTGACGGGTTTGACGCTGTTCACGCCGAAATTCAAAAAACACCGGGCGCTCATCGGCGTAATGGTCTTTGCCGCGATTCTTTTCGTCGTCGGGCTGGTGACGTTTCAGCAAAGCGGCAGATCGCTGCTTTCGACCATCAACATCTACATCTCCGATATCTTTCCTCATCCGGCGCGCGTGGAGTACATGAAAGGATTGGGCATGCCTGAACCCGATACGCGCGAGTTCGACATCTGGTTCAAAAAACACGGCGTAGCGGCGGTAACACGGTTCATTTTCGCCCACCCCGGCTACGCGCTGGATAAACTCGCGCGCGATTTCCCGGAATCCTTCAAAAAAATCAACCAGACGTATTTTCACGTTCCCGAAATGAAGGTCTTCCGCGCCCGGCTGATCGCATTTGGCGAGAGCCTGCACCCGGAAACTTCCACGCCGTTTCTCATGGGCTTGCTGTTACTGGCGGGACTCATTTTTGCCGCCATCACAGGCAAAACCGAAACCGCCCAACCCTGGGCATGGATTGGCGTCTACCTTGTCCTCGCAGCGACGATTGCCATCATCCCCACCATCCTCGGCGACGCCTGGGCGCTCAGCCGCCACTCGCTTTATTCCACTACAGTTTACCGCCTGTCCATGTGGCTGCTGGCTGTCGTCACCGTGGATCTTGCGCTTCAACGGAAAGATACCTCCGGACGGACCAGCGTCATCGAAGGCGCGGCTTCATGAAATTCCTTCAAAAATACGGTACAACGCTAATCATCCTCATCCTGCTTGCCGCTGCTTCGTGGCTGCGGATCGGCTCGTATGGCGATCTGCGCCTTTCGATTGCCAATGCAGAGACCGATAGTTATATCAGTTCCTCGAGGGCTTCGGTGTTTTCCTGGGGAATCTTCGCCGGTCAGCGCCTCTTCACGACCAACCTGCTCTACAAATTTGCGAACGACAGCCAGAACTGTCCGATTACGTCGTATGGAAAACCGGGAATCGGACAGGAAGACGTCCGCGAAGTGCAGTCCTGCTTCGACAAAATCGCCCTTCTCCAAAACCTTCTCGCCGTTTTCGGATGGAGTTTCCTGGCATGGACGACAGCCCGGCGGCTGAATAACCCCGCCTCAAAAATCGCCGCGGCGGTCGTTATCACGGCGTTTGGGTTCACGCCGCAAATCGCCGAATGGGACAGCGTCCTCAGCCCGGAGTCGCTTTCGCTGTCCATGTTCGCCATTACGCTTGGCATGGGTTTGGAACTCGCCTTCCGCATGGTGGGATCGGAACAGCCTTTCAGATCCCGGGGGGTTCAAATTCTGTTTGCCGGCTGGATCATTCTGTTCCTGCTATGGGTGTTTGTCCGCGATGTACACTTGTATGCCATTCCGGTTACGCTCGCCCTGCTGGCTCCCTTGTTCCTCTTGAAAAAATTCAGAGCTACCAGGCACCTGGCGATTGGGTTCGGAATCCTTGCCATGTTTTTTGTCGTCGGGTATCTCTCGGCGCGGGATAGTTTTCGGGCAACGCGGTATCCGGTCATCAATGCGCTCGATGCGTACATCTGGCCCCACCCGGCGCGGGTGGAATACTTCCGCCGGTTTGGCATGCCGGAGCGGGATGCAGCCAATTATCAGGAATGGGCGGATCACAACGCCACCAAAGCCTACGGCATGTTTCTCGTTTCCCATCCCGGTTTTGTCGTAACAACCCTCTGGGGCAATCTCGATCAACTCAGCGGCGATTTTTCCCAGCCGTATTTCTTCACGCCCGAAGTAAAAAACAGGGAACTCCTGCTGACCATCGGGCAGCTGGTGCACCCTGAAACCGCAGCGGTTTACCTGCTCACCCTGCTCCTCGCAGGGGCGTTTACAGTTCATGCCGTTCAACGGCGCACACCGGCGCTCTCCGCATGGGCGTGGATGGCGGCATGGTTTTTCGGCATTGCGGCGGTCACCCTGCTCCTGAGTTTTTTCGGCGACACCGCAGGGACGCGCCGCCACATCATGCCTTCGGCGGAAATGTTCCGGCTGTTCCTCTGGGTTTTCCTGATGCCCTTCCTCGACCTTTCCCTCGCAAAAACAAATTCGCTGGAAGCATAAGAAAGTGTTTTGAAATTCGTTTATAACCACAGATGAACACAGATAAATTGGATTTAAAGCACGTAAATTGGCGTTTCCGTCAAAAATCAACGTTCCTCCGCGTTTACACTGGCACCGAACGCAAGTGCGGTGTCTGCGGTGAATTTTGACTTATAAAACACTCTCTAAGGGATATAAAACCTCGGTCAATGGCGAAGCGCAGAAAAACCCTTTGCTTTGCCGTCTCTATGGTACACTTGTTCTAATATGACCACCATCGTTTCCCTGGACATCGAAACCACAGGCTTGGATGAAGAACGCGATTCGATCATCGAGATTGCCGCCGTCAAATTCAACGGGCGGCGCGTCGAAGGTGAGTTCAATACGCTCGTCAACCCTGGCAAACACATCCCCGATTTCATTACCGGTCTCACCGGCATAGACGACGCGATGGTGCGGCAGGCTCCGCGCCTGCGCGACATCGCGCACGAGCTGACTGCCTTCGTCGGCGACGCGCCCATCCTCGGTCACAACGTCAAATTCGATATCGGCTTTTTACGCAAGGCGGGTTTGTTCGAATACCAGCAAACGCTCGACACCTACGAACTCGCCTCCGTGCTTTTGCCCACTGCCAGCCGGTACAACCTCGGCGCGCTCGGCAAACAGTTGGGCATTCCGCTCCCCGCCACCCACCGCGCGCTCGACGATGCGCGCGTCGCCCATGCCTGTTATACACGCCTGCTTGAAATTGCCGCGGAACTTCCGCACGAAACCTTGCAGGAGATCGTCGAACTCGGCAATTTTGTGGATTGGGATTCGGGCTGGGTCTTCGAACAGGTATTGCATGCCCGCGTGAAAGAGGGCATCAAGCCCAGGCGGACATCGCGCGCCTCGCGCAAGCCGGCGCTTGATTCAACATCCAGAGCGGATGCGCCGCCGATAACGCGCACCGAAGAGCCGATTCCGCTCGACCCGGAGGCGGTCGCTTCCGTCCTTGAATACGGCGGACCGTTCTCCCAATACTTCGAATCCTACGAGCACCGCATGGAACAGGTGGAGATGCTCAAAGCGGTGACGGACGCGCTCTCCACCGGCAGGCATTTGATGGTCGAGGCTGGAACCGGCGTCGGAAAATCCTTTGCATACCTCGTACCGGCTGCGCTGTTCGCAGTGCAGAATAATACGCGCGTGGTCGTCTCCACCAACACCATCAACCTGCAAGATCAACTGATCAAAAAAGACATTCCCGACCTGCAAGCCGCGCTGAACCTCGACGTGCGCGCCGCCGTGTTGAAGGGGCGCGTCAATTATCTCTGCCCGCGCAGGCTGGAATACATGCGCTCGCACGGACCGGCGAACGCCAACGAGATGCGCGTGCTGGCAAAGATAATCGTCTGGCAGTTGGAGAACACCAGCGGCGACAGAAACGAATTGAATCTTACCGGTCCCATCGAACGGGAGATCTGGTCCCGGCTTTCAGCGGAGGACGATGCCTGTACGACGGAGACCTGTCTCGGTCGAATGGGAGGCGCATGCCCGTTCCATCGCGCAAAGCAGGCGGCGCAGAGTTCCCATCTTCTCATCGTCAACCACGCCCTGCTGCTGTCGGATGTTTCGACGGGAAGCAAGGTCCTGCCCGAATACGATTACGTCATCATTGACGAAGCCCACCACATGGAATCGGCGGTGACGAACGCGCTCTCGTTTCGCATGACGCAAAACGACCTCGACCGCATGTTGAAGGAATTGGGCGGTTCGTCTGCGGGATTGCTCGGCAGAATGCTGACCGACACGCACGACTCGCTTCGCCCCTCGGACTTTGGACTGCTCCAACAAAAATCGAAGCGCGCCACCGATCAGGCGTTTCGGCTGGAACAACTTTCAAAAGAATTTTTCAGTTACCTGGGCGAGTTCATCGCCGCACAGCGCGAAGGGCAGCAGCAAAACAACTACTCCTGGCAAATGCGAATCACGCCCGCCGCGCGCACCCTGCAAGGCTGGGACGATTTGGAAATGCTGTGGGGACAGGTCAGCGAGACGATGGAGGTCCTGCTGAAAACGCTGGATGAAATCTACAAGGCGCTGGGCGAGTTGTACAGCGACGGTCACGAAAACGTGGAAGATGTGATGGGCAGCCTGAGCACGCTCATCCGCCGCATGACCGAAGCCGAGACCGCCGCCTCCGGCATGATGCACAACCCGTCCAACGAGTTGATCTACTGGATCGAAGTCAACCCGCGCGGAGAGCGGCTCTCGCTCAATGCCGCCCCCCTGCGCGTGGGACCGCTCGTTCAAAAACATCTTTGGTATGAGAAAGCCAGCGTCATTTTGGCATCTGCCACGATGACCACGCACGGAGAGTTTACCTACATCCGCAACACTCTGAACGCAGACGAAGTGGACGTGCTCGCGCTCGGCTCGCCGTTCGATTACGAATCCAGCACGCTCTTGTACGTTGCCAACGATATGCCGGAGCCGAACGCCTTCAACTACCAGCAGGTGCTCGACCGCACCCTCATCGCCACTGCCAAAGCCACCGGCGGGCGGATGCTTGTGCTGTTCACTTCCTACGCAGCGCTCAAGAAGACCGCTCAAGCCATCACGGGTCCGCTGGCGCGCGAGGACATTTTCGTCTACGAGCAGGGTGAAGGCGCTTCGCCGAACGCCCTGCTTGAGTCGTTCAAAACCACAGACCGAGCCGTTCTGCTCGGCACGCGTTCCTTCTGGGAAGGCGTGGATGTGCCCGGCGACGCACTCTCGGTGGTGGTCATCACCAAACTGCCGTTTGAAGTGCCAACCGACCCCATCATTTCGGCGCGCTCGGAACTGTACGAAGATTCGTTCAACGAGTATTACCTGCCCGAAGCCATCCTCAAATTCCGCCAGGGATTTGGCCGCCTCATCCGCACCGCGTCGGACCGGGGTGTGGTCGCCATTCTGGATCGCCGCGTGCTGACCAAGCAATATGGACGCATGTTCCTTGAGTCCCTGCCGCCTTGCACGGCAAGACAAGGTCCCGCCGCGCACCTTGCCCGCGAGGCTGGCAAGTGGCTGGGAATGTAGCAGAAATTAACCGCAAAACTCGAGGGGATGCAAGAAAAATTCGGATTCCCCTTTTTACACGTTCGCGCCGTAGTGGTTAAAAATGCCTGATTATTATTTCCTCCTCTTTGAACTCATCATCTACATCCAATTTGCACTGTGTTTGCGTCACGCTCTCAAACATGGGGCGCAGAACCTGCTCAAACTCGGCTTTGGCATCATCTTCGGCGTGATGCTCGAACTGGCGACCATCCGCCAGTTGAACGCCTACGAGTACGGGCAATTTTTTATCATGGTGTTGGACGTTCCGCTTTGTATCGGCGTGGCGTGGAGCTGCATCATCTACTCCGCGATGGAGTTTTCAGACGCAGCCAGCCTGCCCTACTTCCTGCGCCCCGTGCTGGACGGTCTGCTCGGCTTGAACATTGACCTCGCGCTCGATGCGGCTGCCATCCGCTTCGGGTTCTGGGATTGGGGTCAGGGCTTGGAATTTCAATTCTTCGGCGTGCCCTACGCCAATTTTTGGGCGTGGTTCTGGGTGGTGCTCTCGTTCTCGCTTGGGTATCGCCTTCTGGCGCGTCATTCCGGCTGGGCTAAGTGGCTGTCTGCACCTCTGGCGTTTTTTGTCGGTTTGACCGGCGTGTTGGGCACAAACGCCTTTATCGCCTTCGTTGTGCCGGGCGGGATTCGCACAGGCGTGATCGCGGTCACATTAGCCGCCGCTCTCGTGATCGTGTTCCTTCTCCGCCCAAAGTTTTATCAAAAACCGGCAGATCCCCTTGCCTTCTGGGTTCCCTTTCTGACTCACGCCTACGTTCTGATTGCCGGGGTCATTTCGGGCGTGATTCTCGATCCAACCTTCCTGCTTGGGATGGGACTCGCCATGCTCGCGGCATCCCTTGCCCTGCATTGGAAAACCGTCAAGCAAATCGTCATCTCGAATTGACTTCAATCGCCGGGCGGCGAGATGTCTTCCATCGAGAGGAACGTCTCCACAACGCGGGGGTCAAAGTGGACGCCGGATTGTTCCCGTATTTTCTTTTTGACATCGGCGGGGAGTAGACCTTTCCGGTAGGGACGGTTCGAGACGAGCGCATCCCAAACGTCCGCGACTGCGAAGATGCGCGCCGCCAGCGGAATCTCCTCCCCTTTCAATCCGCGCGGATAGCCGCTTCCATCCCACTTTTCATGATGACAATAGGGAATATCCAGCGCCGGTTTCAGGAACTTGATCGGGCTGAGCATCTCATAGGCGTACATGGGATGCTTCTCGATCAGCGTCCGTTCTTCGGGTGTCAGCGCGCCGGGCTTGAGCAGGATGCCGTCCGGGATGCCCATCTTGCCGATGTCGTGCAGCAGCGCTCCGCGCTTGATGTGGACGAGGTCGCTTTCATCCACGCCGATCCTGCGGGCAAGCCGCTCGGTGATCTCCGTCACGCGGATGGTGTGTCCCTCCGTCTCCTTGTCGCGCAGGTCCAGGGCGCGCACCCAGCCCTCCAGCGTGGCTTGATACGCCTCTTCCAAATCCTGGTTGCTCGCCTGCAGCTGGTCAATCAGCCGCGCGTTGTCAATTGCCACCGCCGCCTGGTCTGAAAAGGATGAGATCAATTGCAGGTCGTCGTCCTGAAAGATGCCCGTGTGAGCGGAGTTATCCACGTAGATGACGCCGATCAACTCGTCCTTGATCTTGAGCGGCGCGCAGAGGATCGAAAGCAGGTGATACGCGGCGATGCTGACCTGCTCCTCGAAGCGCGGGTCCACCTGGGCGTTTGTTGTAAGGACCGCCTCGCCGTTTTCCCCCACCCGCCTCACGACGCTCCGGCTGATCGCAAACGCCTCCTCCGGCAGGTCGTGCTTACTGGCATCGCGCGCCAGTTGAACGCGATAACCGCCCTGTTCATCGCGGAGCATGAGGAAGCCGCGCTCCGCATTCATGAGCATGATCAGGGAGTCCATCACCTCTTCCAGCACGCGCTTCAGACCCAGCGAAGAGTTGATCGCGCTCCCGACGCTCATCAACGCCTCCAGCCGCCTGTGATGGTTTTGAAAGTGCTGGCGGGTATGTTCCTTAAGCTTAGCCAGGGAGCGAATCAACTGGGTAAGTTCCAGGTTGATGGACGAAACCTGCGGGTTCTCGATACGCGCGAGCCGGACCATGACCTGCGTCAGGTCCTTTTGTATCCCGGCGATCCGATCGAGGGTGCCTTCTTCGGCGGGCGAGCTGGGCATAAAGACGCTCCTATCCAACCAGAAACATACCGCCCGCCATTTCCTCGTCGGGAGACGGCGGGCGGTTTTTTACATTGTCACAATTTCGGCAGCACGATGGACTGTTGTTTTTGATACTTGCCCTTTTTATCCGCGTAAGAGATTTCGCATTCTTCGTCCGCTTCGAAGAATAACACTTGAGCCAATCCCTCGTTTGCATAGATCTTTGCCGGCAGGGGTGTGGTGTTCGAGATTTCAAGGGTGACAAAGCCCTGCCATTCGGGTTCAAAGGGCGTCACGTTCACAATGATTCCACACCGCGCGTACGTGGACTTCCCCAGGCACACCGTCAACACGTTGCGCGGGATGCGGAAATATTCCACCGTCCGCGCCAGGGCAAACGAATTCGGCGGCACAATGCACACATCCCCCGTGAAATCCACCATCGAGTTGGTGTCGAAATTCTTCGGGTCAACGGTGGCGGAAAACACATTGGTGAAGATCTTGAACTCGTTCGCAACGCGCACATCGTACCCGTATGACGACACGCCATACGAGATTACCCCCTCGCGAACCTGTTTGTCCACAAACGGCTCGATCATCCCCTTCTCCAGCGCCATTCTGCGGATCCAATGATCAGGTTTCAAACCCATAGTTCTCTCCTCGTAACTGTTGGTCTCTTGCTATGGATGTCATTTTATCAAAAATGAAAGCCGGACGCATAATGAATGCCGTTTTGGTATAATCCTGTCATATGACCGATAAAACATACCGCCAGACCATCAACGAGTGGCGCAAGGAACGCGACGAAATGATACGCAGGGAGAACGGCTGGCTTTCCCTGGCAGGCTTGTTCTGGTTGAAACTGGGCAGGAACCAGTTCGGCTCCGATGCGAAGTGCGAGATCGTCCTCCCCGAACGCGCACCCGCCAGCATTGGTTCCTTCGAATACAACGGCAAATCGGTATCCCTGCGCGTCAACCCCGACCAGAAGGTCAAGGTCAACGACAAGATCGTGGACTTCGCCCTCCTCCAGCCTGATATTTCCGAAAACCCAAGTTACATCCGGTGGGAGGACGTCCAACTGGTGGTGATTCAGCGCGGGAATCGGATGGGCGTCCGCATGTGGGATTATCAACGCCCGGAGCGGCGCACCTTCCCTCCCCGGACCTGGTTCGACATTGATGAAGAGTTTCGCATCCCGGCAGCGTTTACCGCCTATGACCGACCAAAGATGGCATACTTCCCCGACCTCACCGGCGAAAAAGCGGAATTCCCCGTGGAAGGGTATCTGACGTTCGATTACAACGGCGTCACTTACAAACTCGATGTCAACAAAGAGGACGACGGCACGCTCTTCCTTCGCTTCTGGGACCCGACCAGCAAGGACGAGACCTATCCCACCGGGCGGTACCTTGTTGCCGATGTGGAAACGGACGGGAAAATCTTCCTCGATTTCAACAAAGCCTACAACCCGCCCTGCGCTTTCACCGACTTCGCCACCTGCGTTTTCGCCCCCGAACAAAACCATCTCGATTTCAAAGTGACGGCAGGGGAAACCTACAAAGGACATCATTAGCCTAAAAAAATCGCCGCTTGATGCGGCGATTTTTTTAGGAAAACATTTCAATCAATGTCTCTGGCACCCAGAACGTTCCATACCCCAGGAGTCCCAAAACAAGCGACCCGGCCAGGATAGCCACGCCGAGCCAGATCAGGATTCGGTCCCGTGTATGACGTTCGAGTACGTCAATCCACGTGCGCGGACCGACGCCAAAGGCGCGCAGATCCATCGCGTCAATAATGTCCTCGCTCCCGATAATGGCGTGGATGGTGACCGGCACGAAGATCGGTCCCATCTTGCGCACCTGCTCGACCAGCCCGCCGCTGAGTTTTTCGAGTTCGTAGCCGCGCGCCCGCTGGGCGTCCACGGTCAGCTGGAAGTCGCGCGCAAAGGTCGGAATGAAGCGCATGGTCAGGTCCATGGCGTAGGCGAATTTATCGGGGAGACCGAGTCCCTTGAAGGTGATGCCGTACAAGGCGGGGTTGAGCGAGTAGGGGATCAAAATGGTCATGACGGCGATGCTTCCCACACGCACAAACTGGCTGACTGCATAAAAGGCGCGCTCCACCGTGATCTTCAAGGTCGGCGTCCATCCGAGGATGGAAAAGGAGGCTTGATATTCGCGGATGACGGTCTCCGCCTCGTACACTTCGGAGCCGCCGCGCCCTGTGAGAAAGGTGAGGATCGCAAAAAAGAAAATAAATCCGACAATGAACAGAAAAGCGCGCCGGCTTTCCTTCCATGTCACCCCGGAGTTGAAAAGCACGAAAAGCGAAATAACGAAAAAGAACAGGAGGTAGCGAACGTCCCAGAACGCCAGCGTGGACATGAGAAAACAGCCGTAAAAGATAAGCCAGGCGCGCGGGTCGAACCACTGAATGATGGATTTACGTTTGCGGTATTTCCAGGCAACTAACATAAGTATCCTTGGAAGGGAGACCCTAAAGGTCTTGAGAACCTTTAGGGTCTTTTAATTCGATTAGCGACCGGATTGTCGCTGAACGGCAGCATAGGCGCCGACGAGCAAAGGCACGAGAATTGCGGCGAAGATCAGGTTGGGTCCAGCCGCAGGCAGGAACTGACCAACGATCGTAGCGGGAAGCGTCAAGCCGTTGATCCAGATATCGGCAAGCGCGGCGAAGAGCAAGCCCAGGATGTTGCCGAGCATACCCCACGTCACGGCTGTTGCGACGTTTTCATTCGACGCAAACCCGAACCGCACCGCCACCGCCAGGATGAAGCCGACGACAATGGAAATGCCCGCGAAGACCGAGATCGTGGCGTCGCCAAAGATATTGTTTTCGGGGTCGAAGAACAGCATATTCGGGACATTGCGGTTGAGGAAGAACAACAGCGCCACAAGCGCCACGAGCGCGCCGCTGATATACAGGACGGTGTTCATGCTCTGCTTGCGGTCCTTGAAAAGCATCCAGCAGCCGGAGATGAAACCGATCAAGCCATTGCCGATGCTCCACTGCGGGGAGAGACCGAAGCCGGTGAGCGCGTCACCGAACATGTTGCCTACCGCGCCGGTGAAGAACCCGACCACCGGACCAAAAGCGTAACCAAAGAACATCGGGATCGCGATGGCGGGGCGCAATGCCACCTGGCTCACAGACGGCACAACGAAGACCGTCCCGTTGAACAGGTAGGAAAACACTGCGTAGAGCGCCGCGCCAATCGCCATCCACACTACCTGGCGGGTGCCCACTTCCCACGCCGCGTTCTCCTTCGTAAAATAGTACACAACGAAGGCGATCAAAAGCCCGATAACCACAAACAGGAAGCGAAGTCCGACCGTCGCCTGGTCAACTGAGAAATTGAACAGCGCGCCTTCCTGCGCTTCTCCCGCGCCAAGCCAGAACATCACCACGGCAAAGAACACCAGAACGACGCCCAGCGCGGCGATCATATTCATCATTGACTTGTTCATTATTCTTCTCCTCGTGATTCAGTGATTCGCGTCATTGCGAGCGGAGCGAAGCAATCTCCAATCTCCAGGCTGAGAGGATTGCTTCACCGGTCTTCGCAATGACATTTAGATATGCGCCAACGCCTCAGCCCGCATGAACCGTCCCGTCGTGTTGAGCCGCTCCAGGTTGAGACTCAGCAGCGAGGTCGGCACGAGGCGGTTGGCTTTGAGTCGGTCGAAGTCGCGGAGCACCTCCTGCGGTCTTCCATCGGCAACGAGCCTTCCGTCGTTGATCATCAGCACGCGGTTGGCGTAAATGACCGCCAGGTCCACATCGTGCGTGATGAACAGGATCGCCTCGAACGAAGGCAGCTGCAGGATCGCGTCCATGAAGTTCATGTAATTCCGATAATCCTGCCCGGCGGTCGGCTCATCCATCACCAGGATGCGCGACTGCATGGCAAGGATCGCCGCGATGCTCACGCGCTTCTGCTGGCCAAACGACAACGCCAGCGGGGGGTCTTGCTCCTTATCGGAAAGGTTCACAATTCTAAGCGCCTCTTTCACCTCCTGTTCAATTTGTTCCTTCGGGTGGTTTAAATTCCTCGGACCAAATGCCAGTTCCTCGCTCACGGTCGGAGCGAACAACATGTGGCTTGGGCTCTGGAACACATAACCAAGCGTACCGGCAATTTGCGCCACACTGGCTTCCTTCGTATCGCGCCCGTTCACCAGCACGCGCCCGCCTTTTGGCTTGAGCAAGCCAATCGCGTGTTTGACGAACGTGGTCTTGCCCGCACCGTTCGGACCCAGCACCGCAATTACGTCGCCGCGCCTGATTTCAAGATTGATTCCGTGCAGGACTTCGACATCAGATTCATACCCGAACGCGACATCCTCGAACCTGACAAGGGGCTCGCCGCGGCTCGCCCCGGGCGCTTCTTCACCGGACCCTTTGCCTGCCGCGCCGGGCAAAATCCGAATCTGCGCCGGCGGCGGATCCTGTTTCGCGCGCTCGACGATCTGCTCCGCCGGAAGTTTCACCTCACGGTAGTTCACCACCTTTGATAACCCCGACAGATTCCCCAGGTAACGAATCTCGCCCTCGCTCATGAACATCACCCGTTCCGGGTTGATGCGCAGGACGTCTTCCACGCGATGCTCCACCATCAACACGGTCATGCCCTCATCCGCCAGGAAGCGGATCGTATCCAGCGTATCCTGCGCCGAAGCCGGGTCGAGACTTGCCAGGGGCTCATCCAGCAGCAAAATGGACGGACGCATTGCAAGCACGCCCGCCAGCGCCACCTTTTGCTTTTCCCCGCCGGAGAGCGTGAAGGTCTCGCGTTCGCGCAAATGGAAAATCTTGAGGAACTTGAGCGACTCGTCCACGCGCTCCAGGATCTCATCGCGCGGCACGTTCAAATTTTCCAAGCCAAAAGCCACCTCGTTCAGCACCTTCGTCCCGAGGATCTGTCGTTCGGGGTCCTGCAGCACCGTGCCGATCTTCTGTGAGATTTGCGAGAGTTTCCAGGCGGACGTATCCTCGCCAAAGACCAGCACACGTCCGCTCATCTCGCCTTTATATGAACGGGGGATCAAACCGTTGACCGAGCGAATCAACGTGGTCTTGCCGCATCCGCTGGCGCCGGCAATCAACAGGATTTCACCGGCTTTGGCTTCGAAGGAAATATCATGGATCGCTGCGCCAGTCCGGTCGCGATAACGAAAAGATAGGTTTTCTACAATCAAGGGGGCGGTTTGTTTCATCGGGTCACTATTATCAAGTCGTAAAAGAAGATTGTCAAGAAGATAATCACTCCCCGATCACATCGAGTAAAGCCTCATACTTTGCCGGAATGACTTTCGGGGATGTGAACGATTCCGCGATGATGGACGGGTCTTTCATACCGTGGCCCGTGCAAACGACGACGACCTTTTTCCCCTTCGCATCCAACGACCCTTTGGCGGTTTCCGCCATCAAGCCTGCCAGCCCCACCGCAGATGCAGGCTCCACCCATACCCCTTCCGAGGCGAGGATGCGCTGCGCCTCCAAAATCTGCGCGTCGGGGACGGCGATGATCCTGCCATTGGACTCGTGCGCCGCCTCCAGCGCCTGTTCGCCGCGCGCCGGTTTCCCGATGCGGATGGCGGTCGCAACCGTTTCCGGTTTTTCCACGGGATGCCCCAACACAAGCGGAGCGGCGCCCTTTGCCTGCACCCCCAACAGGCGTGGCAGCCCCTTTTGGTACTGCTTGAAACCCGCCCAATAGGAGGTGATGTTGCCCGCATTGCCGACCGGGAGGCACAGCCAATCCGGCGCGAAACCGAGTTCATCGCAGATTTCAAAGGCGGCGGTCTTCTGTCCCTCGATGCGATAGGGATTGATGGAATTGACCAGCGCAATCGGCGTCTTCTGCGTGATCTCCACAACGAGCGAAAGCGCGTCATCGAACGAGCCCCGAACCTGAATCACTTCCGCGCCGTAGGCAATCGCTCCCGCCAGTTTGCCGACTGCCACTTTACCTTCAGGAATCAACACAATGGAACGCAGACCTGCGCGCGCCGCGTACGCCGCGGCGGATGCGGCGGTGTTGCCGGTGGAGGCGCAAATGACGGTTTTTGCGCCGCGCCCCAAGGCTTCGCTGATGGCGGCGGTCATACCGCGGTCTTTGAACGAGCCGGTGGGGTTGAGTCCTTCGAATTTGACAAAGAGTTCGCAGCCAAGGTCTTTTCCGAGGCGCGGCATGGAAATCAGCGGGGTATTGCCTTCCAGCAGGGAAACGATCTGAATGTGGGCTGGTAAATCAAGGTAAAGCCTGTAGCGATGGATCAAGCCTTGATGGGTCATGACAACTCCGGGAGTGCCGTGACATTCATACCGCGCGGGCGCGGCGGCATAAATATCACGGTGCAAATGCTGAGGCAATTATAATGTGCGGATGATAAAAATCCGAGTTCCCGCTACATCTGCAAATTTAGGTCCCGGTTTCGATTGTATGGGTCTTGCGCTGGACGTGTGGAATGACATCGCGTTCGAACCCGCTGAAAAAATCACCTATCACGTCACCGGCGAAGGCGCGGAAAAATTCAACAAAGGCTCGAGGAATTTGTTGACGAAGGCGTTTGCCGCCCTGCACGAAGTCTGCGGCAAGCCGCTGATGGGCGCATCCATTCGAGCGCGAAATGAAATCCCTGTCAGCAGCGGGCTCGGCTCGAGCGCGGCGGCAATCGTCGCGGGGCTGCTCGGCGCGAATGAAATGCTCGGCAAGCCGCTCGGCGAACCCGATTTGCTGAAGGTCGCAACCGAAATGGAGGGGCATCCCGATAATGTTGCCCCTGCGTTTTCAGGCGGTTTGGTGATCTCGGTGACGACGCGCGACGAAATCATCACGAGGCGGTACGAAATGCCGCCGTTGGCGCTGGTGATCGTCAAGCCGCTGGTGGAATGGCCCACCAAAATTGCGCGGGCTGTGCTGCCAAAGTCCGTCTCACGCGCAGACGCAGTATATAACATCGGGCGCGCCATCCTGGTGGCGGATGCGCTTCGGGGCGGCGACCTCGACCTGCTTCAAAAAGTGATGGACGATCGTATTCACCAACCGTATCGCCTGCGGCACATCAGCGGCGGGACGGCGGCTTATAAAGCCGCCCGCCGGTTCGGCGCGGCGGCGCTTTCGGGCGCGGGTCCCGCCATCATTGCTTTTGTTTCACCCGAAAAGGCGCAGGCGGCAAAAGCCGAAATCCAGGCTGTATACGAAGAGCGCGGAATCGAAACGAGAGGGATAATCACGAAACCAAGCGGACAGGGCGCGCATCGCTTGCGTTGAGCATTATGTTAATAACAAACTCACCCGCGAAATCAATTTCGGGGTGAGTCTTGTTTTCAAGCAATCACTTCTTTGGCTCGGATTTTTCCGCCGCCGGTTCAGGAACAGCCACCGGGACGGGTTCGGCTTTATAAGGAGTATGCAGCTGAACGGGTTGACGCTCGTTCTGGCGGACGCGCAGGTTGATCAGTTCCACGAGGACCGAGAAGCCCATTGCAAAATAGATATAGCCTTTGGGGATGTGCTGGTGCAGACCCTCGACCACGAGCGTGAAACCGATGAGCAGCAGAAAACTCAAGGCGAGAATCTTGATGGTGGGATGTCTTTCCACAAAAGCGCCGATGGGACCCGCCGTGAAAATCATCACAGTGGCTGCAACGATCACGGCAAAGACCATGATCTCGATATGGTCCACCATGCCGACTGCGGTGATGACCGAGTCGAGCGAGAAGACGATATCCAGCAGCATGATCTGAACGATGACGCTCGCAAACGTCGCGCCGACCTTCGCCGAGGCGTGACCTTCCCTGCCCTCCAGTTTGTCGTGGATTTCATGCGTGCTTTTCCAGAGCAGGAAGAGACCGCCCGCGATCAGAATCAGATCGCGCCCGGAAATACCGAGCGTCTTTCCGGCGAACCAGGGAATAAAAAAGAGCGGCTCTTCGAGGCTGATGATCCACGAGAGGGATAACAGCAGCAAAATGCGCGTGATGACCGCCATCATGATTCCGGTGGTGCGGGCGCGCTGTTGGTCCTGCGGAGGGAGTTTCCCTGCAAGAATCGAGATGAAGATGACGTTGTCCACACCCAGCACCAGTTCCAGCGCCACGAGGGTGACCAACGCAATCCAGGTTTCGGGGGAGGAAATCCAACTTAAGTCCACGGTTGACACTCCTGAGAAAAAGATGGCGCAATTCTACCAAATCTGCAAAAAAAAAACTTCGGAGGCATTGGAGACCTCCGAAGTTTACGCCTACCGGATCTTGAACATCTGGGTTAGTTTCATCGCCAGGTTCAGGTCGCCGGCGAGTTTCAACTTCCCTTCCATGAACGCTTTCATCCCGTCAATTTCGCCCGTGAAGATCTTGACATAATCGCTTGAGTCGGCAGTGAGGGTCATTTTGGGAGAGGCATGTGTCCCTTTTGCGACTTCACACTTGCCATCTTTTATGGCGGCGTACCACTCGCCCGCCTCTGCGCCGGTGAACTTAAACTGAATCACCGCATCCAGTCCCGCCGCTTTTTCGGGGATGAACGCTCCGGGCATTTTGGACATGAGGGTTTCGATTGTAAGAGCCATAGTTTCTCCTATTTTTTTGTCATTGCGAGTGACGCTTCAGCGCCGCGAAGCAATCCTCTGATACCCTGAGATTGCTTCGTCGTCGCTCGCTCCTCCTCGCAATGACATTTAATTTTGTAAATTCTCGAAGATCGCCGCGGCGCCCATGCCGCCGCCGATGCACATCGTAACCATGCCATATTTCGACTTGCGGCGACCCATTTCATAGATCAACTGCGTGGTGAGTTTGGAGCCGGTGCAGCCGAGCGGATGCCCAAGCGCAATCGCGCCTCCATTCACGTTGACTTTGTCCGGGTCGAGTTCGAGCTGCTGAATCACCGCCAGCGACTGCGCGGCAAAGGCTTCGTTCAGTTCGATGAGGTCAATATCATTCAAAGTCAAACCCGCGAGTTTCAGCGCCTTGGGAATGGCGACAACGGGACCGATACCCATCAACTCCGGCGCGACGCCTCCCACCGCAAAGGAGACGAATCTCGCCAGCGGCTTGAGTCCCAGTTCTGCGGCTTTTTCCGCAGACATGACCATCACCGCCGCCGCACCATCGGACATTTGTGAGGCGTTCCCAGCGGTGACTGTGCCGCCGTCTTTGAAAGCGGGCTTGAGTTTGGCAAGCGCTTCCAGGCTGGTATCCGCGCGCGGACCTTCATCCCGTTTCACGGTGAAGGATTTTTTCTCCACTTTGCCGTCCACGTATTCGTTCACTTCCACGTCGAGCGGGACCAACTCCGGGTCGAAGAGTCCGCTCTCCACCGCCCGGGCAGCCTTCTGGTTGGAATGAAGCGCGAACTCATCCTGCTGCTCACGGGTGACGCCATATTTCACGGCGACGTTTTCCGCGGTCAAGCCCATGTTGGTGTAATAATGCGGAAGCTCCTGCGCGAAATGCGGATTGGGCGAAAACTTGTATCCCATCATCGGCACCATGGACATGGACTCGACGCCGCCGCCAATGCCAATTTGGATATCGCCCGATTTGATAGCATACGCCACGTGCGCAATGGACTGCACGCCCGACGAGCAATAACGGTTGATGGTCTCGGCTGGCACGCTGTCGGGCAGACCCGCGCGGATGGAAATCGTGCGCGCGAAGTTCATACCCTGCTCGCCTTCGGGAAAGGCGCAGCCCAGCACCACATCTTCGATCTGCGCCGGGTCCAGATTCGGCGTGCGGTTGAGCAATTCCTTGATCACCGCCGCGCCCATGTCATCGGGACGAACTGTCGCCATCCCGCCGCGCTTGGCTTTGCCGACAGGGGTACGGACGGCGCTTACGATTACAGCTTCTTTTGATGTCATAGGTAATCTCCTTATATTGGGGTCGGAATGTTTACGAGTTACGGGTTTGAAAGTTAACTTTCAAACCTTTCAACATTCCAACTTGCCAACATTAGTTCCTCAACGGCTTCCCAGTCTGCAACAGACTCCACATCCTTGCCTGCGTCTTCTCTTCGCCGCACAGCGACAGGAAGGCTTCACGTTCCAGATCGAGGATGTATTGCTCGCTCACCCACGCGGGTTTGCTCAGACAGCCGCCTGCCATCACATACGCGAGCTTGGAAGCGATGTGCGCGTCATATTCGCTGATGTATCTGCCTTCCTTGAAACTCCACGCGCCGATCTTCATTGCGCCGTACATGTCGCGCCCAGGCGCATAGATCAACTCGGGCGCGGGCGGCTTGTATCCAGACGAGATCATGTGCAGGACTTCTTTCTTCGCTTCGGTCAGCAGATGGTCGCGGTTGACCACCACCCGATCCGCTGGAGTCAAAATGCCCATGCCCCGCGCCTCTTCCGCCGACGTGGCGACTTTCGCCTGCCCAATTTGCAGGAACGCCCGTTGAATGAACGGGAATGCTTCCGCGTTATCGGTCTTCATCGGCGGGTTGATGATGCGGCGCATCATTTCCTTCGTCCCACCGCCCGCAGGGATGACGCCCGCGCCCAACTCGACCAATCCGATGTAAGTCTCCGCCGCCGCAACCACGCGCGAAGCGTGCATGGTGATCTCGCACCCGCCGCCGAAGGCGTATCCGACGGGGGCAATCACCACAGGCTTGGGCGAGTAGCGCATGCGCATGTTCATATCCTGCAATTTGCGGACCGCCATCTCCAGTTGATCCCACATCCCCTGCTGCGCCGCAACCACGACCATGAACAGGTTCGCGCCCGCACTGAAATGTTCGCCTTCATTGCCGATGACCAAGCCGTCAAAGTCGGTATCGAGGCGGTCCAGGGCTTCCGTCGCAATCGCAAAGATATCGTCATCGAGCGCGTTCATCTTGGTGTGAAATTCCACCAAGCCCACGCCATCCCCAATGTCGAAGAGCGACGCGCCCGCGTTCTTGCTCACTTCCTTCTTCGTGCCGCGCAAATCCTTCAGGAACAC
>QMIW01000048.1 GCA_024434165.1 Chloroflexota bacterium | reverse complement strand
TGGGTATCATTCAGGTCGGTTGGGTAAATTTGTTGAGATTTGAGCATCCCACAAGTTTGCCCAACCATGCCGTTTTTTTCAAGTTTTCAGACACTCTCTATGACGTAATACACCACCAGCGAGTCCAATCTGCCGAGGTGGTTGGAGGCGAGCATGTAGCCGCCCTTGGGCAGCTTGCTCACGTCGCCGCGCACTTCGATATCAGCGAGGAGCGGCAGGATCTTCCTGGCAAAGAAACGCACCGAAGCGGACATTTATTCCCTTCCCGCCAGCAATTCCTTCAGGCGCGGGTGATCGGCGTAATATCCGCGGTTATGTTCGGGGAGCATCACGGCAATGCGGCACATGATCTCGTCCGCGTATTGCTGCAACACTTCCTCGCGGTTCGTTTTGGGGAAAGGCGGCAGGGTAAACGCCTTGCCTGCGGTCAACTTGATGCGCGTGCGCCTGAGCCGTTTGAGGTTGCCTAGAAAGATTCGGTCTTCCGAGCCGCTGATGGCAACGGGAACAATCTGCCATCCCATTTTGGAGGCAAGGTACGCCACGCCGGGTTTACCGCGCGCCATTTTCTCGTCGCGGGCGCGCGTGCCTTCGGGCGCGATGATCAGGGTCTGTCCCTCCTCCATACGCCGGATCATTTCGCGCATCGCTTTCAGGTCCGGGTTGAAGCGGTCTATGAAGATCAGGTTCAGGTGTTTTCCGAGCCAGCGCAGAATCGGGTTTTCCTCCCATTTTTCCGCCACAGGGATGAATAGGTTCCAGTTATCGAGCGCGTAATACGCCATGGGCGCATCCAGAAAACCGAGATGGTTGGTGGCAATAACAAACCCGCCTTTGGGGGGCAGGTTTTCATAACCGATGGCTTCCACTTTCACGAGGATGTTGAGGACGGCATGTATCAGCCAGCGCAGAAATTTTTTCATGTGCCTGATTTTACACGGTTTATTTCCCGCCGATTTTACCAGAACAAAAACGCCCCGCTCGAAGGAACGGGGCGCTGGCGGCTGAATGAAATTCATCCCCAAATGTAATCGGAATTGGTTTTGTGATGCGCCTGTTTCTGGACGCCGTATGTATTGAACATCATAATAAAGATGTCGTAGTCCGCCGGGGTCATATCGAGGATTTGAAACCCAACGTTGTAGACGGTGGGGTCGTACGGATCGCGCTGGCACCAACGGGTGCGCGCGGAAAAGGTGATATAACTCTTCGGGGAGATTTCGCCCGTCTGGTCAATACGGAGGTTGTAGGTCGCGCCTATTGGCAGGCGCTGGGTGCATTCGAGCTTGAATCCGCCCGTGCTGATATCTGCGAGCTGACCGATCAGTTCTCCCGAATGCTCATCCAACACCCGCATGTAATAGGAGAGGAGTTTACGCGAGATTTTTCTGCGTTCTGGCGACATGACGACCTCCTTACAAAAATGAAAGGCGTCCGTAAGTATATAGCAAGAATTTTCAACCCACAAGCAAAAAACAGGCAAAAGCGGGGTGAAAAACGCGAATTATCATGAATTTGCAATCTTTTCCGCCGCAGCGTTACCCTTCGCGGCTCAAAATATGGGTCAGGATGGTCGCGCCCGAGCCGCCGATGTTCTGCGCCATGCCCACCCTTGCCCCATCCACCTGGGTGGCTTCGCACTCGCCGCGCAGCTGTTGGATAACCTCCACAATCTGGTACATCCCCGTCGCGCCGACGGGATGCCCGCGCGCTTTCAGCCCGCCGCGCGTGCAAATGGGCAGGTTGCCCTTGGGGTGGATTTTGTTATCCAGCCCCAGCCGCACGCCCTGCCCGCGCTCGGCAAACCCGCAGGCTTCGAGGGAGAGCGCTGCCATGATCGTGAAGGCATCGTGCAGTTCAAAGAAATCAATATCTCCGGGCGTCACGCCTGCCATATCGTACGCCCGCCTGGAGGAAAGATACGCCGCGTTCAGGAACAAGGGGTCTTTCCGCGAATGGATGGCAATCGAATCCGTCGCTGCCGCAGAAGCAGAGACGACGATCTTCGGCTGGCGCAAAACCTTCTCCGCCGGGACGATAACCGCCGCCGCCGCGCCATCCCCTATCGGAGAAGCATCCAGCAAATTGATCGGCGTCGCCACCATCGAGGATTTCTCGAATTTATCCGCCGTTACCTTTTCGTGCAAACGCGCGTAGGGGTTGTGCATTGCGTTGGCATGGGCGTTGATCGAAAAAGGCGCGAAGTCTTCATGCTTCCAGCCGAATTCGTGCATGTAACGACGCATCACCAGCGCGTTGATTCCCACGAAGGAAACGCCCTGTTCGAGTTCATAATCGGCATCAGCGGCGGTGGCAAGCGCGGCAGTCACATCCCTGCCAGCCTTGTCGGTCATTTTTTCGACGCCGACCACCAGCGCGGATTCGACATCGCCCGAAGCGACAGCCATCAGCGCGGAACGAAACGCCGCCGCGCCGGACCCGCAAGCCGCTTCGATCTTGACCGATTCCTGCTTCCACAACCCAAGCCAATCGCTGAGGAAAGCGCCCAGTTGATTTTGTCCGCTGATCATGGGGGAAAGCATGTTGCCGACGTACAACGCATCCACTTTGTTCATGCCTGCATCCTGCATGGCGAGAAACGCCGCCTCCCCTCCGATCTCGCGCAGGGATTTGTCCCAGTGTTCATCCACTTTGGTTTGACCGATTCCAAGAATTGCAACTTTTTTCATAGAGAAGACCTCAGGGAGTGTTTTATAAATCAAAATTCACCACAGACACCGCACTTGCGTTCGGTGCCAGTGCAAACGCGGAGGAACGTTGATTTTTTGACGGAAACGCCAATTTAAGGGCTTTAAATCCAATTTATCTGTGTTCATCTGTGGTTATAAACGAATTTCAAAACACCTTCTCAGGGAGAATTCTAACGCATCCCGCTCTCAGGAACTATCATAAACATCGAGGAACAAACCCGTTGCAGGTTCGTCCTTTTATTGCTATGCTTAACCGGAAGGAGATGGAAGATGTCAAAATTTACTTTGATCACGGCATTGATCATATCCCTGCTTTTCACTGCCTGCGGCGGGGGCGCCGCAACCCAGCCTGCGGAGACCCCGGCATCCACGCCAAGCCTGCCAGCGAAAGAAGCCGCGTCCACACCGAACCCGCCTGACAAACAGGTCAATGAATGGACGGTCGAAATGACGCAATCCGGCGGGATTATGGGGTTGATGCGTTCCGTGGAAGTCCGCTCGGATGGGTCGTACACCGTCAAGGATGAACGGTTGGATAAAACCGTAACAGGCAGCCTGACCGGGAGCGACCTTCGGGAATTGAACGAGTTGATGATTTCAACGAGTTTTTCACCTCAGAAGCCGGCTGGCATCTGCGCCGATTGTTTCGTTTACGACATTCAAATCCAGATGGATGGAAACAAACTGAATGTCAAACTGGATGATACATCCCTGCCCAACTCCGGCCTGGAGCCGCTGGTCGCTCTCCTGCGCGGGTTGATGGATGCGGCATTGAAGTAACCCGTCATGCAAAGCGCGGAATGGCTGGAAAAATATTTCGAGAAGGTGGCGGAATCCTCGGAAGAAGGCCGCGGGGCGGTCCAGTTTGTGAGGGCAAACAGGATTCGGGTCGGGTTGAAGCGGGCGAGGAAAAGTGTCGGCGCGTTCTGGCAGTTTGGGCGGAGATTCTTCCTGAACTCCATCCACTACAGCATGGAATCGGCATTGGAAAACCCGCGCGCATGGACGCTGTTCGTGCATGAAGTGCGTCACCTTCAGCAAGGGGCGGTCACGGCGCTTTCGGTCTATGGCGAACTGGATGCGTGGCAGTACGAATTTCGTTTATACAAAAGGCTGACGGGAAAGACGCTCAAGCCGGAATTGGAAGAGCTGCTGACCCTGCCCCTTAACTTCGAGCGGGACAATCTGCGGCGGGCGCGCAGATTGATGACGAAATTCGCCGGCTTTTGGTACGGCGCGTGGATTCTTCCGCTTTACCCGATCACAAAAGAAATCAAATATTGGCTTACACGAAAGACCTATTATCCAGACAACTAATTTCAAAATCAAAAGGTGTTTTTAATGTAAATCGAATTTTTTCGTTGTATGATGAGTGCAAGATACAGAAAGGAGGTTGCGATAGAGTCACCACCTAAAATGAATCATGAAGGGAAGGGCGAAATGCCTTGAACTGGTCGAAGCCAGGCTTTAGAACCAGACGTTCCCCAAACGAAAAGAAGGTTGCAACTTCGCCTCTTTCCCCGACCATAGTTTTTCTGACGGATGGGTAAACTCCCATCCGTCTTTTTGTTTACAACGATTCTATTGCTTTTCTCATTCGCTCCAGCGCCTCCGCCAACACCGCGCGCGACGTGCCGAAATTGATGCGGGCATGACCCCTCCCCTCCCTGCCAAAGATTTTGCCTTCGCTCAACGCGACCTTCGCCTTTTGCTTGAAGAACTCGAAGGGTGAGCCGTCAATTTCGGTCTGGGTGAAATCCAGCCAGCCGAGGAAAGTGGCGGCGGGAATCGTCGTGCGGACGTTGGGCATGTTGCGGGTCACGTAATCCACGAGAAAATCGCGGTTGGCGGTGAGATAACGAAGGAGCTCTTCCAGCCAGCCGTCGCACCTGCCGGAAAAGGCAGCCTGAGCGGCGTGAAGCGAAAGGCTCGAAACGTACGTTTGCAGGCGCTCGGCTTCGTGCACAAACGGCTCGCGCAGGTCCTTGTTCGGGATGACGGCAAACCCGCAAAACAAGCCGGGGATGTTGAAGGTCTTGGAAGGAGCGATCAGGGTGATTACGTGTTTTTCGACCTCGCGCGAAATCTTCGCCAGGGGCGTAAATTTACCGCCATCCAACAGAAGTTCGGAATGGATCTCATCGGACACGATCAGGACCTTGTGCCTGAGACAGATTTCCGCCATGCGGGTCAAATCCCTGCGCGAAAAGACGATTCCCAGCGGGTTGTGCGGACTGCACAGCAGAAAAACGCCCGCCTTTTTGATGCGCCGCTCGAACAAATCCCAGTCAATTTCGTAATGCAGGATATTCTTCCGAACGTTCTTTACAAATGGAATATCCATTTGCGGAATGCCGGCGTGTTCCTTGATTTCGTGGAATTCGTTGTACACGGGCGTTTGAAAGGCAATGCCCTTCTTCGGAGAACAAAACACCCGCGCCGCGAGCGTGAATCCGTTCGCCACGCCGGGAACAGCCACCACAGCATCGGGCTGCACCTTCCAGCCGTAGAGGCGTTCCATCCGCTCGCTGACGGTGGTTTTCAGAACCCTGCCCGGGGCTTCATAACCCAAAACGCCATGTTCCAGCCGTTTGCGCAGGGCGTCCAAAACCGGTTTGGGCGCGGAAAAGTCCATATCCGCAATCCATAACGGCAGCGTATCCTTCGGATAAAGTGTCCACTTGCCGGGGTTGATGTTTTTTCGGCGGTCGGGGATGAGATCGAAATTGGTCATAGGGTCTCACATAACAAACCGGCAGGGGTTCGCCGCTAATTTTTATACGCCACAATCATACCATCGCGCATGGGCGCGAGCGAGACGATCCAATCCGGGTCGGATGTGATCCGCTTTGTAAACTCGCGCACGCCTTGCGTGGCAGGAGAGACATTGCTTTCATCGAAGATGCGTCCGCTCCAAAGCATGTTATCAATGATGAGAAGCCCGCCGGGGCGCAGTTTCTCCTTGATGACGGGCAGGGATGCCGGGTACGCCTGCTTGTCAATGTCGTTGAAGATGATGTCGAAGGGACCTTCGGTTCTGGTCAACGCCTCGACCGCCTCCGAAACGTGGAACTTGACCAGGTCTGCGCTTCCCAAATTGACGAGGTGCCTGCGCGCCCTTTCAGAGAGTTTCTCATCCCAGACGGTGTGATGAACCACCCCGCCCCCGTTCTCCTTCACTGCTTTGGCAAACCAGGCGGTTGAATACCCGTACCCCGACCCCAATTCAAAAATGGAGGCTGCTTTTATCATGCGCGCCAATTGATAGCAGTAATATCCGCAAACGGGACCGATAATGGGAAAATCGCTCGCCTCGGCGTAGGCTTCCATCTTCAGCAGTTCGCTCTCACGCGGCGGCACAAGGGAGGTAAGGTATGCCTGTACGGTCTCATAGGTCAACAGATCATCGCTCATGGTTCTCTCCTTAAGGTTCATCGGCGGAACGTTTGAATTGTACATCACCTGTCGGGGCGGAAAATGCAGGAAGCGGAATCAGCCGCCGGGTCCGAAACGATGCGGTACGCGGGTGTATAATCGCCGGCGATGAATCACGTCATCAGGATTCTGATTGCGCCAAAAGCGTTTATCTCATTTTCGCTTTTGCTGTTAGAATCGCCCAATGGGAGACTATCCCGAGTACGCATCCCTATTCAAGGATCCCGCCCTGAATGAAATATAACTTCCGGTTATTCTGGCGAACGTTCTACCGTTCCTTCTTTGCATCGAAAAACACCACCGCCCGTCTCACAAGAAAACGCCTGATTTTCCTGCTTCTCTTCTACACCGTTTGGCCCCTCGGCAGTTTGCTCCACTGGTTTTGCTTCTGGCTGGACGACATTCTCTTCCCCGACTACAAAAATCACCCCATCGAAAAGCCGCTGTTCATCCTGGGGAATTTCCGCAGCGGCTCCACCTTTCTGCACCGCCTGCTCTCGCGCGATTCCGAAACGTTCACCAGCCTGACCACCTGGGATATTTATCTCACGCCTTCGATCACGCAAAAGAAGATCACGCAGTTCGTCTCGAAACTGGATAAGAAATATTTCAACGGCGTCCTGCACCGTGCGCTCTACGCCTTCGACCGCGCCACGCTCGGCAAGATCAAAATCCACCCGATTTCGTTCTTCCAACCCGAAGAGGACGAGAACATCCACATGCACATCTGGGACGGGTATTTCGTGACCTTCCTCTTCCCGTTCATGGATGAGTTCCCCGATTACATTCACTTCGACGAAGCGCTCAGCCCCGAACACAAGAGGCGCATCATGACGTTCTACAAGTCCATGCTTCAGCGCCACTTGTATGCAACGGGCGGAAAGCACTTTGTGGCGAAGAACCCCGCCTTCAGCGCCAAGATCGAAACGCTGGTGGAATTCTTCCCCGATGCGCGCATCCTCTACCTTGCGCGCAACCCGCTCGACATGCTCCCCTCCACCATTTCGTGGATCAATTATGCGCGCCGCCAGTTCACCGAGCCGGGCGAGGGATATTTCTACATTGACGAAATCCTCGAACTGACCAGATACTGGTACAGCCACCCGCTCCAATACCTGGATGCGCATCCTTCGCCCCGTTACCTGATTCTGAAATACGACGATTTGATCCTGCGCCCCGAGGCGGTCATTCGCGGCTTCTATGAGCAGTTCGGCTATCCCGACAAACCCGGTCTGCCCGTCATCATTGACCAGGCGGTCAAGGAAACGCTCACCTTCAACAGCGACCACAACTACTCCTACGAAAAGATGGGCTTCACCCGCGAGGACATCATCAGAATCTACGCCGATATCTTCGCACGCTTCGAGTTCGAAACCCGCGAAGATTTCGTCCCCGTCCAGCGGGTCGAATTGGACAGATGAACCGGCAACCGAAAAGAGAGCGTCGTTACGGCGCTCTCTTTTCGATTCACGGCTGTTTCGATTTGGATAATGGACGACTCGAAGCGCTATTCCCTGCCGTTACCCTGTCTTTTTCTTTCGCGCTGCCGGCGGTTTCCTTGCGGCTGGTTTCTCCGCCGTTGTCTTCTTCGCCTTTGGCATTGACCTTCTTCTTACAGGTGAAAGACCTGTTTCCATTTCTTTCGCTTCCTCCTCCGCTTTGGCAGGAGCGGCGGAAGCCGCGCCGCGCGAACGGGCGGATGAGGGCTTTTCAACCGGCTTGATCTTGTACTCTTCCTCCCAGCCTTCCGCAATGGGCAGCGTCAAACTGCCGTTGCGCACCATCAACAGGAGGATGCCCGCCACTCCCATCAAAAAGGCGACCAGCATGGAGGTGGTGATGAACGTATCCCCAATCGTCGGCTGGTCGGGGCGGAAGAACTCAATGAAGGTGCGGATGAATCCGGCGCAGATCAACCACAGGCTGAACGTCGTGCCGGGCTTCAACTCTTCCTCCTTTTGACGGGAATACCACATCAGGAAGAGGAATGCCAGCACGTTGAGGATTGCCTCATAGGCAAAGGTTGGGTGGAAACGGGTCGTCTCGACCGGGTACAGGCTCAGGTCGGAAAATTGCGGCAGCCGGTGGCTGGCGGGAATCGGAATGCCCCAGGGAAGTTCCGTCGGCGGACCGTACAATTCCTGGTTGATGAAATTTCCCAGCCTGCCAAACGCCTGACCGATCAACGTCACCGGCGCAATCGCATCCAAAAACAGCCAGGAGTCATACCCGTTGCGTTTGAGGAAGAGAATCAGGGCAAGCGCGCCGAACAGCAGCCCGCCGAAGAAATGCAGACCGGCAATCGGCGGGCGAATGATGGCAAGCGGGTCCTCGATGTACAACCGGCTTCCACCCAGAATCGAGTTTGCCACATACCACAAGCGCGCGCCGATGATACCGCTGACGACCGCCCAGATCATCGCGTCCACGAGCACTTCCCCGTTCTCGCCGAGGCGGCGAACTTCCTTTTCCGCGATCCAGGCGCCGATCAACACGCCGACCATCACGATCAAGCCGTACCAGGTCGGGCTGAATTCCATACCGAACAGTTTGAAACTGAAAATTACAGGGTTTATATCCATTCTTGATGACCTCTGTTCAAATTTTGGTGATTATATCCCATCCCAAACTCGGAATATTTTTAGACAAAACATCCTCAATATCTCACATCTTCGCCAAAATAAAAGACGTTGGTCATTCGGCGATGTGATGAACAACACCAAATTGCTCCTTGCGCCGTCCCCGGCGCAGCGAACGGCGGCGGCGTGAGCGTTGTCATGTACGGCAGAGAAATAAAAGATATTTGTCATTCGACGATGTGATGAACAACACATCAAAAAGAAAGGGAAAATTCTTACAATCACCGTAAATATTAACCCCAGTCGTAAACATTGGAAAAACCATGTTCCGAGTCAACCGTCAAACCGATTATGCCGTCCGGGTAGTGCTTGCCCTCGCCAAAAAGGCGCCGGGCACGCGCGTCTCCACCTCCAAAATTGGGCATGAAATGCTGATTCCCCCTGCCCTGCTGCAGCGCATCGTGGCGGAGCTGGCGGGCGGCGGTTTCATCGAAACCCAGGCGGGACGCGACGGCGGCATCACTCTCGCCCGCCCGCCGAACCAAATCACCCTGCTGCAGGTGGTGGAACACTTCGAAGGAACCATTCTGCTCTCCGAGTGCGTACTACGCGAGGGCGACTGTCCCTTCGAACTCAAATGCCCCGTCAACTGTCAGTGGATTCGCCTGCGCGACCTTCTGCGGAATGAAATGGGGCGCGTCACCTTCGAACAGTTGGTGGAGGATAGCAAACTGATCGAAGCCGGTTTGATGCGGACCGCATCTCCCCAAGCCGCAAGTTGATTCTGCTGCGAACAAGCGCATCCCACCCGACAACATTCAAGCGTGAACAAGTATCTTCTCCATGGGCTGTATGGCTTGCTGGGCGTCATTATGATCTCCGCCCTTGCCTTCAAAATTAAAATGCAGCCCCGGCTGGGCAAGGTGCGGTTGGAAGTCGTCCCAATCACGTTCGCCGCCATTTCCATAGACCCGAAGCGCGATGCGCCGTTGTGTCTTGCTTGAAGCATAAACTCCGTTTCTGTGAAACAAATAATTTACAAACCGCCAATTTAAAGATTACAATCGTCAAACCTGATTTGTGACATAATTCACATCCTGTTCTCAGGCAATATGCTTACAATCGCGGTAATCGTTTACCAATATGGTAAAGGTTTTGACCAAATTGGATAAATATTGCCGATTAATCTATTGGAGAATGATTCATGGATCCCATCACCCTATCACGATGGCAGTTCGGCTTGACCACTGTCTATCATTTTCTCTTCGTCCCCCTCACCCTCGGGCTTTCCTGGTTCGTAGCCTACTTCCAAACCCGCTACTACCAGACCCGCGATGAGACCTTCCGCAAACTGGCAAAGTTCTGGGGAAAACTCTTCCTCATCAATTTTGCCATCGGCGTGGTGACCGGCATCGTGCAGGAATTTCAATTCGGTATGAACTGGTCGGAATACTCGCGCTTTGTCGGCGACATCTTCGGCGCTCCGCTCGCAGTGGAAGCGCTGATGGCGTTCTTCCTCGAATCGACCTTCCTGGGGGTTTGGATCTTCGGCGAAGGCAAGGTCCCGGAAAAAGCGCATCTGGCTTCCATCTGGCTGGTTGCCATTGGGTCGAATTTATCCGCCCTGTGGATTTTGCTCGCCAACGGCTGGATGCAGCACCCCGTCGGCTACATCATCAACGAAGCGGCGGGGCGCGCCGAACTGGTGGACTTCTTCGCGCTGGTTGTGAATCCCAAAGGCTGGCTGTTCTTCTGGCACACCATCGCCGCAGGGCTCGCCACCGCCAGTTTCTTCATCATCGGCATCAGCGCGTATCACATCGCCCGCAAACAGGACGTGGATCTGTTCAAGCGCTCGTTCCTCCCCGCGACCATCGTCGGTCTGATCGCCAGCACACTGGTCTTCTTCGGCGGTCACACCAACGGACAGTACATGTTCGAGACGCAGCCGATGAAATTCTCCGCGATCGAGGCGCACTGGGAAACGTCCGCGCCTGCCGATTTCTCCATCCTCACCATCGGCGACCTGAGCGGCAAACGCGAGGTGTGGTCGTTCCGCACCAGTCAGATCGGCATCCCCGGAGTCTTAAGCTTCCTGGCTTGTAACAACTTCGAGTGCGAAGTGCGAGGCGTGTACGACATCCAGGCAGAGTATGAGGCGTTGTACGGTCCCGGAGACTACATCCCGCTGATGGTCGTCACTTACTGGACGTTCCGCTTCATGATGACGATTGGCTTGCTGATGATCCTGCTGGCTTTCCTGTTCCTGCTCGCCACGCGCGGCAAATATGAAAACGCCAAATGGATGAAGTGGACGCCCTGGGTGATTGCCCTGCCCTACATCGCCAACATGAGCGGATGGGTGCTGACTGAAATGGGACGCCAGCCGTGGATCGTGCAGGGCTTGCTGAAAGTGGAAGATGCGGTTTCGCCCAACCTGACCACCGTTGACCTGCTCATCTCGTTGATCGGTTACACCGTTGTGTACGGCGCGCTTGCCGCAGCCATGTATTACCTGATGAAAAAATACGCCACCGCCGGACCCGATGCCGCCATGCACGAATCGGTTGACGTTGCCCCCGCCCGCGTGGGCGCGGATGATTAATTATGTCACCGCGAGCGCCGTACTTTGGCGCGTGGCGGTCTCCCGATAACAGGAGATTGCTTCGCCCTTCGGTCTCGCAACACTTGCACCTGCGCGCAAGTGCAGGTGTGACAGGAGACTACGATGTCGTACGAATTTCTTCAAACCCTTTGGTTCATTTTGATCGCCGTTCTGTGGATCGGCTTCTTCTTCCTCGAAGGTTTCGATTTCGGCGTGGGCATGCTCCTGCCGTTCCTCGGCAAAAAGGACGAGGAGCGCCGCGCCATCATCAATACGATCGGTCCCACCTGGGACGGCAACGAAGTCTGGCTGTTGACGGCGGGCGGCGCGACCTTTGCGGCGTTCCCGCATTGGTATGCCACCATGTTCAGCGGTTTTTACCTTGCGCTGTTCCTCCTGGTGGTCGGGTTGATCATTCGCGGCATTTCCTTTGAATACCGCTCCAAAGACGCCAACCCCGCCTGGCGCAGCCGCTTCGACTGGATGATCGCCGTCGGATCGTTCCTCGCCGCGCTCCTGCTCGGCACGGCGTTTGCAAATCTCGCGCGCGGCGTGCCCATCAACGCGGACATGATGTATACGGGCAATCTCTTCACCCTGCTCAATCCGTTCGGTCTGCTCGGCGGGCTCACGATGGTGACGGTCTTCCTGCTCTACGGCGCGACCTTCCTCACCCTCAAACTCGAAGGCGACCTGCGCGAGCGCGCCCGCGAACTTTCGAAGAAACTTTATATCGCTTCGGCGGTGGTGGTTATTCTGCTGGCGGTTTTCACCTACATCGAAACGGACATCACCACCAAGATCGGCATTGACCCGGGCTTCATCCCCATTGCGTCGGTAGTTGCGATGCTCGTGGTCGTCTTTTTCATCAACCGCAGGATGGAAGGCTGGGCGTTCGTCATGGTTGCGCTTCACATCGTGCTGACGCAGGTCGCGTTCTTCACGTTGATGTTCCCGCGTGTGATGATTTCCAGCACAAACCCCGATTGGTCGCTGACCATCTACAACGCCTCGTCCTCGCAGTACACGCTGACGGTCATGTCCATCGTGGCGCTGGTCTTCGTGCCGATCGTGCTTGCCTACCAGGGCTGGACGTATTACCAGTTCCGCAAACGCATCACCGCCGACAGGAAGAGCCTCGTTTACTAAGCTCGATTTCAAGTTGAATGCTGGAAGGTTGAAGGGCTTGCCCTGAATTTGACGAAGGGTATACTCCTCATCAACCTTCCAACTTTTTAACCTGCAACCTTCAGCCTGCAATCTCATCATGCACCGCAGACTCCTCTCCCTCACCCGCGATACCCGCATTTCACTCACACTGACGATCTTCTCCGGCTTTCTGGCTGGCTTGCTGACCATCTGGCAAGCATGGAACATCAGCACCGTGATCGATGGAGTCTTTCTCAAAAAGTTTTCGCTTGAGCAAGTCACCCCGCCCCTCATCTTCATCCTCATCGCCATCAGCGGACGTGTCTTGCTGACCTGGGTCAACGAAGTCGCTGCTAATGCCGTCGCCGTCAAGATCAAAACCGACTTACGCGAGCGGCTCTTTGCCCACATCCTCAAACTGGGTCCCGCCTACTCGCGCGGACAACGCACAGGCGAACTGACCACCGCCGCCGTCGAAGGCATCGAAGCGTTGGATGCCTATTTCAGCCAATACCTGCCGCAACTGGTCATCACGGCGCTCGTCCCCATTTCCATCCTCATCTTCGTCTTTCCGATTGACCTGCTCACAGGCTTGGTCTTTCTCATCACCGCCCCGCTGATTCCGTTCTTCATGATCATCATCGGCAAAGGCGCGGAGGCGGTCACCAGGCGGCAATACGAAACCCTGCGCCTGCTCAGCGCCCACTTCCTCGACAGTTTGCAAGGGCTGACCACGCTCAAACTTTTCGGTCAATCGAAGGGACAGGCGAAGAACATTGCGCAAATCAGCGAGCAATACCGCGACACGACCCTGGGCGTTTTGCGAATTACGTTTCTTTCTGCGCTCGCGCTCGAAATGCTCGCCACCATCAGCACCGCCATCGTCGCCGTGGAGATCGGCTTCCGCCTGCTCTACGACCGCATGGAGTTCCTGCCTGCGCTCTTCCTGCTCGTCCTCGCCCCCGAGTTCTACATGCCCCTGCGCACCCTCGGAGCGAGATTCCATGCTGGCATGAATGGCACGACAGCGGCGAAGAGGATTTATGAGATTCTGGATACAAAAGTAGAAAGTAGAAAATGGAAAGTGGAAAGTGAACAGTTATCAGTAACCAGTGAACAGTTTGGTGAGTTCAGTGCAGTGGAGTTCAAAGATGTTTCATTTACTTATCTAGGTGAATCAACGCCTGCTTTACAAAGCATCAATTTAAGAATAAACAAAGGTCAGCACATCGCCCTTGTCGGCAAAACAGGCGCGGGAAAATCCACCCTCATCCAATTATTGCTCGGCTTCATCCAACCCACCCAAGGCAACCTTCAACCTTCGACCTTTGACCTTCAACCCAATATCGCCTGGGTTCCCCAACGCCCGCACCTCTTCCACGCCACCATCGCCGAAAACATCCGCCTCGGCAAAGCGGACGCGACCCACGAAGAAGTCATCCGCGCCGCCAAAGCCGCACACCTGCACGACTTCATCGAATCGCTGCCCGAAAAATACGAAACGGTCATCGGTGAAAGCGGCGCGCGTCTCTCCAGCGGACAAGCCCAACGCCTCGCCCTCGCCCGCGCCTTCCTCAAAGACGCTCCCATCCTCATCCTCGACGAACCCACCTCCGCGCTCGACCCCGAAACCGAATCCCTGCTCGAAGAATCCACCCGCGAACTCATGCGCGGACGAACCGTCATCACCATTGCCCACCGCCTCAACACCATCTTCCAAGCCGACAGAATCATCGTTCTCGACGAAGGCAGGATCATCGAACAAGGCACACACCGCGAGCTCGTTTCTAAGAGTGGAATGTATGCGAGCATGGTGAAAACCTATAAACAAGTCGAAAAGCCTGCCCTGAGCTTGTCGAAGGGTCAAAAGTCGAAAGTCAAGAACACGCCCATCGAACTTCCCGACCTTCGACCTTCGACCTTCGATCAGCCAACCAATCTCCAGTCTCCAATCTCCAATCTCCAATTACCAATTCTCCCGCGTTTGCTAACCTTCCTGCGCGGCAACTGGCATCGTGTGGCGCTCTCCGTTTTGATGAGTTCCATCACCATTCTTGCCAGTGTCGCACTCATGGGGACATCCGCGTGGCTGATCTCCACCGCCGCCATCGCCGTCTCTGTCGCGGACCTCGGCGTTTCCGTCGTCGGCACGCGCCTTTTCGGCATCACCCGCGCCGTTTTCCGCTACCTCGAACGCCTCGTCTCGCACGACGTCACCTTCCGCCTGCTCGCCAAACTGCGCGTGTGGTTCTACGAAAAGCTCGAGCCTCTCGCCCCCGCCCGCCTGATGAACTTCCGCTCCGGCGACTTGCTTGCCCGCGTTATCGGTGATGTGGAAACATTGGAAAATTTCTACGTCCGCGTCGTTTCGCCCCCGTTGACCGCCATCGTCGTTGGACTCTTCACCGCCATCTTTCTCGCTTCTTTCTACCCGCTGCTTGCTCCCGTCTATTTGACCTTTTATCTCAGCCTCGGCTTGATCCTGCCCATCCTCGCACAGACGACCAGCCGCCGAGCCGCAGAGCAGACCATCTCCCTGCGCGCCGATCTGCAGACCAAACTTGTAGATGGCATTCAAGGCATGGCAGACCTCATTGCTTACGGTCGCGCTGATGAACGTCTCAAACAAATTGCATCTAATGCGAATGAGTACGGCAACGCTCAACGCCGCATGGCGCGTGTGACGGGCATCCACTCCGCGCTGGGGACGCTGCTCACCAACCTCGGCATGTGGACGATCCTCTTCCTGACCATTCCGCAGGTCGTCAACGGCAGCATTGCTGGTCCCATGCTCGCCTCGTTGACCCTGCTGACCCTCGCTTCGTTTGAAGCCGTCCTGCCCCTCCCTCTCGCCGCCCAAATGTGGAATTCCTCGCGTGAAGCGGCAAGACGTTTGTTTGAGGTGGTGGATACGGAGCCTGAAATTAAAGAGAATAGTGAAAAGAGAATAGGAAATAGTAAAACCCATTCTCTACTCTCTAGCATCCAATTATCGAATCTCTCGTTTACCTACCCATCTCAATTCGCCCCTGCCCTCCAAAACCTGACCTTCGACATTCGACCTTCGAGTTCAGTGGCTATCGTCGGTCCGAGCGGGGCGGGGAAAAGCACGATTGCAAATTTACTGCTGAGATTCTGGGATTACGAAATCGGAGAAATCGCTCTCGGCGGGGAATCGCTCAAAGCGCTGAATCAGGATGAAGTCAGAGAACGATGCGCGTACGTCTCGCAGAACACGTACTTCTTCAACACATCCATCTACGAGAATTTGCGGTTTGCCAGGAAGAAGGTCAGCCGTGAAGAAATCGAAGCGGCGTGCAAGTCCGCACAGATTCACGACTTCATCATCAGCCTGCCCAAAGGCTACGACACGCTGATCGGCGAGCAGGGACTACGCCTCTCCGGCGGCGAACGTCAGAGATTGGCAATCGCGCGCGCACTCATCAAAGATGCGCCAATCTTGATATTGGACGAACCAACCGCCAACCTCGATCCATTGACCGAGAGGCAGGTGCTTGAGACGTTGTTTGCCGTTATGAAAAAGAAGACCTCGTTACTCATTACCCATCGTCTCATCGGCTTGGAGGGCGTGGACGAAATCCTTGTGATGAATCACGGCAGGATCGTCGAGCGCGGCACGCACGCCGAACTCGCCGCCAGGGACGGTTTTTACCGCCGGCTGCTGGACTTGCAAAACCGTATTCTCGACGACAAAAATAGTACTTAAGTGCTTGCGCCGCCTGCACGGAAGTGCTATAATCCCGGCTGTCTCCCCTGATGTTTGAAATTTGAAATTGTCCGACGCCAGTTTTTGTTTTGGCGCCTGGGCATCATAGCGATAACCTTGAATCCAACCCCAAATTCATCAACAACAGCATGAGGAAATTCACCAGCCCGGCATAGTGGGGACTGGTCTTTTTCGCATTTCTATTCCATATTTCCCAAAAGAGAACACAACATGAAAATACTTGAACTGGAAAACGAACCGCTATCAAAACTGCGCGCAATGGCGAAGAGTTTCAATATTCCCAACGCCAACCGCCTGAAGAAGGAAACCCTCGCCATGCTGATCCGCGAGGCGGAGGCGCAGAAGGAAGGCATCGAACTGCGCGGCGGCATCCTGGAGATCATGAGCGAAGGGATCGGCTTTCTAAGAGCCACCAACTACCGCATCAGCGACCAGGATGTGTACGTCTCGCAGGCGCAGTTGAGACGCTACGACCTGCGCGCCGGAGACCTCGTCATTGGGCAGGTGCGCCCGCCGCGCGAGAGCGAACGGCACTTCGGTCTGCTAAAAGTCGAATCCATCAACGGGCTGGATCCCGAAGAAGCCTCCCGCAGAGTCGTATTTGAGAATCTGACCCCGATCTTCCCCGATAAACGTTTCGATCTCGAAGTAGACCAGGCGACCCTCGCCCCCCGTTTGATCAACCTGATAGCGCCCATCGGCAGAGGCCAGCGTGGATTGATTGTTTCCCCCCCGAAGGCGGGCAAGACCACCATCCTCAAGCAGATAGCAAACTCGATTTCAACCAAATATCCCGACGTCCATTTGATCATTGCCCTCATCGGCGAACGCCCCGAGGAAGTGACCGACATGGACCGCTCGGTGGAAGCCGAAGTGGTCGCCTCCACCTTCGACGAGCCGGTCACCTCGCACGTCCGCACGGCGGAACTCGCCTTAGACCGCGCTAAGAGGCTGGTGGAGATCGGACGCCACGTGGTAATCTTAATGGACTCGATCACCCGCCTCGCGCGCGCATACAACCTTGTGGTCAACCCGTCCGGGCGCACGCTCTCCGGCGGTATGGATCCCTCGGCGCTCTACCCGCCCAAACGCTTCTTCGGCGCGGCGCGCAACGTGGAGGAAGGCGGCTCGCTAACCATCATCGCCACCTGCCTCGTGGACACCGGTTCCCGCCTGGACGATGTCGTGTACGAAGAGTTCAAAGGCACCGGCAACATGGAATTGCACCTCTCGCGCAAACTGCAGGAACGCCGCATCTATCCTGCTGTGGACATCGAACGCTCGTCCACCCGCCGCGAAGACCTGCTCCTCGGACCCGACCTGCTCCAGCGCGCCTGGCTCATGCGCCGCATGTTCATCCAGATGATCTCGCCCCCGCCCGCCGGAGCCGGTATGGATAACGCCGTCGCAACCGAAGCCATCATCACGCGCATGGAAAAATCGAGAAACAACGTGGAGTTCCTTGAAAACCTGACGCGAGACGAATAAGCGCTTCGAGGCAGGCAAGACCTTTACCCAAGAATGAAAAAATTTCTGGAAAAATTTACCAAAAAATCCCAACCGGAGGCTGAGAGCGCACCCGCAGCGGATGAGCCCCCCAGGCGCAAGGCGGATCGTTTTTCGCTCGTCAGTTGGGCGGCAACTTTATTGATTGTCGTCAGCCTGTTGGGCGGGACGCTCTACTACAAAAGCACACTCCCCCCTGTGGTGGTGACTGTCCCGGCGGAGGCGACCCAGCCCGCAGAAGAGGGTCAACCTCAGGTGGGTGAACCAGCCGTCAGCCCGGGTGGAGGCGGGTTCTTTGGCATCTTCCGCAAACTGCAATTGAAGACGAACATCCCCGAACGCCCGCGTTACGAACCGGCGACCTATCGCGTGGTGCGCGGCGATTCCATGTATCGCATCGCCGAGCAATTCAAGGTCAAGTCCGAGACCATCCTCTACGTCAACGAGCAGCTGGACGACAACCCGCACAGCCTGCGCCCGGGCATGGAGTTGATCATCCCTCCGGTGGACGGTTTGTATTATGAATGGAAGGAAGGCGATACGTTCGAAAAAGTTGCCGAGAAATTTTTCGCAGAACCCGAAGACATCGTCAACTTTCCCGGCAATCAGATTGACCTGACGAACCCGAAGGTGGAACCCGGAACCGTGGTGATGATTCCCGGCGGCTCGCGCGAACTGCGCAACTGGGCGGCAGACCTGCCCACGAATGCGCGCGGCGTGAACACCGGCACGGGCGGCGGCAATGCCGCCAATGTCTGCGGCGGCGGACCGGTGGCAAGCGGCTTCGGCTGGCCCGCAGACGATCACTCCCTTTCGGGCAACGGCTATGGACCGGGTCATCTCGGCATTGACATCAGCGCGCCTGAAGGCTCGAACGTGTACGCGGCGGGTACAGGCGTGGTGACGATGGCGGCGGGCGGCTGGAACTACGGCTACGGCAACGTGGTCCAAATTGACCACGGCAACGGCTATGTCACCGTGTATGCCCACTTGAGCACCATCCTTGTCTCCCAATGCCAAACGGTGGGGCAGGGCGCGGTCATCGGGCTTTCCGGCAATACGGGCAACTCCTTCGGCGCGCACCTCCATTTTGAGATCCGCGTCGGCGGTTCGAACATCAATCCCTACGATATTGTGCAGTAGGCATTGTAGAAAAGTACACAGGTAAACAGGTACACAAACGCTACGCTTGCCCACGTGTATACGTGTCTACGTGTGTACATGTCTCCGTGTGTACGTGTCTACATACCTACCTTCCCCATGAACGAATCCTCCCTCAAAAAGCACCTCTCGAAATTAAACCTGGGCGGCTTGCGGTATTTCGATTCCATCGGCTCCACCAACGACGAGGCGCTGGCATGGGCGGCGGGCGGCGCAAAGGATTTTTCGCTTGTGGCTGCGGATGAACAGACGCATGGGCGCGGGCGGCTCGACCGGAAATGGCTCACACCAAAAGGAAGCGCCCTCGCCGTCAGTTTGATTCTGCGCCCTGCCGCGCCCATGCGCCCGCATCTCTCGCGGACCGTGGGACTGGCAGCCCTCTCCATAGCGGATGCCTGCCTGAAACTTGGTCTTTCCCCCCGCATCAAATGGCCCAACGACGTTCTGCTCAACGGCAAAAAAGTTGCCGGGATTTTGGTCGAGTCGGTCTGGTCTGGCGAAGATGTGGATTCGCTCGTGGTCGGCATGGGGCTCAACGTCCGCAAAGTATCCGTCCCGCCCGCCGAAGGACTGCAGCTCCCCGCCACAAGCCTCGAACAGGAATTGGGAAAGGACCCGCCGGCGCGCGAGTCCATCCTGCGCGACATCCTGAGCGCGTTCCTATCCTGGCGCGAGCGCATCGGGACGGACGAGTTGATCGCCGCCTGGGAGGAAAAACTCGCCTTCCGCGGCGAACAGGTCCAGGTCCTGGCAGGAGGCGATGCCCCCGTCACCGGCGTCCTGGATGGGCTCGAATCCGACGGCTCCCTGCGCCTGCGCGATTCCCATGACAAATCCATAATCGTCCGTTTTGGGGATGTCAGCCTGCGTCCCGCCGCGTGATATACTTTTGAAAAAACAGAGGTTCCCATGTTTGACGATCTTCGGAATGAAGCCGCCGCCAAGCCGTTTCTCGATGAAGAAGAAGCTCAATACCAGCCAGCCGCCGCCACTTACTCGAGCGGAAAGCCGGGGCGTTTCCTGGGCATGACCTCGCTCCAGCGGTTTATCCTCGCCTTCCTGTTGATGCTGGCGGTTTGTGTGATTGGCGCGCTTGCGCTGTTCGTGACGGGCAGGTTCGTGATATAAAAATCGCCAAAACCCGCAAATGAAAAGCCGACCTTTTGAACCGGGTCGGCTTTTTTTCGTGAATGACGATTCGGGGCGGGCTGCGTTCTCACACCAATTTTGGCTGGGCTTCCGCTTCCTTCTCCTCCATTTGCGCGCCTGCCTTTTTCAAATCTTCGGCGGAAATACGCGCCACCGACGCCACGCTGTCGCCTTCCTGCGGCTTGATGAGGTGCACGCCTTTCGTCGCGCGCCCGGATTGTTTCACATCCTTCACCCGCAGGCGGAGGGCAACGCCGTTGGCGGTCATGATGGTCAGATCGTCGTCCTTTTGAACGACGCGCGCCGCCGCGATCTTGCCGATCTCCTTGATGGCTTTCTGGTCAATGGTGGCAATGCCGCCCGTGGCGCGCCCCTTGGGGGCGTATTCCTTGAGCGGGGTCTGTTTTCCGAACCCGCCTGTGGTCACCACCAGCAAAGCGCCGTCCTTCTCGACCACATCCATGCTGGTGACGGCATCGTCCTTTTTGAGCCGGATGCCCTGCACACCCGCCGCCTGCCTGCCCATCGCGCGGACTTTATCTTCACTGAAGCGCAGCGCCTGCCCTATTTCCGTGACGATGATGATCTCGTCCCTGCCGGAGGTCAGACGCGCCCAGCCGAGGGTGTCGCCTTCATCCAAATTCATGGCGATCAAGCCCGAGGGCCGTACCGAGGCGAATTCCTCCATCGAGACGCGCTTGATGCGTCCGCGTCCCGTCATCAGCACGCAGTATTGATCCGTCGAAAAATCACGGATGGACATGGCGGCGGTGATTTTTTCGTTGGGTCCCAGCGAAAGGATGTTGACCAGCGGAATGCCCTTGGTGGCGCGGTCGAGGTCGGGGATCTGGTAGACCTTTTCGGAATACACCTTGCCCTTGTCCGAGAAGAAGAGCATCGTATCGAGGCTGCGCGCCGGGATGAGCATCACCACCTCGTCTTCGTCCTTGGTGGTATGACCGATCACCCCGCGCCCGCCGCGGCTCTGCGAACGGAACGCAGAAGCGGCAACGCGCTTGATATATCCGCGCTCGGTGAGGCTGATCAGCACCGATTCATCGGGGACGAGGTCTTCCTCGTGAATGTCCTCCTTCGCTTCGGCGGAGATGCGCGTGCGGCGGTCGTCGCCGTATTTCTCCGCCAGTTCGTTCATATCGTCCTTGATGAGCGCGAGGATTTTCTTCGGGCTGGCGAGCAGGTCTTCGAGGTACTTGATGTTCTCCGTCACCTGCTTGTGCTCCTCTTCGATCTTCCAGCGTTCGAGTGCGGCAAGGCGGCGCAGCTGCATATCCAGGATCGCCTGCGCCTGGAGTTCGCTCAATTTGAAGCGCGTCATCAGCGCCGTCTTGGCTTTATCGGCATCCTCCGCCTCGCGGATGGTCTTGATCACGGCGTCAATGTTGTTGAGCGCAATCAGGTAGCCGTCCAGAATGTGCAGGCGGGCTTTGGCTTTATCCAGCTCGAACTGCGAGCGGCGGGTGATGACCGTCTGGCGATGGTCAATGAATATTTGCAGCAGGCGCTTCAGCGGCAGAGTGCGCGGTTCACCGTCAACGAGCGCCAGCATCTGCACGCCAAACGTGGACTGCAACGCCGTGTACTTGTAAAGCTGGTTCAGCACCTTCTTGGGCTGGGCACCGCGCTTGAGTTCGATGACGATGCTCATACCGCGTTTGTCTGACTCATCGCGCAGATCAGAGATTTGGTCAATCTTATCCTCGCGCACCAGTTCGGCGATGCGCTCGATCAGGCTGGCTTTATTGACCTGATACGGGATTTCCGTGATGATGATCTGATACCTGCCGGATTTCGACTCTTCGATGTGAGCGATGCCGCGCATCACAATGCGGCCGCGACCGGTCCCATACGCCGAGACAATGCCCTCCGTCCCGACGATCATCCCGCCGGTTGGGAAGTCTGGTCCTGGCACGAATTTCATCAGGTCTTCGACCGTGATCTCCTCCTGGCGGTCGTAATTGTCAATCAGGTAGTTGATTGCCGCCGCCAGTTCCCGCAGGTTCTGCGGCGGGATGTTGGTCGCCATGCCGACGGCAATGCCGGAAGCGCCGTTGAGCAAAAGGTTCGGAACACGCGCCGGAAGCACGAGCGGTTCCTGGAGCGAATCGTCGAAGTTGGGACCGAAACTCACCGTGTCCTTTTCGAGGTCCGCCAGCATTTCTTCCGCCATCTTTTGCAGGCGCGCCTCGGTGTAACGCATCGCTGCGGGGGCGTCGCCGTCCACAGAGCCGAAGTTTCCCTGACCGTCCACCAGCATGTAGCGCATCGAAAAATCCTGCGCCATGCGCGCCATGGATTCATACACCGCCGAGTCGCCGTGCGGGTGATATTTCCCCAGCACTTCGCCCACGATACGGGCGGATTTCTTGTACGCCGAGTTGGAGCGCAGTCCCAATTCGTGCATCGCGTACAAAATGCGCCGATGGACGGGTTTCAAGCCGTCGCGGGCGTCGGGCAGGGCACGCGCCACGATCACGCTCATGGCGTAATCGAGATACGCGGAGCGCATTTGGGAGTCAATATCCACCGATTCGATGTTTCCTGCAATCAAATTTTCTTCAGCCATACCTGTTCCTTTTTATGAGAGCCACCGCCCCAAAGCGTGAATTTTCCTGAAATTGGCATAAAAAGACACGAAGATGGGGGAAAACTTCGTGTCCGCATTAGATGAAGGAAGTGTATTTTTATAGTGCAATTATACCACCCTTGTCCGCTTTTTGCGCGGGCGGGAGATATGAGATTGGTTCTCCCCCCAGGCGGGGATGCTGCGCCTCCTCTCCACCCGATAGCTGCTCCTGCCCATAAAAAAAGACCCGCGTCTGCGGGTCTGGTGGTGCCGAAGGAGGGACTTGAACCCTCATGAGGGAACCCTCACTACGCCCTGAACGTAGCGCGTCTGCCAATTCCGCCACTTCGGCATGTCGTTTGGTTGGCGGCTTGTATTTTATCCCAAATGAGTGGAATGTCAATAAGGAACGCCGCTCAAAACCCGGGATGCGCCCCCGCAATGCGGGGAACAAAATGAACCCGCGATGCGTCCATTATCCAACCCTTTCAAAACTGTATTGTTTTTCCATTACAGTACTGTTAGGGGAGTACCTTTTTGTCGCTTGAATCGTTATATTGTATAACTAACGAAAGGAGTTGCGATATGTTCGTCCTTGCAGTAGTGGTCACCGTCCTACTGCTCGCCCTGGCTGGGTCCGACCTGTTCGTAGCGCAGTACAGCCAGGAGGAACTCAGCAATATGGGAGTCCAGGAGCAATGATGGAAGATCACCCCAACCAATAGCCCGACGCAATCGTCAGACGCGTCGGGCTTTTGTTTTGGGAAAATGCAGGGGACTAATTCAGGCGAGCCAGCACGTCGCCGGCTTCGAGCAGAAGGTAATCCACGCCTTCATATTTGAATTCGGTGCCGCTGTATTTGGCGAAGAGCACCTTATCCTTCGGTTTGAGAACGATGCTCTCATCCTCGCCCACCGCAATCACTTCGCCGGTTTGCGGCTTTTCCTTGGCGGTTTCGGGCAGGTACAAGCCGGTGGAGGTTTTGCTTTCCTGCTCCAACGGTCTGATGAGGACGCGTGTCCCCAGGGGCTGAATGTTGGTTTTTGCCATGACGATCACCTCGAAAATTTTTAATTAATACCGAGCAGCGCGTTGATCTTCGGGCGGTCGAACCCGACCACGATCTTCCCGCCGATGTCAATCACGGGCACGCCCATCTGACCGGAGCGGCGCACCATGTCGCGCGCGGCGGCATGGTCGCGGCTCACGTCAATATCCGTGAATTTGATGCCCTTCTCGCGGAAATACCGCTTCGCCATGTTGCAGAAGGAGCAGGTCGGCGTGCTGAAGACCAGCACTTTGGGTTGGTTTTTAACTTCGTTCATGAATGTTCCTCCAAAAATCGTATCCACCAGTTAGATGCAGAGACGCAAAATAAGTTACAGCAGACGCCGGTTGATTTTGTATATGCAACCGCCCCCAATTCTCCCTACCGAGCGGTAGGTTCTCCGGGTTTGGGATATAATACGGGTTGTGAAGGCTGTTTTGACGACATGTCTGTGCATGGATGCCCCTGCCGCCGCCGAAGCGCCGGGTCGTACGAAAAGCCTTCGGCGAGGATAAGAACCAATGGAAATTGTCCCCATTTACACCAAAATCGAGAAAATCATCGAAATCAAGACCGGCACCGTCGTAATGGAGAGCCCGAACGGCTTCCCCATCGAGGAGTCGAACCTGTATATGATCTCCCCCGCCGGGGAAACCCTTTGGAAAGCGGAAAAACCGGACTCCAAAATCCTGTTCGCCAAGGTCAAACTCAACGACAACTACACCATCTCCACCTTCACGACCAACGGCTTGTTCTGCGACATCAACCTGGAAACCGGCAAAATCATCAGCAGTTCGAGTTTTCGATGACCCAGCCTCCCTTCGGCTTTGTGCTCGTCTTTCTGCTCTTTAGTTTATTGTTCCTCTCGAACAGTTACAAACTCTGGTTCAAAACGGACGAGTATTACAAAGACCTCTACAACAGCCTCACCAACGAGAAGACCCCGTATCCGTTCAAGAATTTCTTTTTGAAACGGCTCGAAAACCGCAAGCGCTGGGAAGTGGAACAGAAGATCTTCAGTTTTATCGGCATCGCGGCAGTCATTGCGGCGGATGTGATCGTGGTGATGGCGTGGATAAAGATTTAATGCGCAATTCAGCGAAAAGATTCGAAATCAGCAAACCGACCATAAAATTGGAAATCGCAAATCATGGAGGAACATCTTGAAAATCATCGCATGTATCAAGCAAGTCCCCGACTCGGAGGCAAAGGTCAAAGCCGAAGGCGGGCAGGTCTCGTGGGGGGACGCGCCGCTGGTCATCAACCCGTTCGACGAATATGCGGTTGAGGGCGCGCTCCAAATGAAGGAAGCCCACAGCGGCTCTGTCACCGCTTTGTGCATCGGGCCCGAAACCGCAAAGGAGGCGCTCAAGCACGCCCTCGCCATGGGCGCAGATGAAGCCGTCCTCATCTCGGATGCGGCGCTCGATACCCTCGATACCGTCGGCGCGGCGAAAGTGCTGGCGGCGGCAATCCAAAAGATCGGCGCGGACATGGTCATCTTCGGCAGGCAGACCCTCGACAACGGCGCAGGTCTCACCCCCGCGCAGACAGCCAGAATCCTCGGGTGGCCCATGCTTGGGCTGGCTGGCAGCATCAAGGTCCAGGATGGAAGCGCAATAACGGTCGAGCGCGTCATCGAAGAGGGCAGGCAAATCGTCAAAGCGAAACTGCCCGCTGTGCTCAGCGTCGTTCAAAGCATCGGCGAGCCGCGCTACCCGTCGTTCATGGGCATCCGCAAGGCGTCGAAGGCGGCCATTCCAATCTGGTCATTGACCGACCTCGGCGCAAGCGCCCCCGCCCCCATCGTCGTGCGCGCCGAATTGATCAACCCGCCCGTGCAGGAAGCAACCGTGGAAATGATCGCCGGCGAAAGCCCCGCCGAAATTGCCGAAAAGCTTGCCGATAAAATCCTCGCGGAGAAAGTGCTATGAAAACCTTTGTGTATATTGACCACTTCCAGGGTGGCATCCAGCCTGCTTCGTGGGAGGCGCTTGGGCTGGCAAAAAGTTTCGGCACGGCGGTTGCGCTGGTGTTCGGCGCAGGCGTGGATGATGTGGCAAAAGCGGCGGTGGAATACGGCGCGGATGAAGTCCTCGTTGCGGATGACGCCTCGCTGGCAGATTACCGCCCCGAGGTGTATGCCTCCACCCTTTCCGCGCTCGCTTCTTCCCACAACCCGGAGTTGATCCTGTTCCCGACAACGGCTCGAACCCGCGAGATGGCGGCGATGGCGGCGGTGGATTTGAACACCGGCGTGCTGACCGATGTCTCCGGTCTCGAAGCGAACGGCGGCACGTTCATTGCGACCCGCCCCATCTACGAAGGCAAACTGCTGGAAAAAACCACCTGCTCCGGCAAGCCGGTGATGGCAACCATCCGCGGACGCGCCTTCCCCAAGCCCCAGCGCGAAGAGGGCAGGAGCGGCACGATTACAAAGGTGGAAGCCAAAGGAGAAGCGAAATCCACAGTGGAAGGGTACTCCGCTTCGGAAAGCGCGGTGAACCTTGGCGACGCCAGCGTCATTGTCTCCGGCGGGCGCGGCGTTTCCAACAACCCCGCGCTCACCCCGCCGGACGGTATGGACGAGAAACAAGCCGAAATCTGGCGCGCCCAGCAGGGCTTTGCGCTCATCACCAACCTCGCGCAGGTGCTGGGGGGTGCGGTCGGTGCAAGCCGCGCGGCAGTGGACGGCGGGTACATCACCTACGCCCACCAGGTCGGGCAGACGGGTAAAGTGGTATCGCCCGATTTGTACATCGCCTGCGGCATCTCCGGCGCGATACAACACCTGGTTGGCATGAGAAACGCCAAGGTCATCGTCGCCATCAACAAGGATGCCGACGCCCCCATCTTCAAAGCCGCGCGCTATGGCGTGGTGGGCGACCTGTTCCAGATCGTCCCTGCGCTGACGGAGGCATTCAAGAAGAAGTTAGGGAAGTAAAAAGCAAGTAACGAACAACGAGAGACCTCCTGCAATGGGAGGTCTTTTTTGATTTATTCGCCAAACCCTGCCGGGGGAATGCCCAAACCCTGAATCAGTCTCGCCCAAAAGTTAACCTGCGCGGCGGTACTGGCGAGAATCACAAATTCCCGTTCGGTAAAGGAGGCTTTGGCTTTTTCGACAATCGCAGAAGGGAATTTCAACGGCGTGCCGGAGATCAGTCGGGCATAGGCGATTGCCAATCTTTCCCGCTCGGAGAAAGTTGCAACTTTTTCAAAGTCGCCGCGCAGGGACTCGGCTTCTTCGTCCGTGATGCCATACTTGCGGTATTCGTACGAGTTCATGTCCACGCAGAATGGACATGCCGCCGCATACGATGCCGCCATGCGGATCAGCTTCAACATACGCCGATCCATACGTCCGTCTTCATGCGCAACCAACGCCTCCATGACGCCCGCGCCGATGGCGGCTTTGGGATACCACGAGAGGATGCGCGGCGGGAGCATGATCCTGCCTGTGATTTTTTCGGAGAGCAGAATTCCGAGTTTGAGGAGAAGTGGGATGTGTGGAGGTTGGGGAATAAATGACATGGGTGGATTATAAAACGCATCAGGGTTGAGGAAGGCGGGATGAATCGTGGGCACGTTTTCATGGAAACCATAGAAGACGACGCCCCAAAACGACCCGGCATTAATAATTTCAATTACCGATTGAAAAAAATTAAATAATTTTACGAAAAAAATAAGAATTTGAAATTCTATCTTGACAAAAATTAAATAACAAGTAAAATATTATTAATGACGAGCAGAAAAAACTGATGAAATCAAGGTATACATGAATAATTTCGAAACTCCCCTTCCTAAAAACTGGGCTGTACGATTCTTCTCGATATTTACAGGTCAGGCACTCTCCTTATTCGGCTCGTCCCTGGTGCAATTTGCCCTGATCTGGTTTTTGACGCAGGAAACCGGCTCGGCGACGGTATTGGCGACGGCTTCCCTGTTTGGGATGCTGCCCCAAATCTTTTTGGGACCGATTGCCGGGACGGTTGTGGATCGCGGCAATCGGCGCGTCATCATGATCCTTTCCGACGCTTCGATTGCGATTGCCACTCTTTTTCTCGTATACCTGTTCTGGTCCGGCAGGGTGGAGATTTGGCACATTTATGTGATTCTTGCCATCCGTTCCACAGGCGGCGCATTCCACCACCCGGCCATGTCGGCATCCACTTCATTGATGGTCCCGAAAGAGCAGCTCTCACGCGTTTCGGGCGCAAACCAGACGCTCCAGGGCTTGGTGAGCATCGTCGCGCCGCCGGTGGGCGCGCTGCTGGTGGCGGTCATGCCGACTCAAAATGTCCTGATGATTGATGTGTTTACGGCGATCCTGGGAATCACCCCCCTGCTGTTCTTCGCCGTGCCGCAACCGCCGCGGCGTGAAGCGGACGCCTCCGCGCCGAAAAATAGTTTTGCAAAGGATATGGGCGCGGGATTCAAGTATATGGCGTCGTGGCCCGGACTGCTCATGCTCGGTTTGATGGCGGCGCTGTTGAACTTCCTGCTCGCTCCCACCAGCGCCTTGACGCCGCTGCTGGTGACGAAGTATTTCAATAAGGGTGCGTTGGAATTAGGAAGCCTCGACTCGTTCTTTGGAATCGGCATGATTGCGGGCGGAATCACCCTGAGCATTTGGGGTGGTTTCAAGAAAAAGATCGTCACGTCCCTTTCGGGCATTCTCCTGTTTAGTCTCGCCATTCTTGCCATTGCCGCTGCGCCTGCCGACAAGTTCTGGATCATGGTTGTATCCATGGCAGTGATCGGCTTCATGATGCCGCTCGTGAACGGACCCATCCACGCATTGTTCCAGTCCGTTGTCGAGCCGGATATGCAGGGACGGGTGCTCTCGCTGGTAGGAAGTGTGGCGACGGCGATGATGCCGATCGGGTACCTCATTGCGGGTCCCATCACCGATGCGACCAGTTACCAGACCTGGTTTTGGGTGGCGGGCATCCTCAACCTGCTCATCGGCACGATTGGTTTCTTCATCCCAGCCCTCATGAACATCGAGAACAATCACAAAAACGCGCAGCCTGCCGCCGGCGAACGGGCGCAGGGCAGCGAGCCGGTTGCTGCTCCGTAAACCTTACATTGTGGTTTTCGTCCTCCAAGACGATGCTGTGGGTCCCGCTTTGAAACGGTGCCCACAGCGCCATTTAAGGGGCGGTTATAAAAGCAATTTATAATAGGCGGGGCAAATCTTATGAATCAAAAAAACAATGTGATTACCGGCAAGATCCATCCCGTTCTGTGGCACATTCTTACATTGACGGCCGCCATCCTCGTTTTTGTTTTAATCCTGGCAAGCCGTTCCCCTTTCTTTCTGCGCCCGGCGAGCATGGCACTGCGAACGGGGTTCGGAATCATCATGCCAATCGCGGCGCTGGTTTTGTACGCGGTATTTCGCGTTCCGGGGAGGCTGGGTCAATTGCTTTCCCTGACAGCCGTCATGGCGCTCTTCGCCCTAGGACTGGCAGGATTGTGGGCTTCGGGGAACACGCAGACCGTCGTCTTGAGCGGATTAATTCCGCTCACCGATGCCGCCGAGTATTACACCGATGCAATCCGATTGCAACATGGAGTGAACGTTTCAAGCTTTACAGCGATGCGCCCGTTCTTTGCGGGGCTGCTCTCCTTTCTTCTCTGGCTCTCCGAAAGAAATTTGATGACCGCCGTTGGAGTATTTACCGCCATTGCGGGGTTCTCATGTTATCTCGCTTGCAGGGAACTCCAGCGGACGCATGGCGCCGAGGCTGCGGTGTTTTTCCTCATACTTATGTTCTTATATTACCGGCATCACAGCGGCACAACCATGTCCGAATCGCTGGGTGTGACGGTCGGTCTTTTCGGCGCGGCTCTGCTCTGGCGGGGAATATCCACACAAAAAGAATGGTCTGTTCTGTTTGGAATCGGGGTAATCGCCCTGGCATTGAACATCCGCCCTGGCGCCATGTTTGTTCTGCCCGCCTTGCTCTTGTGGGGCGGATGGATATTCCGCGGGCAAGGAAGGTTTTCCTTCAAGTTTTTCGGGTTGGGAACAACAATCATCCTGCTGGTGTTTTACGCAAACAACAAGATGATTGATTTTGTCGCAGGACCAGGCGGGATGGCATTCGAAAACTTTGCATGGGCGTTTTATGGGCTGGCTTCCGGCGGAAAATCCTGGACGTATATCTTTGAAGCCCACCCCGAACTGGGGCTGCTGAAGGACACGGAGGTGACTCCTGCCATTTACCGACTCGCCTTTGACCTGATATTGACTGACCCCTCGCTTATTGTCAAAGGCGCACTGCATTATTGGCGCATGTTTTTCTCGAATACCTGGTACAACGCCTATGCGTTCGTCGCAGGAGAAAATTACTGGGTCAACGAGGCGGCGCGCTGGGCAATGTACATCCTGGGCGGGCTGGGAATTTTCAAATGGTTCAAGGAGCGCAGGGACCCATACGCAAGCCTTGCTGTGGCTGCGGCACTTGGTGTGCTGGCGTCTGTCCCGTTTGTGCCCCCCACAGACGCTTACCGCGTCCGTTTGTATGCGGCAACCATCCCCTTCTTTGTCCTGCTCCCCGGGATGGGGCTGCTTTTTCTCCAGGAAAAATTCCCCGCTCATTTTTTCAAACCCCGCTTCAGCGCCCTGCCGGACGGATATCCAATTGCGGCATTCGCCGGCACGCTGGTCGTCCTCATACTTGCTGCGCCGGTTTTCATCAAAACAAACGGAAAACTCCCCATCCCGCCGGGGGGCGTGTGCCCGGCTGAATTGGACAGTTTCTTTACGAGTTTCGATGAGGGGATCGCCATCAACATCCAACGTGAGAGCGAGGTCTTCCTCGATTGGGTGCCCGATTTTCATGCAAGCATTTTCCGCCGCAATGCTCACAGCATTCCCGATACCAACCTGGTCTCGATCCTGGAATCTATTGCGCCGCTGAACACAATTTTTTACGCGGTTGACCTCCAAACCAACAGGGCGGCATTCGTCATTATCGAAACCGCTCTGCTGCCAAAGCCGGGGGCTCTGATTCATTTATGTGGGAACTTGAACTATGATCCTGAAATAACCCCTTATGCCATATTTTACGCAGAACAGGTCGTCAGTACGCAGGAACGCTAGCGTCACTTGTCTGCTCCAAAACACGTGGTATAATTTTGCCCGCTTGCTTTCTGGAGAGGTCGCGTAGTCTGGCTTAGCGCGCACGCTTGGAAAGCGTGTAACCCCAAAAGGTTCGCGGGTTCGAATCCCGCCCTCTCCGCCACAAGTAAACATCCCTTCAATGGGGATGTTTTTGTTCCTCTACCGCAAATGACCGCCTTTTTACCGCCACCCCATTCTGGGAGGCTTAGGGTCCATCCGAATAATCAATCTCGGTTATGGAATCAGGGGCTTGCTCCCGAAATACGCCAGCAAGCTGACCGACTCCAAAGTTAGACGAAAAGGATGAGCAAACAAAAAAGACCTGACCGGGCGGTCAG
>QMIW01000047.1 GCA_024434165.1 Chloroflexota bacterium | reverse complement strand
CGGTTGCGGTTGCTCTGGAAGACGACCCACGAGTCGTTTGGCGAGCGGCTGGGGCGGCTGTCCACCGCTTCATCTTTGGACAGATTGTACAGTTTCGCATCGGGCTGACCTTCGATCCCGTCCAGGCGGTAGACTTCGAGATTGTCGTCGCGGAAGGTGTGGAAGACCAGACATTGGATGCAGGGCTCCGGTTCGGCGGGCGATACGGACAGGTCGGATTCCCGGCATTCGGTCATCGCCGCGCGGACCGTGAAGTTGTTGGCGTTGGTAATCGTGAGGATCAATTCGTCTGCGCTGCTGCCGACGACGATGCTCAAACTCTCGCCTGCATCGAGTTGGAAGGGCGCCGTTTGAACCACGCTGCCGTTCGCGTCGGTGATCGTGTAGAGATAAGCAACCGTCATATCGCCGCCGTTGTTGGTGATGATGAAGGTCGCCACGCCTTCATTCGACGTGCAGACGCCGGTCGCCGTCAAAGCGGGAGGCGGGGGCGGCTCCACACAGGCAGACATATCCGCCTGGGCGGTCAGTCCGCTGTCGTTCGGGCTGGTCAGGGTATAAGTCGAAGACGAGCCGGAGACCGAGACCGCGATGCTCTGCCCGGCAGAGAGTTGGAACGTGGCGGTGGAGACGATATTCCCGTTCGCATCCGCGATGTTGTACGTGTAGGGCGTGGTCATATCGCCGCCGTTGTTGGTGATGACGAACGTCGCTTCGCCCGCGTTGGAGGTGCAGGCTCCCGTTGCCGAGAGGTCCGGCGCAGACGGCGGGGGGACGCAGGTTGTCAAATCTGCCTGCGCGGACAGATTGCTGTCATCAGGACTGGTGAGGGTATACAGATTCGACGTGCCGCTTATCGTGATGGTGGCGCTTTGCCCGGCGTTCAACTGGAATGTGGAGGTCTGCACCGTGGCGCCGCCGGCGTCGGTGATCACGTAAGTGTATGGCTTGGGCATATCGCCGCCATTGTTGGTGATGATGAATTTCGCCACGCCATTGGAAGAACATGCACCGGTTGCGCTCAGGGACGGCTGCGGTGGAGGCGGAGCGCAGACCGTCATATCGGCTGTGGCGGTGAGCGAACCGTCGTCCGGGCTGGTCAGCGTATAACTTGTGGACGAACCCGTGATGGTGGCTGCCGTACTCCCGCCGGCTCCCAATTGGAACGTGCCGGTCTGAACGATATTGCCGCTGGCATCCGTGATGTTGTAGGTGTAGGGCTTGGTCATATCGCCGCCGTTGTTGGTGATAACGAAGGTGGCGGTGTCTGTATTCACGCCGCTGCACGAGCCCGTAGCGGAAAGCGAAGGCGGAGTCACGGGCGTGTTGGTCGGTGTGCTGGTCGGTTCAGCCGTATTGGTCGGTGTGGCAGTGGGACGCCGTGAGCAGGAGCCCACCACGCTCAACGTCACCGAAGAGAGGAACGAGGTCTTGTATGTGACCGTCATGGTGGCGTATCCCGCCCCGATGATCGAAGTGGATTGACCGGGCTGCAGGTTGATTGCTCCGCTTTGCGCCGGGTCGGAGAGGACATACGTGCCGTCGCTGACCGCGCCGGAGATATTGCGGATGACGAAGGTCGCCGTCAGGTCGGTGTTGCAGAAGACCTGCAAATCCAGTTGACCGTCCACGATCTCGCGTGTGGGGGTGAAGGGCCGGGCGTGGCGGTCGAAGTGGCGGTATTGGTCGGTCTTGGGGTCTTTGTGTTCGTGGGCGTGGGCGAAGGACCGGGTGTGGCGGTCGGAGTGGCGGTATTGGTCGGTTTTGGGGTCCTCGTGTTCGTGGGCGTGGGCGAAGGCGTACTGGAAGGAAGCGGCAGACAGGTGCCGATGGCGGACAAGTTTACATTATCCAATTCGGAGGTCGAATAATTCACCGTCACGGTCGCGTTGCCGGCGGCATTGAAGGAGATGCTCTGGTTCGATCCCAGGCTCAGAGAGTTGGTCGCCGGCGATTTTCCCGGTTCGGAAACAGTGTAACTCCCTCCGCTCAACGGACCGCCGATGTTCGTGATGGTGAATGTCGCAGAGAGGTCGTTATTGCACGCCACGCTTAACCCAACATACGGGTCCGGTACGTTGACGGGCGTATCGGTCGGGGCGGGCGTGGAAGTGCTGGTTGACGTTGGGGGGTTTGCCGCAAACGGGGCGGCTCCCCTGCCCTCGGTGGCGGTTGCCGCTGGCGTGAACGATGCAGTGGGAGTGGGAGTAAAGGTTGGGGTGGCGGTTGCCGCCTGGTTGGAAGAATCGCCTGCAGGCGGAAGCGTATCGGTCGCCAGGGGAGCCGGCGTATCTGTTGGAACAACCGCCGGAGCGGGCGTATCGGTGGGAGGCGGCGCATCGGTCGGAGGTTCCTCAGTTGGGGGTTCTTCGGTTGGAGGCTCTTCGGTTGGAGGCTCTTCCGTCGGGGGTTCTTCCGTTGGAGGTTCTTCCGTCGGCGCTTCCTCGGTCTGTCCCTCCTCGCCGCCTGCGCCGGAAAGGAAATCCGAAGGGGCACACGAAGCAACCAGAAGGGACAAAATGACGATGAGCGAGAGGAACTTTAAAAGATTCGAATATTTTCGTTCCATGGGACCTCTGAGTTTTGCTGCCGGCGCATCCATCCGCCGGACCGGTCACAACAAGTTATGATCATTTCATAGTGTTAGTGGGTAAATATGACGCAAAAGGGTTGGGGAATTACGACAATTCCTGCGCTAATGTCCGATTATATTCCCATAACGATAATTGTGCGCTAGAATACATACGCCGCAGCGCAGCCGGCATCCCCACCCGCAGACCCAAACCGTCCCAAACGGCGACTAAATAAATGACCTTATGTCGTTATGTCAGGCAAATCAAAAAGAGGTATTGTTACAATGAAAACACAGAGCCTTTCAAAGATCACGATTACCGGTATTTTGATTTTCACATTTGCATTGGCGGGCTGCCAGCCAAAGGACGGGGAAACCGCCGAGCCGCAAGCCGGCGAAAGCCCCACAGGGGAATCCGTTTTGCCGCCCCAGCCGGGCGAGCCAATGGCGGTCAGTTCGGAACTCGTCCTCGACCCGGCTGTCACCGAAGATGCGGATTCTCTGCTGGTGAGCGGTTATCTCTACGAAGGGCTGGTGCGCCTTGACGAAGCGGGGAACGTCCAGCCCGGCATTGCCGAATCATGGATCGTTTCGGACGATCAGCTGGATTACATCTTCGAGATCCGCCCGAATGCGCGTTTCAGCGACGGCTCCCCCATCACCACCGACGTTATCGTGGATAACTTCAACCGCTGGTTCGACCCGGCTCATCCCCTGCACGGCGGAGGGAATTACCCCACCTGGCAGCGTTTGTTCCTGGCGTTCAACGGGGAACGCGACGCAGAGAACCGCGCCATCTCCCAGGTGGATGGGATTCAGAAAGTGGACGTCAACACAGTCATCATCCATCTCAACCGCCCCGAGCCGAACCTGCTGACGTATCTTGCCGAACCCGCTTTTGCCATCCTCAACCCAGCCGCACTCGCAGGCGGCAGCTACGGAAGCACCGCCGCCACCGTGACCTCCAGCGGACCGTATGTAATCTCGGCATGGACGGATACCGGGATGACCCTCAGCCCCAATCCAAATTACTGGAACCCGGTGGAAGGCGATTTGAATTTTGTGTGGAAGTAACGGCGTTTCAAACAAAAAGCAGAGCGAGAGACCGTATCGCTCTGCTTTTTGTTTCTGTCAGTGCGACGCCTCTGAATCGGGATCGTCGCGGAGCAGTTGAACGGCGTGGGGAAGCACGGGGAAAATCGTCTGCAAATTTTCCACGGCGCCTTTTGGGCTTCCCGGCAGGTTGACGATGAGCGTCCGCCCGCGGATGCCGGCCGTGGCGCGGGAGAGCATGGCATGTTTGGTCTTCGCCAGGCTTTCCGCCCGCATCGCCTCTGCCAAGCCGGGGGCTTCGCGCTGAATCACGGCGCGTGTGGCTTCGGGGGCGACATCGCGCAGGGCGAAACCGGTGCCGCCCGTGGTCAAGATCACGTCCACTTCGCCGCTGTCTGCCCATTCGCTCAGGACGGCGCGGATGACGGGTTCGTCGTCGGGCAGGATTTGCTGCCGGACGACCGAGCAGTTTTCGGCGCGAATCAGATGCGCGAGCGCCGGTCCAGAGGCGTCCTCCCGCTCGCCGCGCGAGGAACGGTCGGAGAGGGTCAGAATCCCAAATCGAATCATGGATAAAATTCCTTCACGAAGACCACATCCTCGACTGCATGACGCCAGCCCTTGTTTTTGTAAAATTGCATCGCCTCCTCGTTGTCGTCGAGGACGTGCAGGATGCACTTGAGACAGCCCCTGGCTTGCAGCCGTTTTTCAACTTCGGAAAGCAGCCTTCCGCCGATGCCCCGCCCGCGGAAATTTTTTGCGACGGCGAGATGGTAGATCATCCCACGCCTGCCGTCGAACCCGCCGATGATGGCGCCGACGATCTGCCCATGCGCCTCCGCCACGAGGAACAGGTCGGGGTCGCGCTGTATCTTCTTTTGAATCTCGCCCGGCGTATCGGAACGTCCCACGTTCACGCCCGCTTCGATCCCCCGCCACAGCGATAAAACGCGCTCGTAATCTTCTTCAAATGAAAATTCCCGCAGGCGGATTGACTCATCCATCATACGTTGATGGTCTGTTTCAGGATGTCAATGAGATCGTCCGGCATGTAGGGTTTCGCCAAAAAGCCGTCGGCGCCGCGGCGGATGCACTCGTCCCTGACGCTCGCGCCGGAGGACATCACAACTCGAAGGCGGCTGGTTTCTGCGGAACTGCGCAGTTCCTCCAAAACATCCAGCCCGCTTTGATGGTTCAGGAAAACATCCATCAGCAATACGTCCGGTTTTTCTTTTTTGACCGCGGAAACAATGTCTTCATCCGCCTGCAGCGCGACCACATCGTATCCCTCCATTTTTAAAAGGGTCTTCAGCAGGGAGACCATGGTGATGTCGTCCTCAGCGAGAAGCACTTTTCTTTTTGACATTCTTCCTGACCTTTGCCGTTTTCTTCGGAGGTTTTCGCAGGGGGTGCCTGCCCTTCGCGGCGCGCTTGCGCGGTTTTTCGAGCGCGGCTTCGAGCACATCGTCCACCGTCTCGGCGAAGATGAACTTCATCGTCTTGCGAATCTCGTCCGGTACGTCATCGAGGTCCTGTTCGTTCGGTTTGGGCAGGATGACGGTTGTCAGTCCGCTGCGGTGCGCAGCGAGCACTTTTTCCTTGACGCCGCCGATGGCAAGAACCTGACCCCGCAGGGTGATCTCGCCGGTCATGCCGATCTGCGGCTTGACCTTGCGTCCCGATACGAGCGAAACGAGCGCGGTCGCCATCGTCACCCCGGCAGAGGGACCATCTTTGGGCTGGGAGCCCGCCGGGATGTGCATGTGAATATCCTGCTTATCGAAGAACTCGCGCGGCAGACCGAGCGATTCGGCGCGCGAACGGACGTAGGACAGCGCCGCGCGGGCGGATTCCTGCATGACGTTGCCAACCGAGCCGGTGATCTGGAATCCGCGCCCGCCCGGCATGGCGGTGGCTTCGATCAGCAGGATGTCGCCGCCGAAGGAGGTCCATGCCAGCCCGGGTACCACGCCCGGAATGGAGGTGCGTTTGTTCAACTCCTCCGGACCAAGGTAAGTGGGGTGGTCGAGGAACTCCTCGACCAGTTTCGGCGTAACCCGGTACTTTCTTGATTTTCCCTCGGCGATGCGCGTGCCCACCTTGCGGCAGACCGCGCCGATCTTGCGTTCCAGGTTGCGGACGCCCGCCTCGCGCGTGTACTGGCGGATGATCATGCGGAGCGCGTCGTCGGTGAATTTGACTTCGTTCTCGCGCAGGCTGTTCTCGCGGATCTGGCGCGGGATGAGATAGCCGCGCGCAATCGCCATCTTTTCGTTCTCGGTGTAGCCGGAGAGGTAGATGATTTCCATGCGGTCGCGCAGCGGACCGGGGATGTATTCGAGTGTGTTCGCCGTGGCAATGAAGAACACCTGCGAAAGGTCGAACGCCACTTCGAGGTAGTTGTCACGGAATTCGCTGTTCTGCTCCGGGTCGAGCACTTCGAGCAGCGCCGAGGCGGGGTCGCCGTGGAAATCGTTGGTCAGTTTATCCACTTCATCGAGCATGAAGACCGGGTTCCTGGAGCCGACCCGCCGCAGGGATTGCAGGATGCGTCCGGGCATCGAGCCGATGTAGGTGCGGCGGTGACCGCGAATCTCGGCTTCATCGCGCACACCGCCGAGCGAGGCGCGGACGAACTTCCGCTCCATGGCGCGGGCGATGGACTGCCCCAGCGAGGTCTTGCCGACGCCGGGCGGACCGACAAAGCATAAAATCACGCCTTCGCGTTCGCGGCGAATGGCATCCCTGGATTCCTCCCGCTTGTCGTTTTTGCGGTCGAGGCGCAGTTTGCGAATGGCAAGAAATTCGAGGATGCGGTCTTTCACATCCTCCAGCCCGTAGTGGTCTTTGTTGAGCACTTCGCGGGCGTGGGCGATATCGAGGTTATCCGGCGTGGCAGCGGACCAGGGAAGCGTCACCAGCCAATCCAGGTAGGTGCGGATGACGCCGTATTCCGCGGCGGCGGTGGGCAGGCGGGCGAGGCGCTCCAGTTCGCGCTTCGCCTGTTTCTCCGCCTCTTCGGGCATCTTCGCCTCTTCGATCTTTTTGCGGAACTCCTCCACTTCCTGCGCCTGTTCGTCCCGTTCGCCCAACTCGCGCTGGATGGCTTTCATTTGCTCGCGCAGGAAGTATTCGCGCTGAACCTTCTCGATCTCGCCGCGCGCTTCATTCTGGATCTTTTGACCGATCTGCAAGACCTCGGCTTCGCGCACGAGCAAGCCGATCAACTTCTTCAGTTTGGCGTACACCGAATCGAGTTCGAGAATCTCCTGGGCGTCCTTCAGGTCAATGCGCTGAAAATTGGCGATGGTGTAGACGGTTTGAAGCGGGTCTTCGATGGAGGTGATGGAATTCGCCAGTTCCTCGGGAAAGGAGGGGATCATCTGCGTGATCTGCTGGAACTGGTCGCGGGCGTTGCGCGCCAGCGCATCGGTCTCGATGTTGGATTCGTCGGTCTCCGGCGCGAGCTGGATGCGCGCTTTGAGATACGGCTCCTCCTGCACGAACTCGACCAATCGAAAACGCTCCATGCCCTGGACGAGCAGCCGCACTGAGCCATCTGGCGCGCGAAGCAGCCGGTGGACGGTTGCGATCGTTCCGACTTTGTAGAGTTCGTTGGGTCCGGGCATTTCCTGCTCGGGGTTGAGCGCAGCGACCAGCCCGACGAGTTTATCGCCCGCCACCACATCATCCACCAGTTTGATGGAGCGCGGCTGACCCACCGTCAGCGGGACGGCGGTGTTGGGATACACAACCACGCCGCGCAGGGGCAGGATGGGAATCTCCGAGGGGAACTTCTGCCCCTCGCCGCCGTCACCCGCCTTCGGGTCGGACGATGCGTCTTCCCTGTTTTGGAACTGCGATAAAAACGAGGTCACAAAATTGCTCATGAAGTCGTGTTCGGACCCATCTGGGGTTTGAAAAAAATCCTGAATACCGGATTGCCATCTTTGTGCGGGCATTGATCATTCAACTTTCACTGGGTTTGGTCTCGCCTTGGGGAGAGTGACGATCAGGAAGCCGTCCTGATATTCCGCGCGCGCCTGGTCCACATTGACCGGCGCCGGCAAGCCGACCGCCGCAGCGAATTTGCCGAAGCGAATCTCCATTTGGTGATAGGCGCGTTTTTCGGGGGAATCGGAGCGCGAACCTGAGATAAAGAGCGTGTCGTTTTCGACCGAAATGTCGAAATCTTCGTCGCGCATCCCCGCTATTTCCATCCGCACGACAAAGGCTTCCGCGGTCTCGTACACATCGGTTGGAGGACTCCAGACGTTGGACCGCACCTGCCAACTGACTGCGTGGAGAATATCACGGCGAACCTCCAGAAGCGGCTCTCTGGTTTTGCGAACAACGGTTGGCATGGACTTACTCCTTACTGGCGTGCGCCCCCGGCGGGATTCGAACCCACAACCTCCTGCTTAGAAGGCAGCTGCTCTGTCCATTGAGCTACGGGGGCGATGGCTGCATTTTACTCGACGACGGGTAAATGCGCGGGTTGACTTTCAATCGGACGCAGCCCTCGATACACCCGCGGACCGGCAATGGTCTTCAGGATGACATCCGCCGACCTGCCCAGCCGCCTGCCAAGCTCCTCGGCAGACATGGGGGTATTGCCGTTGGCAAGGAAGGTGCGGAAGACCGCCTCGACGATTGCCGTGCGCTCGCCGACGAATTCGGGGAGCAGGGCGCAGTGACTCATCAGCGCGTGCTGGACGCCGTCCACCGGCTTGACTTCGGCGGTTTCAGGGTCAATCCAGTCAATCAATTCGCCTTCCTCGATGTCGGCAAATGCCTCCTGGTGCTCGGCGCACAACAGGGTGCGCAGGAACACGTGCCAGTCGCGTTCGTTTTGCTTCCACCAATCGAAATCAATGTGGAAGGGGGTCTTTGCGTTGGGTTTCAGCAGGCTCATTCAACCTCCTCCTCAAGGCGGAAGTGCAGGTCGCCTACGTGCTTGAAGACGGGGTTTGCCGCCAGCAGGGCAAAGAGCGGCGCGGGCGGAATGCGGCGGACAAGGTTCACTGCTGCGTACAATTCCTGGGCGTGGACGTGACCCTGCGGGTTGGATTTCGACAGTTCGCGCATGACCTGGAGGACGAGTTCCTCGAAAGGACGTTTCTTTTCCCAGACCGGGTCGAGCGCCTTGAAATCGGGCACGTGAATCACCATGCGGTCGTTGAACTCGGCGGTGATGGGCTGTTTGAGCATGGCAAAGACCAGCCCGCCATCGGTGCCGACCATGACGGTGCGCACCCAATCCTTGGAAGCGCGCTGGGTCTTCGCTTCGACGATCACTTCGCCGGGGTTCTCGCCCCTGCGGACCTGCACCAGCGAGCCGGGAATCAATTGATGCGCCTTGTACCATTCGCGCAAGCCGAACACATAGCCGTGTTCGCGCACCACCCAGGCGGGGATGCGCTGCCTGGTCTTGCCGTCCACCAGCGTAAACCGCACGCGCGGCGATTCGTACGCCGTTGGGAAGAGTTTGCGCGTCCGGGCAGACATGGGCAGTGTGCCGGCGCGCAGATGCGGGTAGATCAACGTGATGGTGACGGAGGAAATTTCCTCGCGCGGGTCAAGTTCGCCCGGCGGGGTCAGTTCATCATCCAGCTGCGCTTCGAGGGCTTTCATGGGTGGCGTCAACTGGTTTCGGTCGTGCGGCACCTCCACGTAGCGCAGAGGCGGGGGCACTTCGCGCACAAAGTCCGGTTCGAGGCGGCGCAGGCACCAGAGCACCTGACCGGCAGGTCCCACTTCGTCGAAGCGGTTGTCGTCCTGCAGGGCGTAGTTCAATGAAAACTCCGCCAGTTTGGGGTTGACTCCGGCGGGCAGTTCGATGTCCTTCATCAGCGCTTCGGTGGGAAGCGGCTCGCCGCCGGACATATCGAGCACTGCCTCGGCGAGATTCAACTGTCCCTGGTTGATATCAATCAACAGCGCGCGGGGGAACCAGCGCCCGGCGATCTTGACCAGTCCGCCATCCGCGCCCAGTGCGGCTTCGAGTTTTTTTTCGATCTCCGCGCCGTGCTCCGCCATGATCGCGGCGGGCTTCACGTCGGCGTCCTCCTCTTTTTCAAAGGAAGCGTCGTTCAACAAATGCGTCTCCAGCCGCGCCGCAAACATGCGCTCGGAGGCATCGTCCATTTCGACGGTGATGACATCGAAGTCGTTCACCGCCGGGTTGACGCCGCTTCGCACAGCCTTTACCCGTCCCTGCCGCCAGTTCAACGCAGGAAAGATGAGTTCATCCCCAACCAGGTAGGTCTCTCTTGGAATAAAATTCCGTCCCATGGATTTTTGTTTGCTCTCTGCGGCTTGCCGCTCCGTGCGGACCCGCATTTCGATAAACTCCGAAACGAGTTCACGCGTGGTCAGCGGCATCTCGCGTTCGAAGAGATAAGTATGCAGGTTTTCGACATCTTGCGGGGTGACTTGGAGGGAAAGCCAGTAATCGTTTGGTAATGAAAATGCGCCAGCCATACTCAGCCTTGTAATGAATTTGCGCCTGTCAAGAGGCGCGTTGATTATACCTTACCTTGCATGGAGATAGTTAGCAGTTGAGTAGTTGGGTGAATGGATGCCAGGCGCTTCGGGCGGGACGGGGCGGCTGTCTCTTCGATAAGGATGAAGTCTTGGCGGGCGGGGAAATCAAAGGTATGGAGAGGTGAGAATGACATTACATCAAGAGCGGCGCTGAATGCGCTCACGCAGAGAGGCGGGCGGGAGTACAATAAAAATGCAACGACATTTCAGACCCAGGAGAATCCCCATGAGTAAAGAAGATGCCCTCCGTGAAATTCTCGATGAAGCGGCGCAGGAGATCGCAAAGGCGCAAAGCGCTCCGCGCACCTGGCTTTCGTGGATCGTGTACCTGCTGGCGCGGCTCGAAGACCAGGCGGACAAGGCAAGCACCGCCAGCCGTGACTCTTATATGGAAATGCTCGCCGCCCTGCAGGACGAGATTCGAAACCGCACCCGCACCGGCGGCTGGAATTGAGACCGGCTCCCGGCTGGAGGAATGAACATGGACCTCACACAATGGATCGAGTCCAACCGTTCGTTGTTCGTCGAGTTGAGCAATGAGATCTGGGGGTATGCCGAACTGGGGTACAAGGAGTTCAATTCCAGCAAGGCATTGGAAGATGCGCTGGAGGAAGCCGGGTTTACGCTCGAACGCGGCGCGGCGGAGATTCCCACCGCATTCGTTGCCAGTTACAGCAACGGCGCGGGACCCGTCATCGGCATCCTCGGCGAATTCGACGCATTGCCCGGTCTCAGCCAGGATTGTGTGCCATACCGCAAACCGCTGGAGAACGGCGCGCCGGGTCATGGCTGCGGTCACAACCTGCTGGGGGTCGCCGGGCTGGCGTCGGTGATGGCGGTCAAGCAGGCGATGGATGCGGGCGAAGTCAAGGGCACGATCCGCTATTACGGTTGTCCCGCCGAGGAAGGCGGCGCAGGCAAGGCATTCATGGCGAAAGCCGGGCTCTTCAACGATGTGGACATCTGTCTCACCTGGCATCCCGATACGTTCAACGGCACGCTTTACACCAACTTCCTTGCCAATTACCGCGTCGTCTTCCGCTTTCGGGGCAGGAGCGCTCACGCCGCGATGGACCCGTTCAACGGTCGCAGCGCGCTCGATGCGGTCGAGTTGATGAACGTGGGCGTCAACTATCTGCGCGAGCACATGATCCCCGATGCGCGCGTCCATTACGTCATCACCAAAGGCGGAGTCGCCCCGAACGTCGTCCCCGATTTTGCCGAGTCGCTTTACAGCGTGCGCGCCCCGCGCACCGACCAGTTGAATGCCCTCTTCGAACGCGTCAAAGACATCGCCAAAGGCGCCGCCTTGATGACCGGCACCGAGGTGGAAATTCAGGTCATCTCGGGCATGTCCAACATGCTCCTCAACGAGACCATCAACGAAGTCCTGCAAGCCAAACTGGAGGAAGTCGGCGCGCCCAAATTCAGCGGGGAGGAGCATGCCTTCGCGCGCGAACTTTCCAAATCCATTCCGGCGGAGAGCCTCGAAACCAGCGCGCCCGTTTACGGGCTGGATTCGAAAGCCGTTGCCGAATTGAAAAAACAAGTCCTGTTCGAAGAGATTCTTCCGCCCTTCAAATCCGAGGTCGTTCAACCCGGCTCCACCGATGTCGGCGACGTATCCTGGGCTGCGCCAACCGGTCAGATCTTCACCGCCTGTTGGGCGCTTGGCTCGCCCGGTCACTCCTGGCAGATCGTGGCGCAGGGCAAAATGGGCATCGGTCAGCGCGGAATGTTGTACGCCGGGAAGGTCATGGCGCTCAGCGCGCTCGAATTTATGAAAAACACGGAATTGCGCACCCGAGCCAGGGAGGAATTTGAACGAAGGCGCGCCGCTGTCAATTACGTCTCGCCGATTCCCGATGGGACGAAGCCGCCGCTGAACACGTAGTTAACTCAAGTTGCTGCCTTCAAACAGTACCTGTAGTTTTCCGTCAAAAACCCTCGCCCTGCCCTCTCCCAACGGGAGAGAGGGAAGCCGTCCCGGTAAAAAAATCGCCGCGATTGGGGTGAGGGAACGCTTTTGAAATCAAGACGGCAATGTGGGTTAGTTACCCCCGGCGGCTGGAGCATTATTTTTCGGGTGCGTTAAATGGGCAGCTGCAAATAAAACGTACAGCCGGGGAGGTTCACTTCATCGTGTCCCCTGCTTTCCACCCAGGCTTTGCCCCCATGCGCCTGCGCCACACCGCGCACAATCGCCAGCCCCAAACCCGGTCCGCCGCCTTTGAACGTGGTGGCGCCGGAGGAGTGGATGCTCACCGACCCCGCCTGGTAGAACTTCTCGAAAACCAGCTCGTGATGTTCTTTATCCAAGCCGATGCCCGTATCGGTCACACGCACCTCGACCGCGGGTCTGCCGTCTTCCATCTTCACCGTATGCGTGGAGACGGTCACGGTCCCGCCGTCGGGCGTGTATTTGATCGCGTTGACGATCAACTGCTGCAATGCCTTGTGGATGAGGGTCGGATCGCCCTGGATGATGGATTGATCCGCTTCGGGCACGTAGACCAGCTGCAGGGTCCGTTTTGAGGCGGCTTTGGCAAACTCGTTGAGCGTATCCGCAATCAGTTGTTTGAGGAGCACCGGCGCGGGAGTCAACTTCAGGGTTTCGTTGTCAATGCGGCTCACATCCAGCATGGTGTTGACCACGCCGTGCATGCGTTCCGTGCGTTTGAGGATGCCGTCCAGAACCTCGACCAGGGCGGGGTTTGCCTTCACTTCGTTGGAGGCGCAGAGCAGGTTGGCGTAGCCCTTCAGCACGGTCAGCGGGGTGCGGAGTTCGTGCGCGGCGACTTGAATGAACTCCATCTTGTTGCGGTCGAGCTGGCGCAAAACCCGGTTGGACTTTTGCAGTTCGGCGATCATCGCCCGGTCGTTGGCGCGCAGGCGGTCGAGCGTGATGCGGATGATGTCGAGCGCAATGCGCGGACTGCGCTGGAGGGTGGCTTCGAAATCCTGTTTCTCCATTTCCAGCACGCGGCATTCTGTGAGCGTACGCACAGTGGCGGCGCGCGGCGCGTTTTGGATGAGCGCCATCTCGCCGATTAGGTCGCCCTTGCCGACCGTACGCAGAATCAGTTCGCCTTCCCCTTCGCCGATCTTTTTGCTGATCTGGGCGCTGCCCTCGGCAAGGATGTAAAAGATTTCTTCGTAAGCGCCTTCGCGGCACAGCACATGGTTTGGCGGATAGGTGCGCAGGTCGGTCAATTCCGCCATCTCCGCCAGTTCGCTGTCTGCCAGCCCGTTGAATGCCAGGCGCAGTAACGAAACCTTGTCGAGGGTTTGAGTATCGGTCATACAGAAAGTATAACAACCCATCCCAGGATAAAAATTGCTCTTCAATGATAATTTTCCCGCCGCCTGCAACCTGTAACCTTCAACCTGCAACCTAAAACCTCCCAACCCCCAATCAGGTATAATTCGCCCCATGCAAACAGACATCAAGAACATTATCGGTGTGCGCTTTAGCAAGGTAGGCAAGGTCTATCACTTCGACTCCTCCTCCGTGCCGGACCTGCGGCTCGGCGAACACGTCATCGTGGATACCTCACGCGGACGTCATCTCGGCGAAGTCGTGGAAATCCTCGCGGAGACCCCGCCCCAGCCCGACGGCGGCTGGAAGTCCGTGGAACGACGCGCCACCCCGCGCGATTTACTGCTCCAACAATCCTGGCGGCAGAAGCAAACCGAAGCCATGATTACCTGCCGCGCGCGCGCCGCCGAACTCGGACTGCTCGACACCATCAAGATCGTCGCCGCCGAATACAACTACGACGGCTCGCGCCTCGCCTTCCTTTTCAGCACGGATATCGAAGAGAAAGTGGACCTCAAATCCCTGCGCAAGGACATGGCGGAGATTTATCCCAACACACACATCGAACTGCGCCAGATCGGTCCGCGCGACGTGGCGAAGATCCTTGGCGGCATGGGCGCCTGCGGAATCGAAACCCGCTGCTGCTCCAAATTCCTGACCGAGTTCTCGCCCATCTCGATCAAGATGGCGAAGGAACAAGGCATCTCCCTCACGCCCGAAGAGATCACCGGCATGTGCGGACGCCTGCGCTGCTGCCTCATTTACGAATACGAGCAGTACGTGGAAGCCCGCAAGACCCTGCCCAAACGCAACAAGCGTGTGGTCACGCCCAAGGGCGAAGGCAAGGTGGTGGACGTCCTGCCGATGAGCGACAAGGTCACGGTGTTGATCGAAGTGGAAGGCGAGCGCCCCCAGCAATACACCTTCCTGCGCGAAGAAATCCAACCCTGGGACGAACTCGAAGCCCTGCGCCGCAAATCCGAAGCCCCGTGTGACCGTCACGAAAACGGCGGCTGTACCTGCGGCAAGGCGAAGAAGAATTGACATCCTGTCATTGCGAAGCGATCCCCAAACGCAGAAGGAGATTGCTTCACCCCGTTCGCAATGTCATCTCATTGCCATGACCCTGCAGCCTGAAAACTGGGAAACCCCCAAACACATCCTCGTCATTCTCGCGCACCCTGACGACCCGGAGTTCTTCTGCGGCGCAACGCTCGCCCGCTGGACTCGCGCCGGGCACAAAGCCACCTGCCTATTGCTCACCTGCGGCGACAAGGGGTTCAATCCCAGCACGCATCCAGATATGACGCCGGAAGCGTTGTGTGGAATCCGCCACCGCGAACAAGCCGAAGCCGCCAGAATCATCGGAGCCGAGCCGCCTCTCTTTCTGGACCTCCCGGACGGCTACCTGATTCCAGATCTGAATCTCCGCCGTGAGGTTGTGCGCGAGATTCGCCGCCACAAACCGGATATCCTCGTCACCTGCGACCCGCAGAATCTTTTCGCCGCTTATGGCATCAACCACCCCGATCATCGCGCCTGCGGTCAGGTTGTACTGGATGCGGTCTTTCCCGCCGCGGGCAATCCCGCCTACTTCCCCGACCTGATCGCGCAAGGCTTTGAACCCCACATGCCGGGCGAAGTCTGGTGCGCGCTCACCAGCCAGCCCAATACCGCCATTGACGTGACCGAATACTGGGACATCAAACTGCAAGCCATCCTCCAGCACAAATCGCAGGTGCAGGACGTGAACAAATTGATCGAACGGATGAAATCCCGCCGCACCGAAGACAGCACGGACGAAAATCCGCGTTACGAAGAGAAGTTCAGGGTCGTGAAATATTCGTAAACATCGAGGACATCGAAGGAACGGCAATTCAGCCGCAAAGGGGGAATAGTGACAAACATCATGATTGACTTTGAAAATGCCGGGGGGTATCGTATAAAAGGACATGGACGCCGCATTCTCCAGGTATTATGCGATTCCCGTATTGGACAGGGTGTTGATCTATTCGCCACTACAGGGAATAACCGCATTAACCAATGAGAGCGCCGCTCAAACGCTTCGCAGATGTCTGGAAAACGGGGGAACCGTTCCGCGCCAAATTCAACCCCTCTACAAATCCTTGAAGGAAACTCCGTTCGCGCCTCCAGCCGCCCGGCAGGTTCGTGGAATCGCCCCGCTTTTTCTGGGAATCATCCCAACCCGTTCGTGCAGCCTGCAATGCGTATACTGCGACTTCATCGCCGGTCAGTCCGCGGGAAGCGCCATGTCCCTGCCGATGGCGAAACAGGTCATAGACGCTTATTTCGACATCCTGGACGAAGAGAAAGGCGGGCGCGCCGACGTTCAGTTCTTTGGGGGCGAACCGTTCCATTCACCCGAGGTCGTTTATTTTTCAGTTGCGTATGCCCGGCGGAAAGCGGAAGAACGGGCAATGGACGTTCATTTTGAAGTCACAACGAATGGCATCTTCGATGCAGAGACCGCCGCCTGGGCGGCGGACCACTTCGACGCCGTCATCCTGTCCTTGGATGGTCCGCCGGACATTCAGGAAAGCCAGCGTCCCGCCAGAAACGGCAAGCCCGTATTTCCAATCGTTTATAGGAACGCAAAGATCATTTCATCCGGCTCGGCGGATTTGATCATCCGTTCCTGCATCAGCCAGAGGACCGCGCACCGCATGACGGAAATAGCGGGCTGGATCGTCGAAGAGTTCCTCGCAAAAGCGGTCTGCTTCGAGAGCGTACATCCCACCGCGCAATCCGCCAATACGGGTTTACTCCCGCCCGACCTCCTCGAATTTGCCCGCCAGTTTCATGCTTCAGCGCAAATCCTGGAGGCGCACGGCATTGCGGCGGTCCATTCCACCACGGATGTTTCCGTATGCCGCACCACGCTCTGCCCGGTGGGCAGGAATGCGCTCATCGTCTCGCCGGACGGTGCGGTGGACGCCTGCTACCTTCCAGAGAAAACGTGGAGGGAGGCGGGTCTGGATTTCCGGTTGGGAAATGTCCGCGCCGGGAAGTTCGACCTTAACGAAAACGTTTTGCAGGGAATCCTTGCATTTGCCAACGGGGATAAACCGGGCTGTATCAACTGCCTGTGCCGCTGCCACTGTGCGGGCGGGTGTCACGTCCGGCGGAACGGAAACCATTCCAACGGCAGGTATGACGATACCTGTATGCAGACGAGGCTGGTGACGACCGCCAATCTATTACGGCGATTGAACGAAAACGACCTGGCAACCGAATGGCTGGCTGATGAAGCCGCCATGACGCGGTTTGCGTGCCAGTCATCCGACCACATAAGTGAAATGGCGTGAGCGACATATCCCAACCCGGGCAGACGACGCCCTCCATACGATTACGCGCACCCCGAAACCTGTACTGGGTTCGGGATGCGAATTTCACGCTGCTTATTGATGAAGAGAAAGGCGTCACAAAGCAGCTGGAGGGGGATGCCGCCGCGCTTTGGGGCTGGCTGTGCATGGGCGTTTCGCTGTCACAATGCGCCCGGCTGCTGGGCGCAATGAACAACATCGCCCCCATTGAAGCCGCATCGGAAATCAACCAACACCTGCGCGCATGGCAGGAAGCAGGCTTGCTGGAAGACGGCGGTTCAGCGCCATGAGCAACCTGGTGATTTCCCGGGTCTGCAATATGAACTGCCCCTTCTGCTTTGCGGCGGGGCTCATGCAGTCCGGCAGGCAGTCGGACGACCAGCGCTTCATCTCCCGCGCGGATTTTTCCGCAAGGCTGGGTTATCTGAAACGTTCCGGGATCAACTCCGTGCGCATGATCGGAGGGGAACCAACCCTTCACCCGCAAATCCGTGAGTTGATCGAGGAGGCGCGCCGGGCTGGAATGCAAGTGATGATATTTACACACGGGTTTCTCAAAGAATCCCTGCTCGCTTATCTGGAGGGTCTCCCGGAAAAAGACTGCACCCTGCTTGTAAACATGAACGCCGGCGGAGGGGATGTTTCCCGCAGCGAAGAATTGGACGCGGCGCGCAACAGGACCTTGAAAAGGCTTGGACATCTCGCGGCGGTCAGTTTCAACATCCATACCCCAAACTTCGACCTTCTGCCAATCATGGAGTCCATCATAAAAGCCGGTTCCCGGCGAATCATCCGGCTGGGACTGGCTCACCCAAGCCTCGCCGGTGGAAACATTCATCTGCACCCCAAGCGCTACCCGCACGTGGCGGGAAGAATCGCGGGCTTTGCGAAGACCGCCGGGGCGCATGGCATCCGCTTCGAGTTCGACTGCGGGTTTGTCCGCTGTATGTTTTCCGAAGAAGAACTTGGCGCGCTCAGGCAGGCTGGCTCGGAGGTAAATTATCAATGCTCGCCCATCCTGGATGTTGACCTGAACGGCGCCGCCTGCCACTGCTTCCCGCTGGCAGACAGGTTTTCGGTCCAGATGAAGGCGGGGTCGAGCGCCTCCGAACTCCGCGATAGGCTGGTCGAACAAACCCGGCATGCTCGCGCCGCGGGCGTTTATCCCACGTGTTCGTCCTGCGGATTCAAAGCGCGCAGGGAATGTACTGGCGGCTGCCTTGCCGCTGCGATGCGCCGCTTTCGACCGGCGGACATCCACAACTTGCAATTCGTGCCGGTTTCGAACTCATAAGAGAAGAGAAAGGAAAATTCCATGACCACCCAGGACCACTCAGATACAAACTCAAACCAGCAACAGGAAGAACCGGAAGTCTACGCCGTGCGGAAGGAGGATGGCAGGTTGAAATTGACCCGCCGCGATTTCCTCAAAGCGGCGGGGATGCTCGCGGCAGGCTCGGCGCTGGCAGGCTGCTCGAACCCGCTCGCGCCTCCGCCAACCGATACGCCAACCAGTACGCGCACGCCCACACGCACGCCCACCAACACCCCCACCCGCACTCCGACGAAGACGCCCACCATTACACCCTCCCCCACAAACACGCCCACGCCCACCCCAACCTTCCTGCCGGGAGAATGCCAGGCGGGAGCCAAGGCGCACAAGGAACAGGTTTCCATGATGCAAATCGGCTCCGACGGCCTTACGCTGATTTCGATCAGCGAACTGGAAGGGAAGTTGAAAATCTGGTCCATGCCGAACGCCGCTTTGCTGAATTCCATCACAACCGGCACAACGGCGGCGGCGCTCAGCCCCGACGGCACCTATGTTGTTGCGGCTGGCGCATCCAATACCATCCGCTTCCTCTCCGCAGCGGACGGAAAGTTGATCAAAACCCTCAGCGAGTTCGCCACCATGCTGGCGATCACGAAGGACGGCAGTATGCTGGTGTCGGCGGCGGATAATGGGCGCATTCAGTTGTGGTCGCTGCCGGATGGAGAACTGATCAAGAATCTGGATGGAACGGCGCTCTTCCTGGCGATCAGCGCCGACGGCAAAACGCTGGCTTCGTCCGATGGCGCCCAGGTTCAGGTTTGGTCCCTGCCGGACGGCGAGTTGATCACGACCATCGAAGAGTTCGCCAAGTTCGTCGCCGTCAGCCCGGATGGGAAGACGCTTGCAACCGGCGATGAATTCTACGCCGCCACGCTCCGCTCCCTGCCGGATGGCGAGGTGATCGGCGACCTGGGCAAATATCCATCGTCCCCGCTGGTCTTCAGTTCAGACGGCAAATTCATCGCGCTAAACGAATACGGGGAAATCACCGTTTGGCCGTTTCCCGAGCTTAACCCAAGCCGGTCCATGACTACGGGCGCTTCGGTCTTCGCGGTCAGTCCGTACAGCAACCTGATGGCTACCGGAGATATCGAAGGCATCATCAAACTGTGGACCTTCCCGGACATGGAGGAGTTCAGCTGCCTGTTCGACTTGAAGGTGAGCCTGCCCGCCGTGGAGGGAATCGAGGTCTCCGTGGAAGTGGAAGGGCGGACGATCACATACACCCTGCCCTGCGGCGCGCCGATTCCGCCGGGCGCGGTGTGCGTCTGCAATTGCGTGGCAGGCTCGGGCTGCGCCTGTGTCAGCTACAACCCCTGCTCCTGTGTCGGATACAGCGCGCCTGTCTACCATTATTGGTATCCAAACTGACTCATGCAGCTCTACACACACCGCCTGGATGGAACCGGGCAAGTCCTGATCTACCGCCCGCTGTTGGGGCTGGCTTTTGTGGGGAATGCGGCAATGGCGGAACTCTGTCAGCGGGTGACGGCTGGGGGAACCAGCGCCCCGCTCAACGTCGAGGGCGAGGCGATGCGGTTTCTATCCTCGGTCGGATTCCTCCGCGCCGACCCATCGCCTCCACCCCAGACGGGCAGGCTGTTCCGCCCCATTCTGGCTGTGCTCCTCATGACGAATCGCTGTCAACTGCGGTGTGTCTATTGTTACGCCGCGGCGGGCTCCATGCCGGGGATGGACCTGCCGGAAGAACTGGGCAAACAAGCCATTGACCTGGTCTGCGCAAACGCACAGGAGCAGAAAGCGCGCGCCTTTGAAGTGTCGTTTCATGGAGGAGGGGAACCGTCGCTGGCATGGCAGACCGTGCAGACCTGCACCGCCCATGCGCGGCAGAAACCGTTACCCGCCAGAATCACGCTGACATCGAACGGCGTATGGTCGAAGCGCCAATGCGAATGGATCGTCTCCAACCTCGACGGCGTGAGTCTTTCGATGGATGGACGCCCTGAAACGCAGAACGAGCGCCGCCCGTTTGCCTCAGGGAAGGAATCCTTTGAGGCTGTCTGGCGGAACCTCAACGAGATGGACCGGCGCGGTTTTGAGTATTCGATCCGCCTGACGGCAGCGGCACCCTGGGAGGGCTTTCCGAAGGAAATCGAGTTCCTTTGCCGGGAGACGGGCTGCAAAAGTTTCCACGTGGAGCCAACCTTCCACATCCAACGCGGCACACATGGGGATGCGCTCCCCGGCGAAGGGCAGGCGTTCGTGGATGCCTTTCTCGAAGCGGAGGAGATCGCCGCAAAGGCAGGGAGGCGTTTGGAATATTCCGGCGCGCGGATCGGCTTGCTTCTGGATACTTTTTGCACCGCGCCTTTCCAGGCGTTGATTATCAACCCCCTCGGTCAACTGGTTGCCTGCTATGAACTGGCTGGGCAAAGTCATGCGATGAACGATGTTTCCACCATCGGGTATTTAAAAGACGGGCGCATCCATCTGGACGAGAGAGCAAGGCGCCGGCTGCATACCCTGCTCGGGGCGAGGCGGGAGGCGTGCAGGGACTGCTTCTGTTACTGGTCGTGCGCGGGAGATTGTTACATCCGCAGTTTTTCTTCCGAAAGCGACGACCCCGCAAAGCGCGGCGAACGCTGCCAGATCAACCGCAAGTTGACCGAGGCGCTCATCCTGAAAAAAATTGCGGAGGGCAGCGGCGTGTGCGGATTCACCCGCGCAGGCGCACACAGCGGCACGATTCAGGAGTTCCATCCGGGGGCGCATCCATGAGTGAAGCGAAAACCGACCCCTTTGCATTCGAAGCCTTCCCGCGCGGCTGGCTGGCGTTTCGCATCACCCGCCGGCAATTTCTCCCAAGCCTGCTGGATAACCTCCATGCCTGCTGCGCAGACGCTCCCGCACACGGGTTGGACGAACTGGGAACGTGGGACGACGAGAAACTCGGCGGCGTCATTCCGAAAATCAACCCGGGGGTGAAGGTCAGCGTGAAGGATGGGCAGGTGTACGGACAGCCGAAATCGTTCGAGAAACCGCTGCGTTTGTTCGGCACCAACTCGCCCGCCCTGCATGCCTTCAATCAAATGAACGGCTTCAATTCCCTGCGTGAAATTGCCAATTCGATGGCGGAGGAAAACCACTGGAGTTTTGAACACAGCTTCGATTACGTTCGCGGTCTGTTTCTCTGGCTGGTCCTTTGCCTGATCTGCGAGCCTTTGCTCCCAAAATAGGAAGGGCATCTGGATTCGAAATTTGCGCCCCTGCCCAATTCATCGCTGCCCATTTTCAAGGCTTCCCTCGATGGGCAAACGCTCTATTACACCCCGGGCTGCCTGGCGGGAGTCCCATCCGATTCAGCCGATGAGATGGACAGGCATTTGGCGCTGGCATCCGAACATGGACGCAAACCGCGCTTCCTTCCCGGCGGCAGCGGGGTGACACTGACCGAAGCGGCTCAAACCCTCGTGCAGACAGCGTCGGCAGTGGAACAGGCATGGGAAGCGCATCTCTCGAAACCGTTCATGCCGATGAGGCTCACGTTGTATCCGCACAACCGGTGCAGCCTGGCAAAAGGAATCGTTATCGTTGAACGCCGTCTGCGCCGCGGCGCAGACGGCGGCAAGGAATTGCCTCCTTCAAAACCAGCCGATGACGGTCGTCTTTCACGGAGGCGGGGAACCGGCTCTCGATTTGGCGTGGGTGTCGCAGGCGCTGGAAATCGTCGAAGCCGCGGCAGCCAACCTTGGGGTGAGTCTCTTCAAATATATCGCCACCAATGGGGTGATGTCGGAACGCAGGGCGGGATGGCTGGCAGAGCACTTTGATTTGATCGGGCTGTCGTGCGATGGACCGGAGGAGATTCAATCCATTCAGCGCCCCCTTCGCAATGGACGATCCAGTTCCATGTTCGTCGAGCGAACGGCGCGGATGGTCCGCCAGAGCGGGAAGCCCCTGCATGTGCGCGTCACGGTTACGCCAGCCGCGCTGCGCCGCCAGACGGAGATCGCGCAGTATTTGTGCGAAGAAATCCAGCCGCAGGAGATAGACGTTGAACCGGTGTACCGGGGAAACGGAAATCAGGGGTACCGCTTTCAACCGGACGACGCAAATGAGTTTGTCGAAGAATTTTTCAGGGCGCGGCAGGTATGCCGGTCGTATCATATTCCCTGGCAAACGTCTGGCGTGAGGCTGAACGAACTGCACGATTCGTACTGTCAAATTCACCGCTCCGTCCTGCAATTGATACCGGGCGGCTGCGCCGCCGTCTGTTATGAAGCGTGCGACGAGAGCCAGGCGCGTCAAAGCGGATTCATCGTCGGAAAAGGCGATCACTCTCGAAATGTATTTCAACTGGATTCCGAATACATTCGTTTTTTGCAGGAGCGGCTCGCCGTCATGCCGGTTTCCTGCGCTGCCTGCTTCAATCGCTTCCACTGTAACCGCGCCTGCCCGGATCATTGCGCGTTGACGGGCGGCTCGCCAAAGGGAAGTTTTCGATGCCTGGTCAATCTGCAAATCGCAGAGGGGCTGCTGCTCGAACGGGCTTCCCAGAAGAAAAACAGCGAGGTTTGGCTGCACCGCCTATGAACCCGTTCGACGATTTCTTCTCTCATCTCCCCGAAGCCATCCACGCGGACAAGATCCGCAAAGAGTGGACGTCCCTTGCCCCCGTCTATGACATTGAACGATGGCAACTTCCGCTGCCGGTCTGGGCGAAGCGTCCTTACGAACATAACGGACTTGATGCCTGGAAGGCGGCGCGGCAGGCGGCAGCAGACAGCCGGTCCGATCAGCCCATGTGCATCTACATTCACATCCCGTTTTGCACGAGCAAATGCGGCTTCTGCGACAGTTATTCGTTCAAACTGGGAAACCACACCGATAGCCGGGTGAAGGACTATGCGGAAAGGATTTGCAAGGAACTGCGTTTATGGAGCGCGCAGGGAGGGCTGACCGAAAGACCCGTCACATCGGTGCATCTGGGCGGAGGCACACCAACTTTTCTCGACACAAAATCACTGGAACGGCTGGCGGCTTGCATCAGAAACGCTTTCAATATCACGAACGAAACCGAATGGGCGCTCGAATCCACGGTGCAGTCGCTCACACCGTCCATGACTGCCTGCCTGCACGATCTGGGCTTCCGGCGGCTGCATGTCGGCGTTCAAAGCCTTGAAGCGGTGACGCGGGCAGCGATCGGCAGGCGGCAAAGCCCGGCGGAGGCGCTGGAGTGCATCGTACGGCATAAGGTGATGGGATGGGTCGTCAGCGTGGATTTGGTTTGCGGGCTTCCAGAGCAAACCATGACCGGCTGGCTTGCTGGTATTCAGGCATTGGCAGAGTGCGGCACAGACGGGTTTTCTCTCTACGAATTGTTGATCTATCCCCAAAACCGTGAGTGGGCAAAAAGGCATCACCTTTTGGAGCGAAGTCATCTGGCAAATTATTTCCTTTTCCAGGCGGGCGGAAACATGCTCTCCGCGCTGGGCTGCCGGAAAAATCTATTCAACCACTGGGCAAACGATCGGGATAAAAACATCTACTTCACCCATCCCATACGCGGTGAAGACCTGCTCGCCGTCGGCACGATCGCAGACGGTGTGTTCGGCAATTATCACTACCGGCATCCGCGCTACGCCGCCTACCTCCGCTCGACTGGCGGCGGTCTGCCCGGACTGGAGGGCGGTTTGTTCGAAAACCCGCTGGAGCAAAAGAATAAACCCCTGGTCACTGCGGTTCTATCGAATCGCATCGCGCCCAGCCTTGCCGCCGAACTGAACGCGCGGAAAATGGACGGCAGTTCGCTCCTGGAACGCTGGCTTGCCCATGCCCTGATCGAATCCAGCGGCGGCGGCTATCAGTTGACCAACAATGGGGCGTGGCTTGCAGGGAACATGATTGGCGAAATTTCATCCACACCGTAAGGGCGGTCCGTCGGGATCGGTAAGGTGTTTTACTCTCCCTGGGAGGACCGCCCCTGCATACAAGAATCCTCCCTTCGCGGCGGGGCTGGCATTGGGTAAAATGGCTGGTGGAATTCAAAACTCTGGCAATCCCCCAACTCTCCATTTATCAATTCTTCACTTCCCAAATTCCCACACCAAAGGTATTTCCCATGTCCAACTTTCTCGAAAAAGCCCAGGAACTCTTTCCCTACACCCAAGCCATGCGGCGCGATTTTCACATGCACCCCGAACTCGGTTTCAACGAAATCCGCACGGGCGGCATTGTGGCGAAGGAACTCGAAAGCCTCGGCATCGAAGTGACCAAGGGTGTCGGCAAGACCGGCGTGGTCGGTTTTCTGGAAGGCGCGAAGCCGGGTCCCACCATTTTGCTGCGCTTCGACATGGACGCCCTGCCCATCACCGAAGATACCGGCGCGGAGTACGCCTCGCAAAATCCCGGCGTGATGCACGCCTGCGGTCATGACGGTCACACCGCCATTGGGCTCACGGTGGCGAAGATATTGAACGAACACAGGCACGAACTGAAAGGCAGCATCAAGTTCTGCTTCCAGCCCTCCGAAGAAGGCACCAACGGCGAGGAGATCGGCGGCGCGCTGATGATGATGCGCGACGGCGTGCTGGAAAATCCCAAAGTGGAAAAGACCCTCTCCCTGCACCTGTGGAACGACAAGCCGCTCGGCTGGCTGCACGTTGCCGGGGGTCCCGTCATGGCGGGCGCGGATTTGTTCATCGTCAAACTCACCGGCAAGGGCGGTCACGGCGCGTCGCCGGATACCACCATTGACCCGGTCGTGTGCGCCGCGCAGATCGTCACAGCATTGCAGACCATCGTCTCGCGCAACATCGAACCGCTCAAACCCGCCGTGGTCAGCGTCACCTCCGTCCATTCGGGCACGGCATTCAACATCATCCCGCAGACCGCCGAACTCAACGGCACCATCCGCACCTTCGACCCGCAGGTTCGCAAACTGGTGCATGAACGCTTCGAGAGCATTGTGCGCGGCACCGCCCAGGCAATGGGCTGCGAAGCGGAGATCACCATCAAGCAGGTTACGGCTCCCGTCATCAACAACGAAGATGTCGCCGCAAGCGTCTTGCAATCGGCGCAGGCGCTCTTCCCCGACACAGAAATCGCCAGCAGCCAATACCTCACCATGGGCGCGGAGGATATGGGCTACATGCAGGAAAAAGCCGACGGCTGTTATTTCTTCATCGGCTCTGCCAACGCAGAAAAGAACCTCAACTACAACCACCATCATCCGAAATTCGATTTCGACGAACGGGCGCTGATCGCCGGCGTCGCTTTGATGGCAGGCGCGGCGGCGGATTTGCTGAAAGAATAGCCCCATGCGAAAGTTGATCGTTCCGCCTCTTTCTTCGACGTTGGGGCTGCCTGCCTGCACCCAAGCCTCTGCCCCCGCTGAGAATGCACCCTCGCTTGCCGCGATGGCGGAGACAAGCCGATGAAACGCTCTGCAAAATGGGCTGCCGGGGTTTTACTCACGGCAGCTGCGGCGCTTGTCGCTTTGCAGAACGTCTCCGCGCCGCCGGATGAAGCCGCCGGGACCGCGCCCACCATCACGGTGACGGTCACCACCCCGCCCACCGAAACAGAGACGCCGCAATCCAGCGTCCCAAACTGCGCCTACACATGGGCATATCACGACGCGCCCGAACTGACTGGGATGTTCGATGCCGCGGTCAAAGAATTGAACGCGGATGCCGGCGCCCATGCCACTCAATTCGGCGAAGACTGCATCGCCGCGGATGGGTCCTCCGTTTTTGGCGTCATGCAGACGGATTTCTACGTCCGCCTGCCGGTAAATGACCTGACGAACGAGGAAGCGTTCGGCGTCTGGATTTCAGAGGTGATGCGGGTTGTGACGCAAATCCCGCGCGAGCAGATTCCGGGTCCGAATTACGGCTTTGTAGAGTTTCTGTTTGAAAGAAGCGAAAACGAACGCCTTATCGTGCGCGTGCCCATTCAGCAATACCTGACCGAAGCCCAAGGCAGGACCGGCGCGGAATTATTCAGGATGTTCCACCAACAGCCTTAACCTCCAACCGCAGGATGTATCCGGCATTTTGCCATACCGTACAGCCGCCTTTACCGGCGGCTTTTTGTTCCTTGACAAGTCCCGCATTCAATTGTATACTTCGTTTAGTAAATACTAAACGTTCTAAAGAAAAGGCGAGCGCATGGCAACCGTCAAACTCCCGCAATTGAAAAAGGACTTCACCGAAAGCCTGAGCCAGATCAGCCGGTTTTGGGGGTTCCCCAAAGGCATGGGCGCGATCTTTGGCGTGTTGTATCTCTCCCCTGTTCCGCTCCCGCTGGATGAGATCGCGGCGCAGACCGGCTTGACCAAGGGCGCGGTCAGCACCGAGGTGCGGACGCTGGCGCGCATGGGCTTGGTGCACCGCTCCACCAAACTCGGCGACCGCAAGGATTACTACGAAGCCGAGACCGATTTCTATGCAGCGATCCGCTCGATTTTGAAGGAACGACAGAACAGCGAGTTCGACCGCGCGGTCCGCTCGGTGGGAGAAACGCTCGCTCAACTTGAATCAGGCGCGGTGTCCGGCGATGAAGCGGAAGTGAATTTCATCCGCGAGAGAGTGAAAGCCCTCCGGGAATTCTTCAACGCGATAGATAGTCTCGCCAGCGCAGTCATCAAACTGGAAAAGCTGGGCATTACGAACGTCAAATCCATTCTAGGAGTTTTGAAATGAAGATTGCAGTTACTGGGGCGTTTTCCTATTCGGGAAAGTACATCACCAAACGCCTGCTCGCGCGCGGCGAGGAGGTAATCAATTTGACGGGACACCCCAATCGTCCCGACCCGTTCAATGGAAAAGTGAAGGTCTTTCCGTTGGATTTCTCGAACCAGGATGAAATGATCCAATCCCTGCGCGGCGTGGATGTGCTGGTCAACACGTATTGGGTGCGTTTCGATAAAGGCGCGAACACCCAGCCCAAAGCGGTGGAAAACACCCGCGCGCTGGTCAACGCAGCTGCCCGGTCGGGCGTGAAGCGCGTGGTTCACATCAGCATCACAAACCCGTCTGCCGATTCGCATCTGCCGTATTTCTGGGGCAAAGCCGCCAACGAAAAAGCGGTGATGGAATCAGGAATGGGCTACGCCATCCTGCGCCCAACGGTGCTGTTCGGCAAAGAGGATATCCTCATCAACAATATCGCCTGGCTGCTGCGGCGGTTCCCCATCTTTGGTTTGCCGGGCAGTGGCGCATACCGCCTCTCGCCCGTCTACGTGGATGATCTCGCCGAACTTGCAGTGGAAGCCGTTTATAAAACCGAAAATTACACCTGGGACGCGGTCGGTCCCGATGAATTCACGTTCAAGGAAATGGTGGAATTGATCGGTGAAACGATTGGAAAGAAACGCCCGCTCATCCCCTTCCCGCCCCGTCTCGCATTGCTGGCGGCGCAATTCATCAGCCTTTTCGTCCGCGATGTGATGCTGACCCCCGAAGAAGTGGACGGCTTGATGGCAAACCTGCTCGTCTCAAAAGAACCGCCGCGCTGCAAGACCAGCCTGCGCGATTGGTTGAAGGAACATCGGGAAACAGCCGGGGCGAATTACGCCTCTGAACTCGAAAGGCACTTCATCCCCGCCATGCCGCCGGGTTGATTTTATTCGATGGAGACCGTACCGCTGCAGCGCGGGCTGTCAATGCACCCGTAATATTTCCTGCCCTTGTCCGCGCCGCCGCGGTGGATGCGCAGCACCATCATCTTCCCGCACACCGGGCAGTTCGGAACCGTATCCACCGGGTTCTCGACCCGCACCGATGAAGTTTTTCCCACCTTCACCACCGCCAGTTGAAAAAGCGCAATGATATCCGCCGGGTCGTACTGTTCGTGCGAAGGAATGTGAACAAGCGGAACCCCGGCGTCGGTGAACAGTTCCTCCATGAATTTATCCGCTTCGCGGACGCCATCCCTGGCGATCGGTTTGACGATTTCCACACCGAACGAAGGCGCGTATGTGACCGGGTCGCATAACAAAAAGTCCACATGCTTGCGAAAGATTTTATTGAAGAAATGCACGTTCTCGTTCGGGCGCAGGATGATGAACAAATCGCTCAATGCCACCTTTGGGCAGATCACATATCGCATGCCCATCATTTCGGTCAGCAAACGAAAAAGAGCCGCTTCCGTTTTGCTTAGGAAGGGCTCTCGCAGACGATACGGCAGGCGGGTGTTTTTCTCCTCGATCATGGCTTCGATTATACGTTAGGTTTGTCCAGCCGTACAGCATTAAAAGAGGATTAACTCGCCAGGTGAGTGATTGAAGTGAGCGCGGCGATGCGCCTCCCGAAGCGGATTCGGCATGGGAGGCAATCGCCGCCCCAAAGTTAACGCATCAGTTTCAGGACCTCGGGCTTGAGCGCCGCATTACAGGCGATCCCCTCCCCGTGAGTGTGCCCCTCCTCCCCGCCCCACGAGCCGAAGTATCCACCCGCCTCTTTCATGATGACGGGATACGGTCCGCAATCGTACACGTCCATGCGCGGGTCGAGCGCCACCTCCGCGCGCCCGGTGGCAACCAGCAAATAACCGTAGGCGTCGCCCCACGTCCGCAAGAGGGCGTTCGACTGCTCAAAACGATGGACGATGTCGTTCATCCTTGCAGTCAGGTGTTGAAAATCCGATGTGACCACACAAGCCTCGGAGAGTTTACTCACCTTCGACACCCGCGCCCGGCGGCCGTTGCACCAACAACCCAGTCCATCGGCGGCGGTCAGCATTTCATCCAACGGCGGGAAGTACGCCGCCCCCACTTTCACCACGCCTTCGATTTCCAGCGCGATCAACACGCCGTACAACGGCACGCCGCGGATAAATGAAATCGTCCCGTCAATCGGGTCCACGATCCAGCGAAAGCCATTCTCACCCCCGGCGCTTCCCCCGGAGGGAGGGGGATTTTCGCCGTATTCCTCCCCGACAATGGCGTGACCCGGATAATTCTTCTCCACCTCCGCGCGGACGTAGGCTTCCGCTTCGCGGTCGGCGATGGTGACCGGGTCGTTGTTCGCTTTGCGGTCCGGTTTGACGCCCGTGTTGAAATATCTTAAAGTGATCTTCCCCGCGTGATACGCAAGGGAAGCGGCAAACTCAAGATAGGGTTGAAGGTTTAGCGATGTCATGGATTCGGGATTGTGCCTGCCTTTGAAGATTTAGCGCGGAAGACCGATGAGTTGGGCGTCGAGCCAGACGAGCCACTCCGCGGGGAGGTCGTTGCCCGAATGCACTTCGAGCACGAAAAATCCCCGGCTTCCGGTGAGCTCGCCCGGAATCGGAAACTCCCATTCGCTGACCGCGCCGTCATAAAACTCGACAAACTCACCGATCATGCGGGGATCGGGTGCGTTCGGCTCGTAAAAGTAAACGGCAAACGTCACGTATCTGGAATTCAATTTAAATTCGCCGGGTAAAAGTTTATAACCGATGCGCGCCTTGAACACGTCCCCGGGTTGAAGCCTGAACGAAGTCAGGTCGTAGGTTCCCCGCACCCAACGCGCGTTGAAAAACGGATACGTAAGCAGCGCCACTTCGTCGTCTTTCGACGCATCTTCCATCAAAGGGAACGGCTGCCATCCGGCGTATGGCGTTTCATTCGAAGAGGCAAATTCCTCCGGCGAAGGCCGCGGCAAATCGGTCAGGAACTTCAACGCTTCAAACGGCTGCCCGTCAATGGAGTCAAACCTGGTTTCCCATACGGCTTCATTGGCTTGTTTGACAAAATCAAAAACCACTACCGAAGCGGGCGTGGGTGTCGGTGTTTGTGTGGGGCGTTCGGTGGGAACGAACGGCGTGAATGTCAATGTTGGCGGCGGGGTTGGGAAATCTGTCAGGGTCGGCGGTGGAGGAGGAACGGGGGTGGGGTCATTCCCGGAATTGATGACAGCAAGGAAGACCAACGCCAGCGCCGCCAGCGCCAATGCCCCTCCGCCCACCGAGCCAATCAAAAGCCATCGCACGAAGCTGCTCGATCCCGCCGGCGAGGACTTCCCAACCTTTGGGGGAACCGGCGGGCTTGCCAGAACGTTCAGGTTATGCTGTGTGACCTGAATACCGCCCTTGTCGCCAATTGCGCGGCGCACATTCAGCGCCTGTTTGAAAAATTCCTGCGCCTCCAATTTCGCGCCGAGGCCCATCGAGCGGACGCCCAACTGGTGCAGCACCCAGCCTTCGAGTTGTTTGTCCATCAGGGCGCGTGCCGCCATTTTCAGCAGATCCAGAATCTGCGTCCATCTCTGCCACTTTTTTTGCAGGATGGAAATACGCTCCAGGGTTCTCCCCAAAATCACCAACTGGGGCCACTGCTTTTTCTCGCCCGTCCGCTTGAGCAGGTGGAACAGCAGGTCCGACGCCTGGTCCACCAGCATATCCTGCGGACCCGTCTTCAGCCAGTTCGTGAAGTGACCGATTAGCGCATCCTCCCAATCGGTCAAATTCCACAGCCGCGCAAGGGAAGACGCCGCATCGCTGCTTAGACTCAGGCTTGATCCTTCCTCCAAAATGAATCCACGCCGAATCAGGGATTTCACCTCATCATTGAAGTTCGCGGCGGGAATCATCGCCAGCAGATGGTCGCGGGTCAGGGCAAACCCGCCAGCCGCCGCCAGCAGGCTGAAAACCTTCTTCTGCGTGTCGCTGGAATTTTGAATCGCCATCTCCACCGCCGGCGATTGGGTGCGGGTCGCCGTCAGCCTTTGCAATGCCTGCGGGAGCGAGAGTCCGTCCTCCCGAAGCATCGAGGCGGTTTGTAAAATCCGAAGGGGGTGCGTTAAGAGCATCCGGCAAATTTGAAGCGCAACCGGTCTTTCATCTTCGGCGAGCGGGCGTCCCAATTCCCTCTCAAAGAGTTGGACGGCTTCTGCTTCGGGCAGACCATCCAACGAGACCGCCTGACCTTCACCCCACAGCACACGTTCGGCAGACGCAAGGATGAACATGCTGCGAGGCATGGCGTCCAGAATAAAAGAGACCTCTTCACGATTCAAGGCAAGGTCATCCAGAATGATCAAGCTGTGAATGTCCTTCAATTTTGCGCGGAGTTCGCCGTCGGGGGGTTTGTATCCCGCGCCTGCTGCAAAGAACGAATCGTAAATATCCTGCAACAGGTCGTCGCGGGCGGTCTCACGCGCCGCCAGATAAACAACCCCATCGCGGAAGTTTTTCGTCCCGGCAAGATGCGCCGCCCTGCGCAACAGCGCGGTTTTTCCGATACCGCTTTCGCCGGATACCGCAGCAGGCATCGAGGACTGAATGGCAGCGGCAAGCGCCTCCATTTCCGCGGCGCGGTCCAATAAACCGGGAAAATCACGGGGGCGAAGGTTGACCGGTCTTGTGCGAGGCTCCGCAGACGGCACCGCCGAAGGCGGCGCCACGTTCACGACCCCGCCATTCGGGTTGTTGACGACGATGTTGTAATTCCCGGCGACCAAATTCCCGCTGAAATTTCCCCTCACATTCGCTTCAATATTTTGAGGCATAGACATGGCAATATCCTCTCGAATGCGCTACGGGTGGTCCGACAGCAGTTTACGGAGGAGTTCTTCCTCCTCCGCCTTGTTTGATAACCCGCCGTCGAGCCACGCGGAGCGCAAAGCCGTCAAAATCTCGCCATACCGCGGACCGGGCGGGAGTCCCCTCGCCTTCAGGTCGTCGCCGGTTGTCTGCGGTTTGACGTGCCGCCACAACGAAATGTAATCGAGCAGGGCGTTTACGCGCGTAACGAGATAAACCGCATAGATCGAAAGCAGCGGCAGTTTTTCCAGCGCATACGTCCACTCGCTTGGTCTTGCTCCTATCAGGTGCGGAAGGCTGCGTTTCAACTGTGCCGCCGCCCAAACGGATAAAGTCAACTCGTTGGTGAAATCCAGGCGGCTGGCAATGGAAAAGACCTCATCTTCGGATAAATCCATGAACCAGAGCATGTACCCCAACGCCCGGCGGTCGGCTGGAACGTCGAGACTCGCATCCATTTCAAGGAGGCTGGCATGACGTTGATTGAATTCGGGAATTTTCGGGTGGATGAAGTTCACTATTCCCAAATTGGCTATGCGCAAAAGAATTGCCGCCGCCCTTTCCTCCTCCAGGATCAAGTCCAATTCGTGGCGCAGGCGTTCGCCGCTCAACGCGGAGAGGACCACCAGCGCTTCGGGGTTGATCAGGTCCAGGGTGGCGGGCTCAACTTGGAAGGAATACCGCGCTTCGTAACGCAGGGCGCGGAGGATGCGGGTCGGGTCGTCGAGAAACGATTTGGGATGAAGAACACGGATCGCTCCCCGCCCGAGGTCTGTTTGCCCTTCCAATGGGTCGAGGATTTCGCCGAAGGCTTCCCCATCCAACCGGATCGCCATGGCGTTGATGGTGAAGTCGCGCCGGCGCAAGTCATCTTCGATGCGGGACGGCGTAACGGTTGGCAACGCACCGGGCTTCTCGTATATTTCTTTACGAGCAGTGATGAGGTCAACAAAGTCGGTTGATTCTGGTAAATGCCAGATGGCGGTGTAGAATTTGAAGTGCGGCGTCAACTTGCCACCGTGGATTTCGACAAGTTTCTTGCCGAGTTTGATCGCATCGCCTTCGACGATCACATCCAAATCATTTGCCGGTTTTCCCAGCAGCAGGTCGCGGACGACGCCCCCGACGAGGTAGCAAGGCATGTGCAGGGCTTGGGCTTGCGCGGCGATGTTCGAGAGGAGAGTCTGCTTGATGGGCGGGATCAAGTCCGGGTCACGCAGGAGGCGGAGCGCGTCATCCTTTTGCATAAAATCAATTTTACCCTTATAATTCGGCGCATGTTGACCGCAAAGCGACCGAACCCGTCCCCTCGAAGCTGTACATCCTCCAGGTCTGGTTAGGTTCGCTTGAGTGCGCCCACACGGCTCCCAGACTTGGCGAGCCGTTTTTGTTTGTTTGACGATGGACCATAGACAATGGACGAGAAGAGATTGACGATTGCTGATTTGACGGAACAAATGCACGCGCTGGTGAAGTCGAAGGGCTGGTACGAGGCGGACAGCAAACGCC
>QMIW01000046.1 GCA_024434165.1 Chloroflexota bacterium | reverse complement strand
GACTACTGCTCATCGGCGGCCTCCTTTGGTCGTGAAGCAACCAAATTATGCCCTATTCGGTGAGCAGTAGCTCTTTAGCCTTTCTGTAAGTCAATCAGACTTTTCATATAAGTCATTTGATTATGTCAATGCTGAACGCCTCGAAGAATTACGTAGTATAAGAAGTGACAAATTTGATTTATCTAAGTTGATTTGTCTTTGCGAAGAATTAAATAGTAATTTTCAGAACAAAAATTATTTAAGCGTCTCCATGCTTGTAAGGGCAACCTTGGATCATGTGCCGACAATTTTCGGATATAAAACATTTATTGAGGTCTCTAACAATTATGGTGGGAAATCCTTAAAGAAATCACTTCAGAATTTACAAAATTCATCGCGTAATATTTCGGACGCTTATCTTCATGAAACAATAAAACAAAAAGAGAGCCTGCCAAATGCAACTCAAATAGATTTTAGGAATGATTTGGATGTATTGTTAGGTGAAATAGTACGAATTTTGAAATAATAGCCACTTTATCGGACTTTATTGGAATAGCCCAACGATTAACTGCTGGGCTAGGCAAATGAGGGAAGAAATGCTTATCGAACCCCAAGCAATTCCTAGATTGAGCACAAACCGATTTCTCGTTTAGAATCACCCCCGTGACCTCCATCCTCATCTTCGCACTTCTCACCATCCTCTCCGCTCTCGGCGTGTGGATTATCCGTCAATACGCCGAACGACGCCGTATCATGGATCATCCCAACGAGCGCAGTTCACATTCCGCGCCAACACCAAGAGGTGGGGGACTCGCCATCGTGATCGTCGTCCTAGCGGCGGGGATTGTTGCGGCATTTCAATCCAATCTCATTCATAGCATCATCTACCTCGTCTGCGGCGCGGTCATTGCCTACCTCGGCTGGCGAGACGACGTCCATTCGCTCAGTCCGCGTGCCCGCTTTACCGTGCAGGGACTGGTCGCACTCGCCTCCGTACTTGGCATGGGCTATTTCAAATCGGTCACCATTCCGCTCTTCGGTGGACTGCAACTCGGCGCGGTCGGCTTTATCATCACCATTCTGTGGATCGTCGGTCTCACCAACGCCTATAACTTTATGGATGGCATTGACGGCATCGCGGGTGGTGTCGCTCTCTCTGCCGCCTTCGGTTGGATGTTCCTCGCCGCAAACACGAATCAACACTTCGTCTATTGGATCGCGCTCGCCGTCGCCGCGGGCAGTTTGGGTTTTCTCTTTCACAACTGGTCACCCGCCAAAATTTTCATGGGCGACGCAGGCAGCACCTTCCTCGGTTACACCTTCGCCGTCCTGCCGCTCCTCTCCGCCGACGAAGGCGGCGACGCCCTCATGCTCGGCACTCTCCTGATGTGGACCTTCATCATGGACGCGGGCGTCACCTTCATCCGCCGTGCTCTCAGACGCGAGAACGTCTTTGCCGCGCATCGCACCCACCTCTATCAACGTCTCGTCATCGGCGGCTACAAACACGCCCAAGTCAGCGCCCTCTACATTCTGCTCACCCTCCTCGCCGCTGCCCTCGCCTACGCCTGGTCATGGGGTCGTCCCTACGCCCCGCCCCTCATCATCATCGGACTTCCCCTTCTCTGGCTGATTCTCTCCCGTTATGTGAGAAAATTAAACGCAACGGGCACGAATTAAACCTTTGTGACCCTTTGTGGTGAAAATGCTTAATCGGATAAAAACCCTCGCCTCGCTCTTCCTCGAACTGGGTCCACGCTGGTCAGCCTTTCGCCTCGCCTACGCCTTTCGCCTCCGCAGCGGACTGATCCGCCTGCAAACCCCGCAATACAAATGGGACGACCGTCCGCTCAAGCATTGGCTCAAACCCACCATCCCCTCCGATTCTGATTCCTACGCCACATGGCGTAAAACACATGCGCCAAAATTCTTTCCCAACGTAGGGGCGAGGTTCCCTCGCCCAGATTACGGAACAACTGCCATCGAAGAAGCAAACAAACTCCTCAACGGCGAACTCAAATACTTCTCCCACACCTATCATCAAATAGGCTTTCCGCCGAATTGGTCTTCGCTCCCGACGCCGTCCTCGGCGTCGGACGATTACACCAAACGCGCTGCCGGAGATGGCGGCTTGAGCAATACCAAACACTGGTCCCAAATCCCAGATGATTATGTCATTGCGAGGAGGGCTCTTGTTCTTCCCGACGAAGCAATCCCCAACAATGAGGAGGTTGCTTCGGCTAAAATCAAGAGCGCCTCGCAAAGACATGTGGATATTAAGTATGTCTGGGAACCGAACCGCTTTGCCTTCGTCTACACCCTCGTCCGCGCCTATGCTGCCACTGGAGATGAAAAATACCCTCAAGCCTTCTGGCAATTGATCCAGGACTGGGCGGAACACAATCCCCCCAACACCGGCGCCAACTGGAAAGACGGGCAAGAGATCGCCCTCCGCGTCATGGCATGGACGTTTGGTTTTTACGCCTTCATCCACGCGCCTCAAACTACTAATTTACACATTTACCAATTTACCAATTACCTAGCCATCCAAGCCGAACGCATCTACAAAAATATCGGCTACGCCATCTCCACCCGCAGCAACCACACCATCAGCGAAGCCTTCGGTCTATGGATGGTCGGTCTGCTCTTCCCCGAGCTCAAGGACGCGGAAAAATATTTGGCACTCGGCAAACGTCTGCTCGAAGAAGAAGCCGCCAAGCAAATCTTCTCCGACGGCAGCTACGCCATGTATTCCCTCAACTATCATCGCTTCATCCTGCACCTTTATCTTTACGCAATTCGATTAGCTGAGCTCAACGAATCCCGATTCTCCAATTCTCTTTACTCCTCTATTTTTTCCTCGATCACCTACCTCTCCCACCTCATCGACCCCGCCAGCGGACACATGCCTGTCTACGGCTCCAACGACGGCGCCCTCGTCCTCCCACTCAACAACTGCGACTTCACCGATTATCGTCCATTATTGCAACTAGGCTCGGTCATAACCACGGGGCAACCCATCTTCGAACCCGGCGCTTGGGATGAGGATATCTTCTGGTTATGTGGAGATCAATTAACCGCTAAGCACGCGAAGGACGCAAAGAAAGAACAAGGTTTTCTTCGCGCTCTTAGCGAGCTTGGCGGTAAATCATTTCCTGATGGGGGAGTCTATATTCTCCGCAACAAAAACTCCCGCGCCATCCTCCGTTGCACCGACTTCACCTCCCGCCCCTCACACGCCGACCAACTCCACATGGACTTGTGGATGGGCAGCCACAACATCGCTATTGACGCTGGAACTTATCTCTACTCCGGCGAGGGGATATGGCGCAATGGGCTCGCACGCACGTCCGTACATAACACCGTCACCGTAGACGGCAAAGACCAAATGACGATGGTCAGCCGCTTCACATGGACGAATTGGGCGAAAGGCAAAGTCCTCAAGCAGGCAGAAAATCTATGGCAGGGTGAACATGACGGCTACAAACCTGTCCGCCACAAACGCACGGTCATGGCGCTGGAAGGGGACAGGTGGCTGGTCATTGACGACCTCGCAGCGAACGAGTCGCATCATTATTTACTTCATTGGTTGTTAGCCGATTATGGAATCCAGAAGCTTGCTTCTGGATTTGGGGTATTACTAAAAACATCGGACAGCAAGCTGTCCGACTCCATAAAAATTCAATTGGGCGTATTAAATGGCAAAGGCAAATTCTCCATCCTCCGCGCCGACCCCAATTCCACCTACGGTTGGCGCTCGCGCTATTATGGTCACAAAGAACCCGCTATCTCCCTCCTGCTCGAAACCCGTCAACCCGCCGCCCGCTTTTGGACGTTCTTCGGCTTTGAAGGCGACACAATCGAATTGAAAGGCAATGCATTCCTCGTAAACCAAACCCAAATCAACATCCCCTAAACTGGTCACTGATTACTGCTCACTGCTCACTACTCCTTCTCCGTCAAATAGTGGATCAGGATCAGCCCCAAGCCAAGAAAAAGCGGAACGAAGCCGCCCAGCATCCACGGTCCGAGATGAAGCGGATAATTGTTGGCAGAGTCAAAGCCGATCGTGTAGAGTCCGAGTGAGAGGGCAAGTCCAAGCGCGCTGATGATGATCCCCCAACGCAATAAGCCTTTACCAGATTTTTTCTCAGGACGGGACAATCCTTTTTCGGCAAGTGCGATGGTTTCCTTGTAACTCATATAACGCATGAAGGCGAGAAAACCGAAAATGATGGCAAGCACGCCGATCACACCGAGGCAGGGGATGATGTCATTCATGGAATATCCTTTGACAAAAAATCAGGGCTTGGAGAAACTCCAAGCCCTGTAATTTTACTTGATGGTGATGATCTCGATGGGACCGTTGTTCGTGCGGACGAAGAGTTCTTCGCCGCCTCCGTTCATCGTCCCCTTCTGTTGATTCTTCTCCACATCTCCAGTGAGTGTGACCGTGATCGGAATATCCGAACTGATGCTGCCAAAGTCTGTTTTGAGTTCCACGTTCAGGGCAGAGTCGGCAGGGATGGCAAGGGTGACGCTTCCAAAATCCGATTGAACGCTGTGTGGACCTTTGCCCAACGAACCGCTAAAGTTGATGCCGCCGCTGTTGGAACGCAGGTCGAGCGTTACGTCCTCTGCGTTTTCAACGGTGATGCTCCCGAAGTCTGCATGAACTTTAAGGCTGCCCTTTGCGCCATCCACCGTAATGCCGCCGCTGTTCGAGTCAATGTCGTATGAACCAGCCTTGGTTTGAACCAATTCGACATCACCAAAGTCACAAGTGATGACGAGGTCGCCGCGAATGTTGACCTTGGTGAGGGTCACAACGCCGCTGTTGGAGTCCACGGTGACGGATGCGGCGGAACCGTTCTCAAAGGTGATGTTCCCAAAATCCGAGCTGGTAAATATTTCACCGGTGGCGCGCACATTGCTGAGATTGAGCGAGCCGCTGTTCGAGTCAATCTTGATATCCTTGCCGTTCACTTTTTCGAGAGTGACCTTGCCAAAATCGGATTCAATTCTCACATCCTGCGAACCTGCATCCACATTGCTGATCTCAACTTCGCCGCTGGCATTATCCACCACCAGCGCACCTTCGATGTTCTTCACGGTCACATCGCCGAAATCGCCGGAGATGTTTACATCGCCGTTCAAGTCTGCCACATCCACAACGCCGAAGCCATTGTCAAGTTCAACCTCGGTATCGGTCGGAACCTTGATAATCAGGTCGACCGTGTTAACTTCACGGGTTTGGCGTCCATCCAACTCATAGTTCAGTGTGATGGTATTGCCATTCTGTTTCACATCGAACTTGATCCCTTTCAATGCTTCTTCTGCGCGGGCATCGGTGGAACCATACCCGGTCTTGACGATCTGAATTTCCACCGCCTCCACATCCCCGCCGACGATGGATACATCGCCCGCATCATCGTTCACGCTGAGAGTGACGGGCTTCTTCGTGTCAATCTTAAGAGTCTTGCTCTCTTCCGCTGTGGCAGAAACCAGGGGAACATCGAACATGCCAAAGTCTGCGCCGCGAAACGCAAAAAATAACACTGCACCAATGCCTGCCAGCACGAACAGCAGGGCGGCGGCTAATAATCCTATTACTACGGGTCTTTTCATTTTGTTGCTCCTTATGATATTGTTCTACTCACTTTGACAGGCGTTTTGGAAAAAAGTTTCAAGATCAGACGATGGACCATAGACCGCGGACGGTGGACGGACAAACCACCCTTTCCATGGTCTATCGTCCATCGTCAATCGTCCAAAAAGTGAAACTTTTCCATCTTTCCCCTGTCTAACCCTATAGAAAATGGCAGATTCAGAGCAGATCCTCATTCAAAAAGCCCAAAAAGGCGACCCCGAAGCCTTCGAAGCGCTGGTGAACGAGCACCAACGATACGTCTACAACCTTGCCCTGCGCGTCGTCAAAGATGAGAACGAAGCGCTCGATCTGGCACAGGAGACCTTTGTGCGTGCCTGGACGGCTCTGCCCAACTTTAAAGGGCAAAGCCAGTTCCGCACCTGGCTATATCGCATCGTCACCAACCTGTGCTACAACCGTCTGCCCAACCTGCGCCGTTCGCTCAACGACCTCGGCGACGACGTGATGGAAGACATCCCCGAACCGCACTTCGAGACTCCTGCTCAAGCCTTTGAAGACAGCGAAATCAGACGACACTTGCAGGATGCCATTCAATCGCTCGACTCGAATTACCAATTACTCATCACTCTTCGCTATCAAAATGAACTCTCTTATGAAGAGATCGCCTCGACTCTTAATCTGCCGCTTGGTACCGTCAAAACAGGCATTTTCCGCGCCAAAGAGCAGCTCCGCAAATCGCTCGCCCAATTGGAGGAATCATGGATAACCGCCTAACCCTCGAACAACAAGATGCGCTCATCGAAGACGCGCTCTCGTCTCAACCACTTACGCCCATGCCGCGCAGTATCACCACCAATGTTATGTCGCGCATTAAAGTTGAGCAGCGCCCCACGCTCATCACATGGAATGATTTCGTCATTGCATTGGTGATCGCACTTACCATTGGCGCAGTGTTCATTACCTACCAAAGTCTGCCGCCCGTTGCATTGGCGAAACTTCGTATTCAAGCCATTTTGTTGTATCAGGGCTTCATCGTCAACGCCCGCTGGCTCGTCCCCGCCCTGTTCTTTGGCCTGGCGGCGTTGTTCGCTGGCTTGTCCATTCCCCCGTTACTAAAAATGACCGTGGACAATAGACGATAGACCGTCCATCGTCCACGAACTATCGTTTAATCCAGTCTTTGCAGGATATGACTCACCGCCGTGGATGCCGGGCCTCCCAGCGACTGGATCAACCCGAACTTCGCATCCTTAATTTGGTTCGCCTCAGCCTGACCTCGTAACTGGATCGCTGCTTCGACGGCTTGATACACACCCGCAGCCCCGCCGGGGAATCCGCGTGCTTTCATGCCACCCATCGTCGCGCACGGGATTTTTCCTTTGAGTCCGATCGAACCTTCGGCGGCGAGTTTCCAGCCGTTTCCCTTAATTGCAAACCCAACCGCTTCCAATTGCAGCGCGGCATAGATGCTGAATGCGTCGTGATATTCGAAGAAGTCAATGCCATCAAGCGTCAACCCGACCTGCTTCATGGCTTTGCCCGCCGAGATCTGCGCCGTGTCGAAGAACAACATATCCTTGCGGTCGTGCAGTGCCAGCGTGTCTGATGATGCCGCCGAGCCAGCCACCTTCACGAGTGGATTCTTGAAACTGGACGGGAGCAGCTCGCGGCGAGTCAGAACGAGCGCGGCAGCGCCATCTGCATTTGGAGCCATGTCGAACATGTTGAGCGGGTCGCTGACCATCTCTGCTTTGGCATACACTTCCGGCTTGATGGCTTTGCGGAACATGGCGTTTTTGTTGCCCGCGCCATTGGCGTGAGCCGTGAGCGCAAAACCCGCAAACCCATCGGCAGGGACTTCATTTTCGTGCATGTAACGCTTCATCAAAAGCGCAGCTTGCGCGGCGGGAGTCATGCCCTGCACGGCTTCGTAGTCCGCGTCGCCGGTGGTGGCGAGGGCTTCGTCCACACCTGCGCCGACCTTGTCGGTGAATTTTTCCACGCCGACCACGAGCGCCACATCCACAAATCCGCTGGCGACGGCGAGATAGCCCTGACGAAGTGCCGCTCCGCCAGATGCTCCGGCCGCCTCGACGGTCACGGCTTCGATGCCGCTCAGCCCGGTAAAGTCCGCGATCAGCACGCCGACGTGCGCCTGCCGTGAAAGATTGGGCGCGAGCATGTTGCCTACAAACAGCGACTGCGGCTTGAGCCCGCCCGCATCTTCAATGGCATCATGAATGGCGGCATAGGCAAGGTCGCGCAGACCAATATCCCAATGCTCGCCGACTTCGGTTTGTCCGATACCTGCAATAACGACGTCTGTCATGAATGTCCTTTTTTGTCATTGCGAGGAGGGCGTTCTCCCCGACGAAGCAATCTCACAAATAATGTTAGAGATTGCTTCGAGCGAAGAGCAAGGACGCCCTCGCACGCGTGCCTGCGCACGGTGCAGGCAATGACGGATTCTTTTCTACTTCATCGCCAACTTGCCACGGAATCTCACATACGTCGCGTAATCAATCTCTGTGCGGCGTTTGATGTATTCCTGCGTCTTCGTGGCGAGGTTTTGTCTGGCAGAGACTTTATCAGTGACGGTAATGTCGAAGGCGTCGGACCCAGCCCCGGAGCCGAAAGAGACGACGAGGATTCGGTCGTCGGGTTGGGCGATGTCGAGAGTCGCGGTGAGTCCGATCATCGCCGCGCCTGCGTACGTATTCCCGATCACAGGGACGAGCAGTCCGGGTTCGATCTGTTCCATCTTGAAGCCGAGCCCCGCCGCGACGCGTTGGGGGAACTTCGTGTTGGGCTGGTGGAAGACCGCCCACTTGTAATCCTTGGCGGTGGTGCCGGAGGCTTCCATCAAATGCGTGGCAGCTTCAGTGATGTGCTTGAAGTAGGCCGGCTCGCCGGTGAAGCGCATGCCGTGTTCGGGATACTTTTGATATTCGCGCCGCCAGAAATCGGGCGTGTCGGTGACATACGAATAAGAGGCATTGATGACCGCCAGCGACTCTTCCGCGGGTCCGACGATGTACGCGCCGCCGCCCGCGCCCGCGGTGTATTCGAGCGCGTCGCCGGGCTTTCCCTGCGCGGTGTCCATGCCGATTGCCATCGCGTATTTGCCCATGCCCGAGCCGACCAAGCCCATCGCGGCGACCAGCGCCTCCGTCCCCGCCTTGCATGCAAATTCCCAGTCCGCGGCTTGCGTGTTGGGGACGGCGCCAATCGCTTCAGCGACCAGGGTGGAGGTTGGTTTCACGGCATAGGGGTGGGACTCCGACCCAACCCAGACCGCCCGCAGTTCGGTTGGGTCAATTTGGGCGCGTTTCATCGCGTTGCGTGCCGCTTCAATGGACATGGTGATGACATCTTCATCCAGCCCAGGGACGGCTTTTTCCTTGATGGGGAGTCCGCCCGTCTTGCCGGTCCACACGCGCGCGACTTCCTTGGCGGGCAGACGGAAGCGCGGCACATACGCGCCATAACCGACAATGCCAACCGGCTTGGCGGGTTTGAGTAAGGTAGGGGAGGGTTGAGGTGTTGTCATTTATTTTTCCTGAATAAGTAGGAGAATTTTAGTAGGAGAGGGCTTTCAAAAGCTATCTTGTTATTTTACCGCTCAGTGACTCCAATCAATTCATGCGGAGAATTAACCACATGATCTGGATTTCCGCGAAGTAATGTCTCCAGGCTCTGATGTCCCCATGTCACGGCAATGCTGGTAACGCCAGCCTCTTTTGCGGCGCGGACATCACTCAACGAGTCCCCGATCATAAAGACCGCTTCTCCGTTTTCCACAAAACGCTCCCGTGCCAAAGATATTTTCTGCGCCTTCGAGCCGGGTGTGTCTACGCCATAGACTGCATGGACGAGACGATCCAGTCCATGTTTGAGGAGAAAGGCATGTACATTTTGTGATGAATTTGTCGTCACAATGGCGATCTTATGGTTGGCAGAAAGGTGTTGGATTACCTTGGTCAGCCCTTCGAAGATGGCAGGCGGGGATTCTTTTTCTGCAAATAACCTCAAGCTGATTTTGACGAACTCGTCCACCAGAGGCTCGGGTACTTCACAAGCTCGTCCAAAAGTGGCAAAAGACATCACTTCAAGATTGCTCAAGTCCTCTTTTGTCACTACATGCTTGACGCCCAACCGATTGCAGGCTTCCTGCCCGAATTGAATCAATTCATCAAGTGTGTCAGCGAGAACGCCGTCATAATCGAAAATGATCAATGCCATGAAAAGAGTTTTTCGTTTGCGTATCTACTTCAAACATAACAAAACTTCGACATCAACCCAGCCTGTCAAGTTTGGGGATTTCACCACTTGCGCGGTGTGTCGCCTTTTTCAATTTCTTCTCTCGTCCTCGTGAGCGTTTTATTCCACATCTCCAGTGTTTCCCGCCCCAGGCGGGCGGCTTCTCTTGTTACTTCATCCAAATTGACATTGTGACTGCTGTATCCTTGCAGACAGAAAAAGAGAATCGCAAAAATGTCGTTGGGATGTTTGTTTGACCTGCCTTCGTTCCAAGCCTGTAATTTTCCGATGATGATGTCTGTTGGCTGGGCGACCCATGCCTCGAAGGGTTTATCGTTTTCATCGGTGAAGGTCTCGCGTATGCGACGGTCAAAGGCAATTTGGTATTCAGGTTCGCGTCTCAAAGGGACGAGGTCTGCTTTTATGCCTTCGCTTGAGTCAATGATGTTGAACATGATCCCCATTTCAACGGAATTCTTTATCATCTCAGGGTCGGCATAGTAACGCGGGAGGGGAAATTTTTGGGAGAGGGCTTCATAATCCGTCTCGCGTAAATCCACAATAATGTCAATATCGTGAGTGGCGCGCGTGATTCCGTAAATCGTGCCGCCAAACGCGCCGACAATCATGTAGGGCGCGCCGATTTCATCCAATGCCTTTACGACACGGATATAGAAATCAAGCATGTCCATATTTGCCATCCATGAAAATCAGATAATCCAGAATTTTCATGTTGATTTCCGATGGAGAAAGGTTTGGGAATTTTCTCTTAAACGCAGTTCGCAAACCAGCGCGAATCATGGCGCTCGCGTGCAGGCTTGCATAAATCCTTCTTCCAGGCGGCATTTTTGCCAGCAATTCCATCTGCGCCCAATCAATGGGATTAAGCCCGTCCACGATGGCGGAGATTTCTTCGGTGGTGAGGGGTTTTCGTTCCGTCATATTATCTCTGAATATACCAAAAATCAGACACCAGTCCCGCTTGCTGGAAAATCTCTGCAGCCTGTTCGATGCTCCGTCCATGATACTCCAGCGACAGGCGATTGTCATACCACAGTTTGGAAAGTTCCCAAACTTGACTGATAGTCAAAACTTCTCCACGTTTCAAGTTATTTCGTTTGCACCACTTGTCAATCCATTCCTCCGACTGGAAGAGAAGCATGGTCGCTCAGGTGAAGACCAGGTCATCGTACCAGTGGGAGAAGGGGAGTGGGAAGTGAACTAACAAACTGCTCGAGGCGGCGCCTCCGCCGCCAGGGACTGCGGCGGGAGCGATGTTTCCATTCTTGATTTCCAATCGAACCAACTCATTGCTTTCCGTGCAAACGGCTTCGATGACCGCGTCCGCGTGGAGCGCGGCGGGGATGCCGAGCATATCCCAGGCGCAGTTGGCGAAATAAGTTTTTCCGCCGGCATGGACTTTGAAATCTGTCGGAATCCCTGAAAAGGGCCAAGCCATGCGGATAGCCGCCTTTTCTACATCGAGGAACAGGGCATGGCGGTTATGAAGTTCTTTATAAAGTTCGCTGGCTTGATCTGTTGAAATACCTAAATGCGCCACAATCTCATCTACACTGGGTGGGTGAGCTGCCTCAGCAAAATGCGAGTAAACAAAATGCCTAACTTGCCAAACCAAGCTTTCATCCATGTCTACCTCTAACTTTCTACTTTCGACTAACCAATTCCCCAATTTGCCAATTACTACTTATCTCAAGTTGCCACCTTCCAATAGACTTTCCAGGTTTCCCGTCAAAAACCCTCACCCTGCCCTCTCCCACCGGGAGAGGGGGGAGTCGTCCAAGAAAAAATAACCTTCATTGGGGTGAGGGAAGACCCTTGAAACCAAGGTAGCAACTTGGGTTACTTACTACTCACCCAGCACCGCTTCAATAATCCCTGCATACCCTCTTGCCGTTTTGGCGAGTTCATCCAGGCTGAGTTGCTCGTCCACCACGTGGGCATCCCCTTCCGCACCGGGACCAAAGCCAATGGTTGGTACGCCCGCTGTGCCGATGCTGTATGCGGCGTTGGTGCAGAATCGGTAGGCACCCAGTTTCGGGTCCAGACCGGAGGCGCGCAGCCCTTTCAATGCTTTCTGCACGAACTCATGGTTTTCATCCAATTCCCAAGCGGGGAAGAATTTATTCGCATGCAAGGTCTCACCGGTATACGTGATATGGCCGCTTTGTGCGATCTTCGCTTTGAAATTTACATCCTTCAATGCAGGCAATGAAGTGATTTCGTTCAACACACCTTCGGGCGTTTCACCTGGCAGAAGGCGGCGATCATAGGTCACTTTGCAAAGCGCAGGAATAACCGAGTAACCGGGGTACGGCTCTGAGATGATATCGGTCAACGCAAGGATGGCGGGACCCATCAACGGATGTTCGTTGAGTTTCAGTTTTTCAATTTCAGCGATGACCTTCGTCATCAAATGCACGGCGTTCACGCCCAATTGCGGCGACGACGAATGTGCGGGCTTGCCAATCGCTTCGAGATGAATCTCCGCCCGTCCGCGCCCGCCGCGTGCAAGGTTGAGTTGGGTCGCTTCGCCGATGACGACATAATCCGGCTTGACCTCGTCCATCACAGCTTTGAGCGCGCCGCCTTCGTACACTTCTTCCAGCACCGAAGCCGAGATGACCACCGTTCCGGCGAGTTTGCTTCTGTCCACACTCGCCGCCGCGTGGACCATCGCCGCGAGTGAGCCTTTCATATCCATCACGCCCCGCCCATACATGTGCGTGGATGTGACTTCTGCGCCGAAAGGGGCGCGAGTCCAGACGGACCCGGGAGCGATTCCCACCGTATCGGTGTGCGCATCAAAAAGCAGAGTCTTGCCTGCCTGCGCCCCACGGATCATTCCCACGGCGGAGCCGTATTTGTCGACCCAAACCTTATCGAAGCCGAGAGCGTTCATCTCGTCCACGACGAGTCGCGTAACCGCACCTTCCTCGCCAGATAAACTCGGCTGGCGGACGAGTCTTTGCGTAAATTCAATCAAGGCTTCGATATCCATTGTTTCTCCGATTGTCACCCTGAGGGGGCGCGTTCTTTGCGACCAAAGGGTCTCTACCTTTGTGAGGGAGTCTTGCTAATCTGAGGCAGAGATTCTTCACCGCTATTGCGGCTCAGAATGACATGATTCTACTTTCCACTCAACGATTTGAGAATCTCTTCCGCCCTGTCAATTCTCACAATTCTCTCCAAGACCATTTGACTTGCCACTTTCTCGATCAATTCTCCTTCTGCCCCAGCCGCGATCGCAACCTGACGGGCATGTAATGACATATGTCCGCGCTGGATGCCTTCGGTGGCAAGGGCGCGGAGTGCTGCCATGTTCTGGGCGAGTCCCACCGAGACGATGATTTCAGCCAGTTCGGAGGCGGTTTTCGCGCCCATGAGTTTGACCGCCGCCTGCGCCGCCGGGTGAACCTTGGTCGCGCCGCCGACGATGCCAACCGCCATCGGCATTTCGAGGGTGCCAACGAGGTTGCCGTCCTTGTCTTTGCCCCAGGTGGAGAGGGAAGTGTATTTGCCGGAACGCGCGGCATAGGCATGCGCGCCCGCTTCGATGGCGCGCCAGTCGTTTCCGGTGGCGATGACCACTGCGTCTACGCCGTTCATGATGCCCTTGTTGTGGGTGGCGGCGCGGTATGGATCAGATGCGGCAAACGCCCAGGCTTCGATGATCCCATCACGGACTTTTTCACCGCTGTAGGTCGAGATATTATCTCGACCCACCGATTCATCGCGGATTTTTTCGCCGCTGTGGCGCAAGACGGAATCTTGCGCTGCGAATTCCAATTCTTTTACGGGAATGGTACACCGCGCCCGGGCAAGACGGTGATCCGCGAGGTTGGAGAGGATGCGCAAGTGCACCCGCCCGCCGGTGATGGCTTCGATGCGCGGCGCCAGTCGCTCGCAGGCGGTGTTGACGGCGTTCGCGCCCATCGCGTCGCGCACATCGTAAATGAGATGAACGACGAGGAACGGTCCAATGTGGGATTCAGCGATCACGCGCACTTCCAGGTTGCGCGCCCCGCCGCCAAACTTCTTAAGCACGGGGTCCACCGCATCCGCCTCATCCAAGAGTTCGGTTTTGTGCTCCAAAATGGAGAGCTGCGCCAGGTGGACGTTTTCCAAATCCAGCACTTGCATTTGCCCGATCATGTGCGGCTCGGAGGTGGTAGCGGTGAAGCCGCCGCCGGCGCGGGCGAGTTTTGCCATGAAGGATGCCCCGGCAACCACAGAGGGTTCTTCGATTGCCATCGGCACGAGCGCCTCGCGCCCGTTCACTATGAAATTCAGGGCAATTCCCAGGGGCAGGCTGTGCAGACCGACCACGTTTTCGATCATGTGGTCGGCGGCTTCGGGAGTGAGTCCGCCTGAGGTCCATGGAGCAAGCTCGGGCGGGGTCAGAGGCGCGGCTTCCGCCAGTTTGGCGCGGCGCTCCTGGAGGGGCATGTCATAAAAACCGGGAATGCGGGAAGTGGTCATAGGAATTGTCCCAAGTGTAAGATTGGCGTTCTTTCAAATTCTATCAAAATGCCGTGACTTGATTATATAATGGACGGGTATAATATTTGTGAGGTGTCTCCCGTATGTTATTGACTCGTGAACAATTACAGGAGCGTTTGTTTGCGCTCCACGCCGCCAGCCTCGAACTGGTAAAGGACGTTTCACTGGAGACGCTGTTGGAACGCATCGCATCCACCGCCTGCGAACAGGTGGGCGCGCGCTACGGGGCGTTGGGCGTGCTGGACGACGACGGCAGACTCGAACGCTTCATTGCGGTGGGCATGTCTGAATCCGAAATCAAACGCATTGCCCACCCGCCGCTTGGACGCGGCTTGATCGGCGAACTGATGAATAGGGAGGCGCCCCTGCGTGTGCCGGTCATCCAGAACCACCCGCGTTCCGTGGGATTTCCCGATCATCACCCCTACATGGTCTCATTTTTAGGGGTGCCGATTCGCGCCGGCGATAAGCAGTTGGGGCAGGTCTATCTCACCGAGAAAATGGATGCGAACGAATTTTCCGCCGACGATGAGATGATCATCCAGATGCTTGCCACTTACGCCGCCACCGCCATCGCCAATGCCCGTCTGATTGACCAGATGAAGGAGCGCGACCTTGCCCTGACGCGCCGCAATGTGGATATGGCGCTCCTGAACGGCATCGCCTCCACTCTGACCTCGAGCCTGGAACTCGACGAGATTCTGAACAAAACCCTTGGGCTTGTGATGAACTACATGAAGGTGGAAGCCGGGGAGATCTTCCTGCTCGAAGAGGATAAGACCACCCTGCGCATGGTTCTCCACCGCGGGCAGGCTGCCGAAGCCTTCTGGACGCGCAATCTCTTCAACGTGGGGGATGGGGTGGTCGGGATTGTCGCTGAGACCCGCCAGCCGTTGATCAGCACAGACCTGCCAAGTGACCCAAAGTTCCTGCGTGGAGCCGTGGTGAAGGCGGGATTCCAGCAAATGGCTTGTATTCCGCTGGTTTCCGGCGAGAACATGATGGGCGTGATGACCATTGCGACCCGCACCACCACCCCGTTCGATGAAAGAAGCGTCCAAATGCTCACGGCAGTAGGCACCTGGGCGGGACTCGCCATCGAAAACGCCCGTTTGCATGCCAACGCGCGCCGCCTGGCGGTGCTCGAGGAGCGGAACCGCATTGGCATGGACCTGCACGACGGCATCATCCAGTCCATTTACGGGGTTGGGCTGGCTTTGGAAGGCGTACAGCACTCATTAACTGAGGAGCCGCAAGCCGCAAGAGAGCAGATTCACCGCGCCATTGACGGCTTAAACCAGGCGATTCGCGACATCCGCGCTTATATTCTGGATTTGCGCCCGCGCCAGATGGGCAGTGAGGGCTTGTTAAACGGTATTAAACGCCTGATCACCGAATACCGCGCCAATACATTCTCCGAAGTTCACTTTACACCCCCCGAATCCGACCTGAAAGAGCTCACCCAAACGCAGTCGTTGGCGTTGTTTCACATCTGTCAGGAGGCGCTGGCGAACGCCGCCAAGCATGCCAAGGCGAAAAGCGTGCAGGTTTCGCTCTGGACGACGGAAGACCGCACCCTGCTGGAGATCCGCGACGATGGAAAAGGCTTCGATACCGGCAAAATGTACACATTCATCGGTCATGGTCTTGCCAATATGCAAACCCGCGCCCGTTCATCGGGCGGCGATATTGATATTTCATCGGTCGTTGGCGAAGGAACGACCATACTTGCGTGGGTCCCGCGCGGTGTCAAGCCATAAATCGTGCGATTCGATTCAATGCTTCGCATTGAGTCACAGGAACTTGAGTCTCATATCGAAGGAATCAAAAAACGTTCACATTATCTTTCTTTAAGATGAATATGCCGTTCCTGTCCCTGAATCGCATGGAATACCCATATATGGGGGGTAAAGGGGGGCGGATGGGTGTTCTTGGCTGAAACGCCTGTTCTAAACAGGGATATAACGATAATGGAATACGAAACGATTCTTTAACATAACACAACCTTAAAAAAACAAAATTTTTAAACTAAACGTAGGTTGAACGACTGTTATCTTTTAAAATTTCTGCTAGAATAACGTCACGCTGATATAACGGATGCTTGCCTCATCCAATCGAAATCCCTGAAAGATCACCGACAAGTAAAAACCAAAACCCCTTGAACAAGCCGCTATCCAGGCGGGCTGGTTCGATGTACGCAAAATCACAACCAACATCACACCCCATCACACTTCCAAGGAACGTTTATGAACGCAGAGCAGGCTTGGCAATCGGTAATCGCACAACTACAAATGGATATGCCCCGCGCCTCCTTCGACACCTGGGTGCGCGATACCCGTCCCGTTGGCTATGAAAACGGGATTTTGACTATCAGTGTCCGCAACGCCTACGCCCGAGACTGGCTGGAGAGCCGCCTGGCGACCACCGTCAACCGTTTATTGATCGAAATATTGAATTCCAAGGTCTCGGTCCACTTCATCGTTTCCCAATCGGAAGAGACCGCCTCTTCCGCGGACCTCGAAACTTCCCCCGCTTCGATAGAAATCACCCCGCCGGAGCCAAAACCCCGTCATGGCACACTCAATCCGCGCTATACGTTCGATACTTTCGTCGTCGGCTCGGGCAACCGGCTGGCACATGCGGCATGTCAGGCAGTGGCAGATAAGCCCGCCAGGGCGTACAACCCTCTCTTCCTGTACGGAGGCGTGGGGCTCGGCAAAACGCATCTGCTCCATGCCATCGGCAATGCCTGTCACGTCCGCGGGCTGAATGTCCTTTACGTCTCCTCCGAAGAATTCACCAACGACCTCATCGCCGCCATCCGCACGCACACCACGCAAGCCTTCCGCGAGAAATACCGCTCTGCCGACGTACTGTTGATTGACGACATCCAGTTCATCGCGGGCAAGGAATCCACGCAGGAAGAGTTCTTCCACACCTTCAACACCCTGCACGGTCAGGATAAACAGATCATCGTCTCCTCCGACCGCCCGCCCAAATCGCTGGTGACGCTCGAAGAACGCCTGCGCTCGCGCTTCGAGTGGGGGCTGACCGCCGACATCCAGGCGCCCGACCTCGAAACTCGTCTCGCCATCCTGCGCTCCAAAGCCGAGCGCACCGGGCGGCAGATTTCCGATGAAATTCTCGAAAGCATCGCCAGGCGCGTGCAATCCAACATCCGCGAGTTGGAAGGCGCGCTCAACCGCATCATCGCCTATGCCGATTTAAGCGGCTCCTCCCTCACGCCCAATCTCGTGGAAGTGGCGCTCGCCGACTTGATGCCTTCGCGCGGCGACATCGAACCCACCCATGTCGTGGATTTGGTCGCCCGCAAATTTGGTCTGACCACTGAAAAACTCCTCAGCCGCGACCGCACCAAGGAAGTTGCCCTGCCGCGCCAGATCGCCATGTACCTCCTGCGCGAAGAGGCGAAAATTTCCTTCCCGCAAATCGGCGAAGTCCTCGGCGGGCGCGACCATTCCACCGTCATGTCTGCCTACGAAAAAATCAAGGAACAAATTCACGCCGACCGCCGCCTGGAGCAGGACATCGTCTCCATCAAACAGCAGTTATACGATCAGGCTGTCGCGGTATAAATCCCCCGCCGCGGCAAATGCCAGCAAACCCGCCTGATGCTTTCGAGGCGGGTTTGTTCTTTGTTTGAAGCCCCAACTTGAAATCCACCCTCACCCGGGCAGAGAGAGCGGATTCCCGTTCTGGAACTTCGTATTGACGAACGAGAATCGCATCTTCCCCCGACGATGGCTGATTCTTCGTCCCCGAGGCTTATGCGACCCCCAGGCGGCGCGGGGAGCGGTTATCGTTTTCGGCAGATTGAAGTAAAATTGCACCCGCACAAAACCATGGAGGATAAAATGTACGACAAGCAACCCTCGCTCTTAAAGATCATTTGGATAGATTACTGGGCATTTCTCTCCGCCATTTTCTGCGTCATTGCGCCGGGCTTTTACCTTTACGATCTCCTCTTCAGCCAGAACAGGATTCAAAACCTTTCGTGGTATTTGCTGGGCGTTCTCGCGCTGGCATTGTTTGGGTTGGTGTCACGATATGTCTTCATCGTGTCGCTCTATAACAGCGGACTTGAAGCCAGGGCGACGGTCAGCGAAGCCGGCTTTTTTCGAGACAGAGGTTACATCAAGTACATTTATTCCTTTGAAAATCGAAAATACGCCGGTCGAATGACTGTTATGAAAAACAAGTTCACAACCCGATACCGGATCGGGGATGAGGTTGAAGTTGTGGTGGACCGGGAGAACCCAAAAAATCCCTTATCAAAGACCTGTTCATATAGGTGCAGATATGGAAATCGAGTTCAGCGGCCGGTACGATAAAGATCTTTATTTCCAAGCGATTCGTTGGATTTTTACTCCCTCCAAAAGGGCATGGCTCTTGCGTCTCGCCGCGTTCGTCGTTTTCAGCGCCCTGTACATCGTGACAATCATCGGCGCTTTCCAACAGGATAACGCCTCGTCGTTTGAACTTGCAAGAATTGGAAGACACCTTATCACCTTCCTGATTTTGGGTTATATCCTTCTGCAGCCGTATATCAGTTCATACAGAAAGGCTTCTGAATTATGGAATGATCCCGTGACTGGGCGGAATATAACGGGCAGGGTATCCCCCATGGGAGTGATGATTGACCCGATGAAAGATTGGCTGACATGGGATAAATTTGTAAAAGTGAACAGGACGCCCGCGGCGATCACCCTCCTCACGGCATCAAGGGTGTTTGTCTTGCTGCAACGGTCATTTTTCAAAGATGAGCAGGACTGGAAGATGGTTCAAAACCTTGTGAATTCCAGGGTGCAGGAAGTAATTGAGTGAATCCCTGTTGGATACTCAATCATTGGGGCGGGACCGAACGAATTTTCCTCCTTGACAACCTTCCCCCTCCGTCATAAAATCGCGCCCAATCAAACACCAAAAACGCTGACGAGGACGAGTACGTTTCAAAGCGATTTTCAGAGAGCCTTGTAGAACCGGTGAGAACAAGGCAAAAGCGCAGAAACCGAATGGACCTCCGAGTTGTGAAGAGAAAGTCTGATAGTCGCTAGTCTCATAGTCGGCTGGTCAGGCGAGTACCAGAGACGGGAACTGCACCCGTTACCCCGCAGAGTCACTTAGAAGGACGGTTGACTATAAGACCATGAGACTATCCGACTAGCTGACTAAATGAGTGACGCTGGCTCGTATCCCTGTTGCATCACAACAGGGATTTTTGTTTAGTTATAGCGTTAACTTGGGTGGCACCACGAGACTCCCCTCTCGTCCCAATGGACAGGAGGGGAGTGCGCTTTAAGCGCAGACGATAGACGATGGACAATAGACCATAGTCCATGCTCATCGTCTATCACCTATGGTCTATCGTCAAGGAGAAACTATGTTACTTGAAGCGATTTCAACCCAACAAACTATCATCCGCGAAATTTCTGCCGATTTGGAAACGCCCATCAGCGTGTACATGAAACTGCGCGGCGAGACGCCGTCGTTCCTGCTCGAGTCCGTCGAAGGCGGCGAGCGGATTGCACGGTATTCGTTTATTGGAGTCCAGCCGCGGGCGCAATACATCATCCGCGACACGAACATTGAAATCAAGGACGAAAACGGAACACGCACCACGCAGTACGAAGGAGACCCAACGCGCTTCCTCCAGAGTGAAATGGAGCGTTTTAATTTCAAAACCCAAACGGGCGTACCGCGCTTCATCGGCGGGCTGGTCGGATATTTGGGCTACGAGTCGGTCCGGTTTTTTGAACCAGTTCTAAAGTCCAGAATGAGGCGCCACGCTTCACGCTCCACGCAACACATTCCAGACGGCATCTATCTTCTCGCCGACACCGTCATCGCCTTCGACCATGCACGCCGCAGTCTGTCGCTCATTGCAAACGCGCTCGACGGAGATGTTGAATCTGCAAATCGCAAACTCGATGAAATCGAGGCGCGCATCCATTCGCCGCTTCCGCCCACGCAGCCTCGTGAAGTCAAATCATCGAAGACGCGCTCGAACATGACGCAGGGACGTTTCGAAGACATGGTACGCGACGCCAAGGAACACATCGCGGCGGGCGACATTTTTCAGGTGGTACTCTCACAGCGCTTCACGCGCGAAACGGATGTCGAGCCGTTCGACGTCTATCGTGCCGTGCGCCGCCTCAACCCATCGCCGTACATGTTCTTTTTCGATTTTGGAATCGTGGATGATGAGCCGCTCTTTTTGGTTGGATCATCGCCTGAGATGTTTGTCCGTTTGGAGGGACGAACCGCCTCCCTCCGACCGATTGCCGGGACGCGCCCACGAGGGGCCGACTCCAACGCCGACGCCGCGCTCGCGCAAGAACTTCTCGCTGACCCCAAAGAACGTGCCGAGCACGTCATGCTCGTAGATTTGGGTCGCAACGACCTGGGTCGTGTCTGCGAATATGGTACAGTCAAAGTCTCGGATTTCTTCACCATCGAAAAATATTCACACGTCATGCACATCGTCTCGCACGTCGAAGGCAAACTGCGACCTGACCTGACCGCCTTCGATTTGGTGCGCGCCTCTTTCCCCGCCGGGACCGTCAGCGGCGCGCCGAAGGTCCGCGCCCTCGAAATCATCTCCGATCTCGAACCCGACCCGCGCGGCGCGTACGCAGGCATGGTCGGCTACTTCGGCTTCGACGGCAACATGGATACCTGTCTCGCCATCCGCACCATGGTTGGGCGCGGGGAGACATTCGCCGTCCAGGCAGGCGCAGGCATCGTCGCTGATTCGAATCCGAATACGGAGTATCAAGAGACCGTGAACAAGGCGAGTGCAATGTTGAAAGCAATTGAAATGGCAGAGACAAATAGTTAACACGTCGTTGCGAGGAGGGTGCTCTTCCCGACGAAGCAATCTCCTGGAAACAAGGACATAACTGTTATTGGGAGATTGCTTCGCTTCGCTCGCAATGACATACATATAACGAAAGGAAATTACCATGAATACCAAACCACGCCTCCTCACCGGCGACCGCCCCACAGGACGCCTCCACCTCGGTCATTACGTCGGCTCGCTGGAAAACCGCGTGCGCCTGCAGCATCAATACGAATCCTTCTTCATCATCGCGGACTTGCATACGCTCACGACCAAGCCTGAGCCAGAATACATCAAAGAGATTCCAACCTACATCAAAGAGACCGTGTTGGATTATCTCGCTGTCGGCATTGACCCCGATGTCAGCACGATTTTCGTGCAATCAGCGATTCCTGAAACCTACCAGTTGAATCTGCTCTTTGAAATGCTCGTGACCGTGCCGCGTCTCGAACGGATGCCCACCCTCAAGGACATGGCGCGCGACGCCAACATTGACTCCATGCCGTTTGGCTTGCTGGGTTATCCAGTTTTACAAGCCGTGGACATTTTGCTTCCCCGCGCGCAAGTCGTCCCCGTCGGGCGCGACAACCAATCGCACGTCGAACTCGCCCGCGAATTGGCGCGCCGCTTCAACAATCTCTACGGCGAGACCTTCCCTGAGCCGGAACCCATCATCGGCGACGTTCCGCTCCTCGTCGGCACGGACGGACAGAACAAGATGAGTAAATCGCTTGGCAATGCCATCTACCTCTCCGACGATGCGGAAACCGTCAAACAAAAGGTGATGAGCATGTACACCGACCCCAAGCGCCTCCGCGCCACCGACCCAGGGACAGTTGAAGGCAACCCCGTGTTCGTGTATCACGACGCGTTCAACCCCTCCAAAGCCGAAGTGGACGACCTCAAGGAACGCTATCGCGCGGGCAAAGTCGGCGACGTGGAAGTCAAGCAGAAACTCGCGGTCGCCATCAACAACTTCCTCGAACCTTTCCGCGAAAAGCGCGCCTACTTCCTCGCCCATCCCATGATTCCCAACGACGTCCTTGCCAATGGCATCCGCCGCATGCAAGCCGAAGCCAAGCAAACCATGGAACTTGTCCGCGAGAAGACGGGCTTATCGTACTCGCTCGATCTGTTTGTAGATAACGTTGATATTTTCGGAAACGAAGGCTGAAAACGGTTTGAAGGTTGCAAGTTAAAAGGTTTGCAAGTTTTCAACCTGCCAACTTTTCAACCTTCAAACTTTCAAACAATAGGAACTCAACCATGCTAGTGTTAATTGATAATTACGATTCGTTTACTTATAACTTGGTTCAATACTTCGGCGAACTTGGCGCAGACATCAAAGTCTTCCGCAACGACCAGGTCACGCTGAACCAGCTCATCGCCCTCAACCCATCGCACCTCGTCATCTCTCCCGGTCCAGGCGAACCGCTCAAAGACGACGGCATCTCCTCCGAAGCCATCAAATACTTTGACGGAAAAATCCCCGTCCTCGGGGTCTGCCTCGGGCATCAAGCGCTCGGAGCAGTCTTCGGCGGTAAAGTGGACCGCGCCCAGCGTCTCATGCACGGCAAGACCTCCAAAGTGACTCACAACGGGCAGGGCATTTTCAAAGGCATCCCTTCGCCGTTCGAAGCGATGCGTTACCACTCGCTCGTCATCTACGACCCCATCCCCGCCGAACTCGAAGTCACCGCCATCACACCCGAAGAAGAGATCATGGGGCTGAAACACAAAGAACATCACACCTACGGCGTGCAGTTCCATCCCGAATCGATTCTCACCGAACACGGCAAACAAATCCTCAAAAACTTTCTCGATTTGAATCCCGCTCCCGCCGCGAAAGGAGAACTTTCCATGCTCAAACCTTTTATCGCCAAAGCCATCAACCGAGCAGACCTCACCGCCGACGAAGCCGAACAAGCGATGAATATCATCATGACAGGTCAAGCCACGCCCGCGCAAATCGGCGCGTATCTCGTCGCGCTCCGCATGAAAGGCGAGACCATCCCCGAAATCACGGGCTCTGTCCGTGCGATGCGCGCCAACGCTGTGAAAGTCAAACTCAACACGGACGAATCCGTTTACGACATCGTTGGCACAGGCGGCGACGGTGCGCACACCTTCAACATCTCCACTGCCGCGGCGTTTGTCCTCGCAGGCACAGGACGCAAAGTCGCCAAGCATGGCAACCGCGCCGCATCATCTCAATGCGGAAGCGCCGACATCCTCTCCGCTCTCGGCGTGAATCTCGACCTCACCGCTGAACAAGTTGCGCAAGCCATTGAGCAAGTCGGCATCGGATTTATGTTTGCACCCAAGTTTCATCCTGCCATGAAGCACGCCGTCGGTCCGCGCAAGGAAATCGGTCAACGCACCATCTTCAACATTCTTGGACCTCTCACCAATCCTGCGGGCGCGCACATTCAACTCACGGGCGTTTTCGACCCCAAACTCACCGAGCCGCTTGCGCACGTCCTCAACGAACTCGGTTCCAAAGCCGCGCTCGTCATTCACGGCGCGAACGGTCTCGACGAACTCAACACGACGGGCGTCAATCGCGTCAGCCATCTCAAAAACAACGCTGTCGAAACGTATGACCTCAATCCTATCGAACTCGGTCTCGCGCCGTCCACCGTCGCTGACCTCCGTGGTGGCACGCCCGACGAATCCGCACAAATGATGCGCGACCTCCTCGGCAATAAACTGAACGGCGCGCGCCGCGACGCCGTCCTTCTCAATGCCGCCGCTGCCCTCGCCGCCGGGACGGGTGATTTCAAGTCCGCGCTCGAAGAAGCCCAAGCCTCCCTCGATAGCGGCAACGCCCTCGCCAAACTCAACGCCCTCATCGAGTTCACCCGGCAATTCGCATCTGTTTCCTGATCCGCTCATCCGTTTATCTGCTTCAAAATCCGTTACCATGAGCATCCTCGCCAAAATCATCGCACAGAAAAGACTGGAAATAGTGGCGCTCGACGCCCAAACCTTACGCCGCGCCGCAGACTCTTCTCCCGCGCCTCGAGATTTTCTTTCCGCTATCCGTCCCCCTCTCCCGCAGGGAGAGGGGGTAGGGGTGAGGGAGCGCCGCCGCTTCGGACTCCGCCCGAGCCTGATCGCTGAACTCAAGCGCGCCTCCCCCTCCAAGGGACTCCTCGCCCCGCACCTCGACCTCTTCCAGGTTGCAGACATCTACACCCAAAACGGCGCCTCCGCCATCTCCGTCCTCACCGACGAAAAATTCTTCATGGGCAATCTTGCCACGCTCCACGCTCTACGCAACACGCAACACGTTCCACTCCTCCGCAAAGACTTCATCATCCACGAAACCCAACTCTACGAAGCCCGAGCCAACGGCGCCGATGCCATCCTCCTCATCGCCGCCGCGCTGACTGATGACAAACTCTTTTCTGATTTGCACACGCTTGCACTGGAACTCGGATTAACGCCATTAGTCGAAGTCCACCACGAAGCCGAGACCGAACGCGCCTTGAAATTGAAAGATGTAAAACTAATTGGCATCAACAATCGTAATCTTTCCACTTTTGAAGTCTCCCTCGAAACGACGGAAAGACTCCGCCCGATGATTTCCTCTGATATCGCCGTCGTCGCCGAATCTGGAATATTCACCGCCAGTGATGTTGAACGCCTGGCAAAAGCAAACGTAGATGCAATCCTTGTTGGTGAGGCCCTAGTGACTTCGGAAGATATTCCCGCCAAGGTACGTGAACTGAGTGGCGCACGAGTCCCCTCTCCCAGCGGGAGAGGGGTAGGGTGAAGGAGAAGTCGTGACCAAAATCAAAATCTGCGGAATCAAAACTATCATTGATGCCCACGCCGCCATCCAGGCAGGAGCGGACTATTTGGGATTCAACTTCTACCCCAAGAGTGTGCGGTTCATTGAGAAGGATTCTTGCGTAGAGATAACATCCGTTTTGAAGTGCGAGTATCCGCATATCAAGTTGGTCGGTGTGTGTGTGAATTCGCCAATAGATGAAGTGAAGAATATTTTGGAAATCTGCTCACTCGATTTGGTGCAACTCCACGGCGATGAAACGCCAGAGATGGTTCAAGCCTTCAATGGCAAAGCCTTCAAAGCCATCCGCTTATCCGCTGAAGAATCCGTTTTTCCGTTTCTCAGATCCGTTCCCGAATCCGTGTATCCGTTTCAATCCGTTGATAAGCCTGCGTTGCTCGTGGATGCTTCTGTGAAAGGTGTCTACGGCGGGAGCGGCGTCACTGCCGATTGGAACGGCGCGGCAGAGTTGGCGAAGAAATATCCGTTATTGCTGGCAGGCGGCTTGACCCCAGAGAATGTCGCGGAGGCGGTGAGCAGAGTCAAGCCTTGGGGGGTGGATGTGGCTTCGGGTGTTGAATCAACCCCGGGTGAGAAAGATGCGGCGAAGATGTCCGCATTTGTGAAGGCGATTAAGAGATTAGAGACTGGAGATTGATCAGTCTCCAATCTCCAGTCTCTATTTATGAGGAACCATGAAATTATTACCAACAAAATTCGGTCCTTACGGCGGACAGTTCGTCCCCGAAACATTGATGCCCGCGTTGATCGAGTTGGAGGCGGCGTTTGTTTCTGCAAAGAGTGATCCTGAATTTCAAAAAGAATTCAATCAGTTGATGGTATCGTTCGTAGGGCGGCCAACACCGTTGACGTACGCAAAACGACTCTCGGAACAATTGGGCGGAGCGCAAATTTATTTAAAGCGTGAAGACCTGGCGCACACGGGCGCGCATAAGATCAACAACGCGTTGGGGCAGGCGCTGCTGGTGAAGCGGATGGGGAAAGGGCGCATTGTGGCAGAGACGGGCGCGGGGCAGCATGGAGTCGCGTCGGCAACTGCGGCGGCATTGCTTGGTTTGGAGTGCGTCGTATACATGGGCTCGGTGGATATCGCGCGGCAGGAGCCGAACGTGTTCCGCATGAAACTGCTCGGCGCGGAGGTGCGACCCGTGACCTCAGGCACGCAGACGCTGAAGGATGCCATCAACGAGGCGATCCGCGATTGGGTGACGAATGTGCGCGATACGCATTATTTGCTCGGCTCGGCGCTGGGACCACATCCGTACCCGACCATTGTGCGTGAGTTTCAGTCGGTGATCGGGCGGGAAGCGCGGGAACAAATGCTGATGGAAGTGGGGCGATTGCCCGATGCGGTCATCGCGTGTGTGGGCGGCGGATCGAATGCGATTGGAGTCTTTAGCGGATTTGTGGATGATGCTGACGTGGAATTGATCGGCGTCGAAGCAGGCGGGAGTGGAATCGAAACGGGCAAACATGCAGCACGCTTTGGCGATGCGAAGAAAGCGCGCGTCGGCGTGATTCACGGAACTCGCACGTATGTCTTGCAGGATGAAGATGGACAAATCGCGGAGACACATTCCGTCTCGGCGGGGCTGGATTATGCGGCAGTCGGTCCCGAACATGCGCTGATGCGAGATACCGAACGCGCCTTCTACACCTCTGCAACAGATGAGGAAGCGTTGAGCGCGTTCCAGACATTGTGCCACACTGAAGGAATCATCCCCGCGCTGGAGTCGTCTCATGCCGTGGCGGAGGTCATCAAGCGCGCGCCGAAGATGCGGAAGGATCAGGTGATTCTGGTCAATTTATCGGGACGAGGGGATAAAGACCTGAACACTGTGATCAAGGAATTGGGAACGGAGATCTAAACCGCTAAGACCGCAAAGAACGCGAAGAAAATCAAAAGATTTTTCTTGGCGCCCTTAGCGTGCTTTGCGGTTCAAAGAGGATTGAATTATGAACCGAATCGAAAACGCCTTCAAGAACAAGCCCATCTTCATGCCCTACTTCCCATTGGGCTACCCTGACCTGGACACGTCCATTGACGTGATCGAAGCGCTCGCCAAAAACGGCGCGGACTTGATCGAGGTCGGCTTATCCTTCTCCGATCCGCTCGCAGATGGACCTGTGATTCAGCGCGCGACCCAGATCGCCTTGGAAAAGGGCATCACGATCAAGAAATCGCTCGAAGCCGTGAAGAAATTGCGTCAGCGCGGCGTGGACATCCCCTTGATCCTGATGGGCTATTACAACCCCATGCTGGCGTATGGACTGGAGAAGTTCGCCCGCGACGCGGTGGAGGCAGGCGCGGATGGTTTCATCGTCCCTGATCTGCCGATGGAGGAATTAGATGAATTTGAATCCGCGCTTGGCAAACTCGGTGATCGAGTAGACGGTGGTGGGGTTCCGCCGTCATATCGAGACCATCCGCTGATTCCTATGCTCGCGCCCACAACACCTCCCGAACGCATGGAAAAGATCGCCCGCAACGCCAGGGGATTTATCTATCTCGTTTCAGTGACAGGTGTGACAGGCGAACGCACATCCATTTCAGGAGGACTTGGCGATTTAATTCATAGTGTGCGTGAGCACACATCCGCGCCGGTGTGTGTGGGGTTTGGAATCAGCACGCCCGAACAAGCCAGGCAAGTCGGTGCGCTGGCGGATGGAGTCATTGTCGGTTCGGCGTGTGTGAAGACGATCGGTGGAAGTGAAACTCCCGTTGAGACGGCGAGGGAATTTGCGAGGAGTTTTAGAAATGCTTTGCGTGAATCGGCGGACTAACGTCCTGCCTCAGTTTGTGGGAGTCCGCTCAAGCAGACTCTGTCCGCAAACCCGCAGGGTTTCCAGGTATTGAGCAAACGGCTTTAGCCCTGCAGCGGTTCTTTCAGATTAACTCCGTTCCGTCCACAAGGGGTGCGTGTATTTTTCACTGACCAACTCCTCTGCACGCTGGAGTTCGGATGGGGATAGTTCTCCCTGCTCGAATCGAATGCCAAGTTCGTTCTCGAAGCCTTGAACGAAGGCAGCTGCGGCATCGTTCCATGAAACTTCATAGCCGAGTGCGGATTCAACAGTGACGGCGCGGGCGAGCAGTCGTTCTTTCGCGGTTTGACGGGCAGCTTCGTTTTCAAACATCAGCGTGTCGCAAATGCGGGTCAGGTCGCCGGTCAACGGAAGGGAGCCGTGCTGCAGAACGCCCTCCCTTTTGCGCGCCTGCGCCGAGCCGATGAGTTTTTTGCCGCCCACCGTGATTTCATACGTCGAAGGGACTTCAAAACAGACCGGGTTCAGGTTTTGCGAAGCGGGAGCGTTTGCATATTCCTTGACCTCCACAGGCAGGCTTAACGCGCGGATGGCGTACAACAGCGCTTTCGACAGGCGGTTGTATGCTTCGAGCACGCTGCCCGCCAGGATGGGGTCTTCAGCGGAGCCTGTTACAGAGTAGGTCAACTCGTCGGTGTGCAGAATCGCCCGTCCCCCTGTGAGGCGGCGGACGACATCCCAGCCTCGAGCGTGGAGCCGCTCCACATCCACTTCCCGAAAAGACTGCGCGTAGCCAAGCGAGAGACATGGCGGCTGCCAGGCATACAGTCTCAAAGTTGGTTTCGATTCGCCGCAATGGATATGCTCGAGAATGGATTCATCCACTGCCATGTTCCATGCGCCGGTGGATGGGGGAGTGTGAAGGAGTCGCCAGGTTGACATGGAGGCATTATAATGGGAAGCGTTCGATACTTTATGCCCATAAGGAGGAAAATCATGGAAGCTCCAGCTCTCAAACCCCTGAGTATCGCCGAACTTTTGGATAAAGCCCTGCAGCTATATAAACGACACGCCTTGCTGTTGCTGTCCATTTTTGCGGTTGTACTCATTCCTTCTGCAGTCATCAGTTCGATTTCTATTTTTTACCTGAACGATTCCCGCCTGGTGGATGCGATTCTGGCGATTGTTCTTTCCGTCCTTGCCGAACTCGCCTGTATTTTTGCGATTTCCGAACTTTACCTTGACAGGCAGGTAACTCTTCGTTCGGCGTATAAGACGGGCTTGAAACGGTATTGGTCCAGGCTTGGGATGGGGATGCTGGTCGGATTGGCAATGATACCGGTGGGGTTGGTCATGTTCTTGGTGTCAATGGTCGGTCTGAGTGTTCTTGGTTTCATCATACTTATTCCTGTTTTGGTGTTACTTACCACCCGCTGGTCGTTGTCCGCCTGTGCCATCGTTCTTGAAGGAGTTGGCGCAGTTGCAGGATTGGAGCGGAGTTGGAGGTTGACGGATGGTTACTTCTGGCGCGTGTTCGGCACATCCTTCGCCGCCGGGCTGCTGACATTGTTGTTATCCCTCCTGCCTTCGCTGGTTGTTACGTTCCTGTTCGAGGAAATGCTCGGTGCGGCGCCGAAATTTACTTTGATTGCCACCACAAGATAGAGCAGTTGACCGCGATCATTGCCTCCCCGTTTTCCTTTGGCGTCAGCGTGTTGATCTATTATGATCTGCGCATTCGCAAAGAGGGGTTTGATCTGGAGATCATGTCTTCCAATTCATCGGCATAGCCGGCTGTGCGTGCCCGGCGGGTATGTCCTGCGGTCAGATCTTCGAAAATCTCTCCGCGGCATCTTCCAATACCTTTGCATCCACACTTTCCAGCGGCGGACGCACCGCCCAATGGGGCAAGCCGTGTATTTTATGAAGCAAGCCTTTGAGGATGGGCGCGGCGGGCGAATATTGCTCCAGGAAATGCCGCTGTTCGGTGACCTTTGCCTGTACGGCAGAGGGGTCTTTACGGGCTTGAAACAAATCCCAGATTTCGCGCAAGTTGTCCGAAATTAGATTCGCGGGCGCGGTGATCGCTCCCTGGGCATGATGTTTCAGTGCGTGATGGAAGTGGGAGTCCGTGCCGTTCAGGATGAGCAGTTCCGCGCCGAAACGTTCGCCGAGGGCGGTTGCAAACGCTTCATCATGAGACGAGTCTTTGATTCCTGCAAATTGAGTTGGGTACTTCGCTTTGAGCCGTTCGAGCAAATCCAGCGAGAAGCCGATGCCCGTCATCACGGGGATGTGATAACCGAGCAGGTGTTTTCCCGGCGGCACGGCTTTTTCGATGAGTTCGCTGAACCACTGGAACAAGCCTTCATCCGTCGCTTTGCGAAAGTAATAAGGCGGCAGGACCACGACCCCATCGTAGTTCAATTCGAAGGCGAGTTTGGTCAACTCGATGGTTTCGGTGAGGCTGGGTGTGCCCGTTCCGGCGAGCAGTTTGAAATCCCGCACCTGGTGGCGGATGACGCGCAGGGAGCGCATGAGCGCTTCGCGTTCCTTTGGTGAAAACGAAGGACCTTCGCCTGTCGTACCAAAGAACAGCGCGCCGTGACATCCGCGCGAGGCGAGGAAGTGCAGGAACGCGGCAAGCGACTCGAAATCGAAAGCGGTATCGGGTTTGCCTTCCGTTCTGGGCTTTCCGAGGCAGGGGGTGACGGCGGCGGCATACACGCCCGCAAGAGGATGAAGTTCTGTCATGGAATTCCTGTGTGTTCTTGAATATTACGACCGCAGACCATCGTCTGCCATCCGCGGTCCATCGTCCACGGTCTATTGTCCACCGTCCGAATCACTCGTTTTCTTCGATGAATTGTTTGGCGGCTTCTTCCGGGGGCTGCAGGGGTTGTCCTTCCTCCTGGTACAGGTAATGCTGGTGGTCGAGCGCCCAGAGATACAGGTCGCCCTCCGTTTTATCCGGGAAGTCTTCGAGGATGCCGCTCTGGCGGATGATCTTCACGATCGGCAAATAAACCGTATCGTACCAGTGTTCGACCGCCTCCTGTTCCGAGATGTTGCGTTTGAAATCCAGCCCCATGAAGTAGCGGTGCACGGCGATGTGTTCCAACATGCGGGTGAAGCCGTCTGGGATGTTGAGTTTGATGTTCGCGTCGGGGCGCAGTTTGTCCAGTCCGGTACGTTCGAGGAAATCCACCTTTGCCCCGAGGATTTCGAGGTCTTCCGGCTTGATATCCGGCGTGATGTTGATGCGCGTGGCGCATTCGCGCACCTCGGCTTCGATGAACTCCTGTCCCTGCTCGCGGGCGACCGAAACGCGGTGATGACCGTCTACCACGAAGTAGATCTGCCCGACTTTATAAAGCACAACGGGCGGCAGGTGGATGTCTTCGTAGAAGGCGCGGTCCACCTTTTGCCAGCGGGCGGCTAACTGGTCTTCTTTGGGAAGGAATGCGCGGTCGAACTCGTGATAGCGGTTCAGACTCCCGATGATCTGGTCCACGCGGACAGTTTTGACTCCCCGATAGATGGGACCGCCGATCCGCAATTTTTCCTTGATCTCGTCGTAGGAAAGCAGGTTGTTGCGCTGTCCTGAAAGGACGGAGAACACCTGGTTGATAAAGGATTTGAAGCGCGCCCTGCTGAAATCGGAGCGCACTCGTAAATCTAGTTCGTTTGACATAATCTTCTCGCTTCCATGCCTGTAAACTGCGTTGTTGGAGTGGTTCGGGCAATGTTGTAAATTATCGCGGCAGCAGATTATCGCTGGGTTAAGAACGCCTTACATTTACTTTACTCATGTTACACGACAGGGGTAACCCATCCATTTTTTGCAAAATGTCTGGTACAGGGCGACCCTTTCTTGCAGATGGGCTGCCCGTTTTGCCAAACAGGTCGCCCCTGCGATGAAATCGCATAAGGTGAGTTACTTTAACCCGAGTTGCTGCCTTGGTTTCAAGCGGCTTCCCTCACCCCAAACAAGGTTATATATTCTGGGATGACTTCCCCCTCTCCCGATGGGAGAGGGCAGGG
>QMIW01000045.1 GCA_024434165.1 Chloroflexota bacterium | reverse complement strand
TTCGGAAATGCCTTGAATGCCCTGGTGCAGGACTTCATCCGCCATTCTGAACGCATCCTGCAGGGAGGATTTTTTATCCGCCAGTTGGAGCAGGCGGTCGTTGGGGATGGAGATGAGCGTGTGCGCGTGCTCCTTCATTTTTCCAACGCCCGCCTCAGCGGACTGTGCGCGCTTGTTGCCTTCAAAGGTAAACGGGCGCGTGACCACGCCGATGGTGAGCGCACCGCATTCCTTTGCCACCTGCGCCACCACCGGAGCCGCGCCGGTGCCGGTGCCGCCGCCCATGCCCGCCGTGACGAAGACCATATCCGCGCCTTTGAGCACGTTGTACAGTTCGTCGGACGATTCTTCGGCGGCTTTGCGCCCCACTTCGGGGTCGCCGCCCGCGCCCAACCCGCGCGTGATCTTATCGCCGAGCCGCACACGGACGGGCGCGCGCGAAAGCGTGAGCGCCTGCGCATCCGTATTGGCGGCGATGAATTCGACGCCTTGAATGCCTTCCTCCATCATGCGGTTGACGGCGTTCTGACCTCCGCCGCCCACGCCGATCACTTTGATGCGGGCGAAGGCTTCGCTTTGCAGGTTTCTTTTGTTCGGGTCCATTGGTTCCTCCTGGCAAGGAATATGCCATATCTTAAACGAGAATGCAATTTTTTAACAGGTCTATAACAGATCACTTTTATTCGATTGTGAATCTTTTCCCAGAGGGGCTGCCCTCTGTAAAATTCGTCACGGCAATAAACGACTCAACCAATTCTTGATCGCTTCAAGATTCATATTCGATTCACCTCGCGATCTGCGGCGTTTTTTACCGCCGCTCGTCAATGCAACTTCATGGTCGTGCATGGCGGTCGCCCAGCGCAGCAGACCGATGCTCGTGGAATAGGCGGGCGAGTTGAGTTTATCCACCAGCCCTTTCAGGTTTTCCGGCTGCGCCACGCGCACGGGAATGCCCAGCACCGCGCTCGCAATCTTGTTGATGCCCGGCAGCGCAGCGGTGCCGCCCGTCAACACCATGCCGGCAGGGAGCAAACCGTCGTAGCCGGAGCGTTTGATTTCCTGAAGGATCAAGCCGAAGGTCTCTTCGATGCGCGCTTCGATGATGTGAGCCAGGTCTTGGCGGTTGATGCGCACATCACGCTCCTCGCCGAACGGGCGGATGAGGAAATACTCCTCGCCTCCCACTTCGGACCGGACGGCGTGTCCCTGCTGTTTTTTGACTTCCTCCGCCTGCGAGAGGTTCAAACGCAAGCCGTGCGCAATATCCTGGGTGACGTGGTTCCCGCCCACGGCAAGCACCATCGTGTGCCACACGTCGCCGTCCACGTAGATCGCCAGGTCGGTGGTGCCGCCGCCGATGTCGCAGACCGCCACGCCCATCTGGCGTTCCTGCTCGGTCAGCACCACTTCCGCCGAGGCAAGCGGGTTCAAAACGAACTGTTGAATTTGCACGCCTGCCGCGCCCACGCACTGACGGAGGTTATCCACGGTGGCGCTGGCGGCGGTGATGATGTGCGTTTCCACTTCGAGTTTGTAGCCGTGCATGCCGACGGGCGTCTTCACGCCTTCCTGCCCGTCCACGGTGATGCCGCGCTGGATGACGTGCACGATCTCGCGGTCGTGCGGAATGGCAATCGCCTGCGCCTGGTCGAGCGCGCGCGCCAGGTCGGTCACGTCAATGATGCCGCCGGGCACGCCCGCCGCCCCCCGGCTGTTGACGGACGATACGTGCGCCCCAGCCAGACTGACCAGCGCGGTGGTAATTTCCAAACCGGAGGTGCCTTCCGCCTTTTCCACCGAGCGTTTGATGGCTTGCGACGCGGCGGGGAGGTCAACCACAATGCCTTTGCGGATGCCTTCGGAAGGCTCGATGCCCACACCCAGGATGCGCATATCGCCGCTGTCTTCCACCCGTCCGACGAGGGTGCAAACCTTGGTGGTGCCTACGTCAATACCAACGACAATCTCTTCCATTGCTGCCTGTCTTATTGATTCTCTTCCGTGATTTCTTCGAAGCCGTTCTCCGCCATGCGGTAGAACGGACCGTCGGGATGGACCACACTGATGAATTCGGGAACCTTGCTGCTGGCGGTCAACGTATCCACCAGCGCGAGATAGACTCGAATCTTCAACGGCATGTCATGCGCGCTTGTGCCAAAGGCGACCCGCCACCCGCGCGGATCGGTCCAGCCCAAACCGTCGGCGGCGCTGTAGGTCATGGTCGTGTTCGCAGGCACGAGCGGAGAAAGAGCGATGATCGCATCCACCAGCTCTTTCGTGATGAACGGCGGCGGGCTGAGCGGGTCATCTGTAACCGCAATGCCCGCGGGGGGCGCATCCAAACCGTTGACGACCACCAGCCCTTCCAGCGCGCCTTTGGGACGGAAGGCAACTCCCCCAGCATCAATCCAGGTATAGCCGCCGCCCTGCTGCCATTGGATGACCGGCTGGCGCTCCGTCACTGTGACGTAGACATGGTTCGGCAAATAGACCTTTACCTCCGCCGAGAGCAGTTCGGGATAGTTCGTGAGCAGGCGCACCCGCACCTGTTCCGGCTGGATCGTGAATATGGATTTTCCAGCCACGCCCAGCACGGAGTTGATCTCTTCGCGGGTGTAGCGGTTGTTGCCCAGCACGGTGGCAGCCGGCACTTGAAAATACGGGAGCGTGAGCGCCAGGTAAATCGTCACGCCGAGCGCGAACACAATGAGAAACGAGGCAAGCCGCCAGTTCGCCCGGAAGCGCGGCATGGAAAATTTCGGCTTGCGCAGGTGGATTTCGGGCAAACCCAGCGCCACGTTATATCGGCGGCGTTCCTTTTGCCTGGGCACAATCACAATGGGAACGGTGGGCGCGCGCGAGGTTACTTTGACCGGCGGCTTTACCGCCCGTTCCCGGGTCTGCGCCATTTCCTTCAGGGCGCGCTCGCTTCGGCGTCTGCGGACGATCTCGGCGCGGGTGAGGTCGCGTTTTTGGGTCATGCAGTCCTCCGGCGCTCCGTGCGGTCGCGTTGGGCTTTGCGTTCGAGCGCAAGTTCGATCAGGCGGTCCACCAACTGCGGATATGGGAGACCGCTCGCCTGCCACAGTTTCGGATACATGCTGATGGATGTGAAGCCGGGCAGGGTGTTCAATTCGTTCAGGAAGATGCGGTTCGTTTCCCTTTCGACGAAGAAATCGGCGCGCGCCATGCCTGCGCAGTCAATCGCCTTGTAGGCGCGAACGGCATACTCGCGGATTTTGTCCGCCACCTCTTTGGGCAGCTGGGCAGGGATGACCAACCCCGATGTGCCGTCAATATACTTCGACTCGTAGGAATAGAATTCGCGGCTCGGCAGGACTTCGCCGCAAACGGACGCCTCGGGGTTTTCGTTGCCCAGCACGCTCACTTCGATCTCGCGCACGCCCTTCACGCCGCTTTCGATCAGGATGCGGCGGTCGAAGCGGGCGGCGTCCATCAAGCCTTCCGCCAGATCGGAACGGGAGCTGCATTTGCTGATCCCCACCGACGAGCCGAGATTGGCGGGTTTGGTAAAGAGCGGGTACGCGCCCATCGCTTCGGCTTTCGCAATCACCGAATTGACGTCGTTTTCGATTTCGCCGCGCAGCACCAAAATGGAATCCACGATTGGAATTCCATTGGCGCGCATCACGTCCTTGAAGATGCCCTTATCCATGCCGACGGAGGAACCGGCGACGCCCGCGCCCACATAGGCGACATCCGCCATTTCGAATAAGCCTTGAATCGTGCCGTCTTCGCCGAACGGTCCGTGCAGGACGGGGAAGAAGACGTCGAAATCTCCGAGTTTATGAAGGATTTCGCCGCGATCTGTGACTCGCAATTCGTAAAGTGTCGAATGAGAAGGGTCGCCCGGCAGGATGGCGCGGTTCAGCCCCTTGACATTGCCCTGCTCGAACGCCTCGATCACATTCGCGCCGGTGAACCATTCGCCGTCGAGCGTGATGCCGATCTGGGTCACTTCGTACCGCTCGCGGTCGAGCACCGACAGCACGGAACGCGCGGACATGAGCGAAACATCATGCTCGCCGGAGCGCCCACCGAATAGAACTGCCACTCGAAGTTTCTTTTCAGTCATACGACTTCAATCTCTAGTCTCTAATCTCCAGGTACAGTGATCAGTGATCAGTAATCAGTGATCAGTGATCAGTGATCGGCTGCCAGTCGCCGACCAATTCGATCTCCAATTCCAATTTCACGTTGAATTTCTCGAACACCGTTTTTTGCGCCAGATGAATCAAGGCACGAATGTCTTCTGCCTTTGTCTCGCCGTGATTGATGAAAAAATTTCCGTGCAGCGTGCTGATCTCAGCGCTGCCGATGCGCGCGCCCTTCAAACCCGCGGCTTCGATCAAACGCCCGGCATAATCGCCCTCAGGGTTCTTGAACATGGAACCCATGCTCGCACCGGGCGGTTGTGTGGCTTTTCGGCGTTCGCTGAATTGTTCGATTTTAACAGACACTTCCTCTTTGGTTGAATTTTTTAACTTCAACAATGCGCTTAACACGATTCCTTCGACTTCATGCCGTTTCAAAACGCTTGTGCGGTAGCCGTAACCCATCTGCTCCAGCGAAAATCGTTCGCGCCCGTTCTTCGTCAGCAGTTCAGCCCAGATGAGGTTGTGAGTCATGTCGCCGCCGAACGCGCCCGCATTGCCATACACCGCGCCGCCCACTGTGCCGGGGACTGCCGCCGACCATTCGAGTCCAGCCAATCCTTTGGATGCGCAGCGCCTGGCAAGGTTGGCAATGACGACGCCCGCCTCACACCAGACTGTGGGCTGGCTGCCCGTCTCAAAGCGGACTTCCTTCGCCCGATTCAAAACCGCCACCCCGCGAAAGCCCCTGTCGCTGACCAGCACATTCGAGCCGCCGCCGAGGATGTAATAGGGCATGCCATGCTCCCAGATCAACTGCATCGCACCCGCCAGTTCATCCGCAGATTTGACCGTGAGCAGAACGTCCGCCGGTCCGCCGATGCGCGCGGATGTAAACGGCGCAAGCGGGACGTTCTCCTGCACGGCATCGCCAAACTTCTGGCGCACAATATCGGCGGCGGAAAGGGTTTTGGTCATAAACATATTTCAGGCTACAGTACCGCAAGATTTATCTTGCGAAGGCAGCGCGAATCTTCTGCGAGGACAAGCGGCTGCGGCGCTGATCTCATTTCTTCTCCAGATGCGCGATGATCTTCTTCAACGCCTGCGGCTGAATCTTCTCCTGCGGCGCGGCGGTTTTGATGACCGCATCGAGCGAGTTCTCGCGTTCGTCCTTTGCATGGACGAGGACCATCTTCAATGGAGGCAGGGCAATTACCTCGGTCCGGGGTTGAAGCGCTTGTCCGTTTTCATCGCTCATCGTGCCACCTCACAATTCCTTCAAAAGGTCGGCGGTGATCTGGTCGGCATCGCCTGCCGAAAGGACGATCACCACGTCGCCGGGGCGAAGATGTTTCAGCAAATACTCCTTCGTCTCCGTGATCGAACCGCTGTAACGAGCCGAAGCGTGCGGCATGGCGCTGACCACTTCGGCGGAGGAGAAATCCCGCGCGGATTCGCGCGAAGCGTAAATTTCGGTGACGAGCACTTCGTCTGCATCGGAAAAGGCGCGCGAAAATTCGTAGAACAACGCCTGGGTGCGCGAAAAGGTATGAGGCTGCCAGACCGCCCACAAGCGGCGGTTGGGATAACGCGCCTTTGCGCCCGCCAGCGTGGCGCGAATCTCGGTGGGATGATGGGCGTAATCGTCAATCAGGGTCACGCCATTGCGCTCGCCACGCACCTCGAAGCGGCGCCCGGTCCCTTCAAATTGACTCAACGCCTCCGCCGCGCTTTGAAGCGAAAGACCCAGCGTGGCGATCACCGAAAGCGCCGCCAGCGCATTGCGCACATTATGCTCGCCGGGGACCTGCAGCGAAACCTGCAAGGCAGATGCGGAACCGATGTTCGTCATTGCCGAGAAATCGAAGCCGCCGCGATTGTTGGGCTTCATGGTGCGCGCCTGCATCCATTGCGGGCTGTTGATGGTCATTTCGCCCTGCACGCTGTAGGAGATCACGTTCACGCCTTTCCGGCGCGCATGAGGCAGGAGGGACGCAGAGCCTTCGTCTTCGGCGGAGGCGATCAATGCGCCGTCCGGCGGGAGCAGGTCCACGAAACTTTGGAAGGCGGAATACATATCCTCGAAGGTCGGGTAACAGTCGGGGTGGTCGTGTTCGACATTGGTGACCACCGCGATCTGCGGCTTGAGCCCGAGGAACATGCGGTCGTATTCATCTGCTTCGATCACGAACAGGTCGCCCATGCCTGCGCGGGCGTTGGTCTTCAGGTTGTTGAGCGTGCCGCCGATGATAAAGGAAGGATCGCGCTTCATGGCGTACAACGTCCATGCGATCATGGCGGTGGTGGTGGTCTTGCCGTGCGTGCCGGAGATGGCGATAGCCTTCTTTTTGGACATCAACCGGGCGAGGAAATCGGCGCGCTTGTAGACGGGAATCCCGGCGCGCTTTGCCGCCTCGACCTCGGGGTTGTCGTCCTTGATGGCGGAGGAACGCACGACCCAGTCGGCTCCAGTCACATTGCGCGGATGATGTCCGATGTAGATGGCCACGCCGGCATTTTGCAGGTCAACCGCAAACGGGGAGAGGTTCTGGTCGGAGCCTGTCACCTCGTAGCCGCTTTCTTTGAGCAGGCGCGCGATGGCAGAAAGCCCCGAGCCCCCAATGCCGATGAAGTGAACGCGAGTCATAGTCAAGTAGTCGAGTGGTCAGGTGGTTGAGTAGTCGAGTGGTTGTTAGATGTAAACAACGATGATGAAGATGAGGATGATGATGACGGCGAAGTAGATGCCGGGTTCGCCGAGGAAGCGCGGGGGCATGTAGTTCATCATGCGGGTAATGGCTTCGACAATCGCCGGGTCGGTCGCCGGGCTGATGATATTGGGATAGGGGTAGTTGGCAACGTGGTTGTAGTACAGAATGGTCCCTGCCACCAGATAGCCATTGATGCCGCCCAACACCGCGCCGAAGAGCGAGTCCTGCAAGCGTTCGCGCACCGCTTTGCCCGCCAGGCGGGATATGTTCACCGTCTGGTAGCCGAAATAGACCAGGGCAATCAGAACGAGGACGCGAATCCAAAACACGGATGTGGTGGTTTTATCCAGGTCGCGCACCAGCGGGATGTATTTTTCGAGAAGCAGGTTGACCGCCAGCGAAGTGACCACGCTGAAAATGACCATCAATTCCTTCGCCCAGCCGCGCATCGCGCCGATGACTCCGAAGAGGAAGACGTACATCCAAAAGAGGTAAACAACGCTCATCATAGTGTCACTACTCCTGCCAGTTTGACCAACTGGCTGGCGATCTCGTCCGCCGCGCGGGGCTGGGAGAGGCTTTGCATGGCGGCGCGCATGGCATCCCGCTTGTGTTCGTTCGTGAGGATATCTTTGATCACAGGCAGAAGTTGTTCGTTCAAAAGTTCATCCTGAAGGATGACGGCGGCGTTGCGTTCGGCAAGGTAATCGGCGTTGACCTTTTGATAGCGCCACGCATACGGATACGGAACCAGCACAGCGGGCAGACCGAACAGCGGATACTCGCCCAGCGTGGATGCGCCCGCGCGCGAGAGTACCAGATCTGCCGCGGCAAGCGCCGCACCCATTTCGTGCAGGTAGGGCATCGCCTGGTAACGCTGTTTCAACGATTCAGGAAGTTGGCGGGCGCCGCTTTCGACGGTCTCCCAATCCAACGAGCCGGTGATGTGGATGACCTGCGCCATTTCCAAAAGTTCGTTCAAGTGTTTCAAAACCGCCATGTTGATGGAGCGCGCGCCCTTGCTGCCGCCGGTGACCAGCAGGGTGGGAATGGCAGGGTCAAACCCGAAGCGTTGGTGAACTTCCTCGCGCGACCAGGCTTTGAGGTCCGCGCGAAGCGGATAGCCTGTGAGGACCACACGCTCCGGGCGCGGGAAAAACTTCCTGGAGTCCGGCGCGGTCACGGTGATGACATCCGCAAAATAGCCGAGGAATTTGAGCGCCAGCCCGGGTTCGATATCCGGCACGTACAGCACGATGGGAACATTGCGCCCGGCAACCGCCATCGGCGCGGCGACATATCCGCCGGTGAAGAAGAGCGCATCCGGTTTGAACTCGTGGAGGATGCGGCGCGATTCGACTGCGCCGCGCGCGAGTTTGGCGAGGCTGCCCGGCAATGCGCGCAGTCCCACGCCGTGAACGCCCGCCGCAGGAACGGAACGATAGGGGATGCCTGCGCGTTTCACCAGGTCTTCCTCCATGCCGCCTTCGCCGCCGACCCACAAGGTCTCGACGCTCGGATGCCTACTCTTCAACGCTGCGTGAACGGCGAGCGCGGGATACACGCCTCCGCCCGTCCCACCAGCGCAAATTAACAACCGCACCGTACGACCTCCATTCTTCGTCCGACAGGATGGCTTCGCTCTTCTGGCGCGAAATATTGAAGAGAATGCCCAGCGCCGCGAGCGTGGTCACCAGGTTGGAGCCGCCCGCGCTGACAAACGGAAGCGCGTTTCCCGCAAACGGGAGCAAGCCGACCATGACCGCCATGTTGATGAGCGCTTCCATGCCGATCCAAATCGCCAGGCCGGAAGCCAGCAGTGTGCCGAGCATATCGGGCGCGCGGCGGGCAATGACCAGCCCGCGCCACACCAGAAAACCATACAAACCGATCAGCCCCACCGCGCCGAACCAGCCGAGTTCCTCCACAACCACCGCAAAGATGCTGTCGGTGGGAGGCACGGGCAAGCCGGTCACTTTGGAGAGTGATTTGCCGATGCCCACGCCGAACCACCCGCCGTTGACAATCGCTTCGAACGAGCGGCGCACGTGGTACGACGCCTGCAGCGGGTCTTTGATTCCCGCAATGAAATCCGCAACGCGCTCCTGACCGGTCGGGCTGATGGAGACCACCAGCCACGCGGCGGCGACGGCGATCAACAAAAGCCCGCCGATCTGCGTCAAATCGCCGCCTGCAAGGAAGAAGAGCAGACCGCCCAGCATCAACACGGTGGCGGCGGCGCTCAGGTCCGGCTGTTGGTAGATCAAACCGCCCACGACCCCCAAAATCACGCCGAGCGGAATCAAGCCGAGCGAAATATCCTTGAGAAATTCGCGTTTCGCATACAGCCACACGGCAAGGTACAAAATCGAAACCAGTTTCGCCAGTTCCGAAGGCTGGACCGAACCGGCAAGGATGGCGCGTTTGGCGTTGAAACGAATCTCGCTCATGAACAACACCACGATCAGCATCAGCACGGTGAACGCCATGGCGGGTACCACCAGTTTGCGCCAGCGATGGTAATCGAAGAAGGCGAGGAAAACAGCCGCCGCCGAGCCAAGCCCAAGCCACATCAACTGGCGGTTGAACATGAACATTGCATCGCCGTCGTAGGCGGCGCGCGAGAAATCCCACGAAGCGGAATACAACATCACCAAACCGAAGACGATCAGCGCCACCACCGCAACCAGCAGGGGCATGTCGAACCCGCGCGAAAATCGCGGCGCGCGCTGGGGCAGGGTCTCTTTTACGAAAGTTCCAACACCCATTTTCTAAACGCTTCTCCTCTCTCCGCAAAATCCTTGAACTCGTCGAAACTGGTGCACCCCGGCGATAAAAGGACGACATCGCCATCGGATGCAGCCTCCGCTGCAAGCGCCACCGCCTCTTTGAGCGTCTGCGCCCGGCGGACATCCACGCTTCGTTCCCCGCCGACGGCTGTTACGGTTTTCTGAATCATCTCCCCCGCCTCGCCAAAGACCACGAGATGATCCACGCGCGCGTGGACGAGTTTGGCGAGTTCGCCCCAGGGGAGGTTTTTATCGCGCCCGCCGAGCAGAAGCACGATCGGCTCATCAAACGAGCGGATCGCCGCCATGCTCCGTTCGGGAGCGGTGGCAATCGAGTCGTTGTACCAGCGCGCGCCGCGCAATTCGCGGACAAATTCCAGGCGGTGCGGCACACCGCGAAATTCCTCCACGGCTTCGAGCATATCGTCCAGTTTGAAGCCAGCCGCGTGACCGATGGTGAACGCCGCCAATACGTTCGCCACGTTGTGGTCGCCGCGCAGCTGCACCTTCTCGCGCAGCAGGAGCGGAACGTAGGCAAAGCCCTCGCGCAGGCTCAATAAACCGTCGTGATGGAGATATGCGCCGTTCAAGCCTTCCTCCAACTCCTGCAAACTGAAGGTCAACAGCCTGCCTTTGACGCGGTTTTTCAAACTCCACGCGCCTTTATCATCGCGCCCAAGAATCGCCGTGTCGTTTTCAGATTGGAAATCCAAAATCCGCGCCTTGGCGCTGGTATAGGCTTCCATCGTGCCGTGCCGGTCCAAATGATTCGGCGTGACGTTCAGAACCGCCGCAATGTTCGGGGAAATGGTCATCTGCTCGAGTTGAAAGGACGACAGTTCCAGGATGGCGATGTCGTCGGCAGTCATCTCATCCACGTAGTTGATGAGCGGGTCGCCGATGTTGCCGCCAATGTAGACCATGGACGATGGACGATGGACGGCGGACAAACCATGGTCAATGGTCTGCGGTCTGCGGTCCAATTTCGCCATCTCACCCACCAGCGTCGTCGTTGTGGTCTTGCCAGCCGAGCCGGTAATACCAATCGTTTTGCACGGGACGACTTCCATGAAAATCTGTGAATCGTTGGAAAGCGGGATGCCGCGTTTGACGGCTTCCTGCACGATGGGTAAATCCAGCGGCACGCCGCCGGAGAGACAAAGCACGTCGGTCTTGTCCAGCAGTTCCAGCGGATGCCCGCCCAGCGCCCACGAGACGTTCACATCCGCAAGCGATTGCTTCGCGGGGGCAAGTTCCTCCTCGCGGCGCGAATCGCTCAAGGTCACGCGCGCGCCGTGGCGGGAGAGCCAGCGGGCAAGGGCGAGTCCCTGCCGGGCGGCTCCGAGGATGAGGGTGCGGGTGTTGATCCAATTGGTCATATCGTTTCAATCGTCATTGCGAGGGCGCTCTTGCCCTTTGCCCGAAGCAATCTCACAAATAGTATGAGAGTGCTTCGCCGGGCTGCCGCCTCCTCGCAATGACATAATCACTACACCTGCGACAATCCAATGCCGATCAATGCCGACATCAAACCGATGAGCCAGAAGCGCTGCACGACCTGGGTCTCGCTCCAGCCGAGCAATTCAAAGTGCAGGTGGATGGGCGCCATCTTGAAGAAGCGTTTGCCGCCCGTCCAGCGAAAGTAAGCGATCTGGATGACCACGCTCAACATTTCACTCAACGGGATGATGCCGATCACCAACAGCATCGGCCACTGACCGGTCATCAACGCGACGACCGCCAGCACCGCCCCCAGAGAAAGCGACCCCGTATCGCCCATGAACAACTCGGCGGGATGCACATTGAACCACAGGAAGCCGAACAACGCCCCGACGAGGATGAAACAGAAACGCGCGAGATACACCTGTTCCTGAATCAGAGCAATGCCGCCGAACGCCGCAATCGCCGTCGCGGCGATCAAGCCCGCCAGCCCGTCGAGCCCGTCGGTGAAGTTTACGGCGTTCGATTCAGCGATGATGATGAACGCGGCAATCGGGACGTAGAGCCAGCCGATTTCGATCTCAAAGAAAAAGCCGGGCAGGTAGAGGTCGGGCGCGTCAAATACGTATTTTAGAATGTAGGCGATAACCAGCGCCAGCGCCGCCTGGAACATGAACTTGGTACGGGCGCGCATGCCGTCGCCCTTGCGTTTGCCGTGAATCCCCTCCCAATCATCCACCGCGCCGAGGATGGCAAACGCCACCATCACCGCCATCGGCAGGAGGATGGAGCGCCCCACCCCGCCGGTCGTCACGCCGATCAACGCAACCGCATTGAGCAGACCGCTGAGCAGCAGCACCGGCAGGATGAACATCACACCGCCCATGGTGGGCGTGCCCATTTTGACGCCGTGATGACCGGGCTCCTCCACGCGGATGATCTTGCCGATCTTGTAATGACGCAGGATGCGCAGGAGAGGTCCGCCCCAAATGGCGGTCATGATGAACGACAAAGCCGCCAGGCTGAGGGAAAGGGCAATATCTCTCACGAGCGCACCTCCAACGCGGCGGTGATGCGGTCCATGCGCAAGCCATGCGACCCCTTGATCAAAACGGCGTCGTTCGAGGTCAGGTTTTTCATCAGCCAATCCACAATGGGAGGAATCTCTTCGAATTCAAAAACATGTGCGGGCTTCATTCCAGCGCGGCGGGCGGCTTCGGCGATGATGTGTCCGCGCGTGCCGAGGGTGAGCAGAACCTTCGCCACCTGAGCGGCACGCATGCCCACCAGTTCGTGTCCCTGCCGTTCGTAAGGACCGAGTTCGAGCATGTCGCCCAATACGGCGATTTTGCGCCCGTCGAGTTCATCGAGCAGGTTCAACGCCGCCAGCATGGATTCGGGCGAAGCGTTGTACGTATCGTCGAGGATCAACGCGCCAATATTGCTGCGCACCGCCACGAGACGCAGTTGGGCGTGCCCGTGCGAAAGACCTTCGAGAATTTCCTGCCAGGTCAGCCCGTCGTTCAACCCAACCGCCGCGGCGCGCAACGCCGTATGCACGGAGTGACGCCCGATCATCGGGATGCGGGTGTGCAGAATCTCGCCTTTGTAATGCAGGCGGAAGCGGATGCCGTCCAAGCCAAGCCCTTCGATCTGGTCCGCCCACAGGTCGGCTTCGGGAGAAAGCCCGTAGAAGAAGACGCGGGCTTTGGTCTTCTCTTCCATTTTGCGAACCCAGGGGTCGTCGAAGTTGAGGATGGCGACTCCGTCCGGCGGGAGCGACTGGGGCAGTTCGCTCTTGCCGCGGAAGATGGCTTCCTGCGAACCGGCACGCTCGGCGTGAACCGTACCCACGTTCGAGACGACGCCGATCTGCGGCTGGGCAATATCGCACAGGAATTGAATCTCACCGGGGACGTAGAACCCCATCTCCAGCACGGCGCGTTCGTAGCCGGAACCCAGGCGCAGCACTGTGAGCGGCAAGCCGATCTCGTTGTTCAAATTGCCGGGGCTTTTGAGCGTGCGGTAACGGACGCTGAGCACTTCCGCCACCATCTCTTTGGTGGTGGATTTTCCCACACTGCCGGTGATTCCGATCACGCGCAGGTTTGTCAGTTTTCGCCGCCAGAAACGGGCAATCTGCTGCAGGGCGGAGACTGTGTTGTCTACACGCAAAAGGAGAGGCGAATCCGCTTCGAGGGTGGGGGAAGCCGTCAGACCGCCGCGCAGGTCCAAAGTCGGGTGGGAGGCGTTCACGTCCCGCTGGATTAAAGCAAAAGACGCCCCCCTCTTGAAGGCATCGCCGATGAAGTCGTGTCCATCCACGCTTTCGCCGGGAATCGCCACAAAGAGAGAGCCGGGAATCGCCTGGCGCGAATCAATTGCCGCTTCGGTGATGACGGCGGTTGCATTCGCGGGGCGAATGGCGGTCAGGGCTTCGAGGACGTCTGCCAGGGTCAGCATGTTATTGAGAGGCGAGCCGCTGCCGAATCGAATCGGGCGGAATATCCAAAAGAATGACGGTTTTCTTTGCCATCTCCGAGAAGACGGGCGCGGCGGTTTCTGAGCCCCATGGAGAGGTGGTTGGCTTTTCGAGCCAGACGTAAATCATAAACTGCGGGTCGTCCGCCGGTCCCCAGCCGAGGAAGGATGCGTTGGTTTCGCTGGTGTCGTACAGCCCGTTGACCGGGATCTGCGCCGTGCCGGTCTTGCCGGCAATGCGGTAGCCGGGAACCAGCGCGAGCGACGATTCGGATTCGAGCGAGATGGCGAGCATTTCGGTCAGGATGTCTGCGGTTTGGGCGGAAATAGGCGAGCCGCCAAACTGGGCGGGAACATTGTACTGGCGTCCTTCGCGCACCATCGCATAGAGCACATGCGGGATGACCATGCGCCCGTCGTTGGCAACCGCCGAAGCCGCCGCCATCATTTGAATCGGAGTGACCGCCACGCCCTGACCAAAGGCATTGGTGCCGAGGTCAACGGGATACCAATCCGAATCACCCGGGACCTTGAGCCTGCCTGCCGCTTCCCCAGCCAGGTCCACGCCGGTGAGGTGCCCCAGCCCGAAGGCATCCATGTAGCCGTAAAACGTGTTGGCGCCCATTTGCGAGGCGAGGTTGACCATGCACACGTTGAGCGAATGTTGAAGACAACCGACCATGTTTTGAACGCCCCAGGGGTTGCGGTCCCAGTTTTGGATGGTCACGCCGCCGATGAGGATGGCGCCGGTATCCAGATAGGTTGTGTTGGGGGTGACGGTGCTGCTGTCCAGCGCGGCTGCCATGGTGAGGATCTTGATGACCGAGCCGGGTTCGTAGGTCTTTGAAATCACGGGGTTGAAATCGGTGGCGTTGGGATACACCACGTTGTAATTCCAAAACTGGTTCAAATCCATGCGGCGCGATGTGGCAAGCGCGAGCAGTTCCCCGTTTTGCGGATTCATGATGGCGATGACGCCTTCCACCGCGCCGTATTCGCCCAGCGCCGTATCGAGGATGTCTTCCGCGGCGGCTTGCAGGTCGCGGTTGATGGTGAGGATCAACGTCGTGCCGTCTGGCACGCGCGGAATCTCGAATGCCTTGTTGGGGTCGGTGGGCACGAGCACCTGCACCGGGTTGCCCGCCAGCAGGTCGTTGTATTTCTCCTCCACGCCGAAGTAGCCGCGTCCCTCGCGGTTGACGAAGCCCAAAACGTTCGCGCCCAAATCATTCTCAGGGTAACTGCGCTGCGGGTGCGGCTTGAACTGCAAACCGGTCAGACCGCCGAGCGCGCCTTCGGGAGCCTGATCGTTCAGTGCCTTCTTCAATTCCTGAAGATAGAGCGCATCCTGCGCCTCGACGAAATCCGCGATGACGATGTAGGTGATTCCCTCCGGCGGGTTCTGGATGACGTTCATGATCTGGTTGTAATCCATGCCGAGGGTGTTGCCCACCGCAAATGCAATGGCGTGCGGGTCGGTGACGGTGTTCAAGTCCACACCGATCTCGTAGACGGTTTTCTGCCCCGCCAGCAAACGACCGTTGCGGTCGTAGATCTCGCCGCGATTGGGATAGAAGGTCTTCCATTCGTAGGCGTAGTTCTCCGCCTGCTGGCGAAAGATCGCCGCCTCCGGGCTGTTCTGGATGCGCGTCAACTGTACGATGACGACAAACGCAAAAAAAGCCAGCACCCCAGCCAGCACCTGACTGCGGCGCACATATTGCTGTCTCACTGCATACCTCGCGGAGAAGAGAGCCGTTCGTCCAGCCAATCGAGCAGGGACTGGTTATATTCCGGCGGGATGGTCAGCGCGCTCAACTGCGGCAGGGCGGAAGAGGAAAGGTTGATCGGCTGCGGCGTCACGTACCCCGGCACAACCAGGTATTCCACTTCGTCCGGCTCGATCGGGCGGAAGCCCATCTCGCGCGCGCGAAACTCCATCGCGGTTGCGGAGGTCAACGCCGCCAGCTGGGTTTGCAGGTCGCTGCTTACCTGCTGGCTGAGGGCAATGGCGGTGGTCAGGTCCTGGATCTCGCGCCCGGCAATTGCGGTGCGGGAGGTTACATTCAAATACAGCGCAGCCGCCATTGCAAGGACAACCACCGCCAGCAGGGCATTACCGATCCACTGGCGCTGGACGCGCCAGGGAGCGATGCGGTAGGCATGGATCAGGTGGTTGACGTTTGGTATGTTCATGGCGTTGATTTCAGTGCCTCGCAAAATACATTTTGCAGTACCGTGAGACTTATCTCGCTTCGCCGCAAAATGAATTTTGCGTTACAACTTCTCGATCACTCTAAGCTTCGCACTGCGCGCCCGCGGGTTTCCGCGTATCTCTTCCTCCGAGGGCAGGATCGGTTTTTTGTTGACCAGTTTCACGACCGCCTTGCGTTCGGATTCATAAATCTTTTCGTATGGCGGATTGATCAAATCCCTGCTCTGCTCGCGGAAAAAATCCTTGACGATGCGGTCTTCCAGCGAATGGAAGGAAATCACCGCGCATCGCCCGCCAGACTTCAGGGCTGTCACGGCTTGAGGGAGCGTTTTCTCCACTGCGGCTAATTCGTCGTTGACGGCGATTCGCAGGGCTTGAAACGTGCGCGTGGCAGGGTGGACACGGTCACCGCGTCGGGGAGAGATTTTTTCGATAAGGGCTGCCAGCTGTCCCGTAGTGCGAAGCGGGCGGCTCATCACGATGGCGCGGGCGATTTTTCTTGCGTCACGGTCTTCGCCATAGCGGAAGATGATGTCTGCCAGTTCCTTTTCATCGAAGGTGTTGACGATCTCCTCCGCCGTCATCGCCGCGTTGATCCCAAAACGCATATCCAGCGGACCTTCCTGCAGGAAGGAGAAGCCGCGTTCGGGGCTGTCGAACTGCATGGACGACGCACCCAGGTCGAGGACGATGCCGTCCACCGCATCCCAGCCCAGTGAAGCGAGTTGTTCGCCGAGCGTGGTGTGGGAGGCTTGCGCGAGATGAATGCGCCCCTCGTAAGGAGCCAAGGTCTCACGAGCAAGCGCCAGCGCCTGAGGGTCTACATCCAGACCCAGCAGCTGCCCATCCGGCGCGCAAGCCTCCAGAATGCCGCGAGCGTGTCCGCCCGCGCCCAGGGTGCCATCCACATACCGACCGCCGGAGCGGGGTTGCAGAGCGTGTATAATCTCTTTGTAAAGTACGGGTTTGTGCATGTTGCTGCGCAATTTGGAAAATTGCGCTACGACGATTTCGACAGGTCCAACGTCGAGAAACGCGCGTTGTTGGCTTCGGTGTCCTGAAGCAGAGCCATCTGCCCGCCCCATTCACCGGGAGTCCACACTTCAAAGTACTCGCCCTGCCCCGCCACCACCAGTTCGCCGCTCGCAATGCCAAGAAAAGCGCGCAGGTTCTGCGGAACGAGGATGCGCCCGACCTTGTCCACTTCCACCGGGTAGGCGTTGGCAAGAATCAGGCGGCGCAGGAGACGGGCGGTCGGGTCGGCGAGGTTCATGGCTTCGATGCGCGCATAAACCTGTTTGAAGTACGCTTCGGTCATCACCATGAGGCATTTGTCGAACCCCTGGGTGATGAAGGCGCCGCCTTCCAGCAACTCACGAAAGCGCGCCGGAATCATCAGGCGGCCCTTATCGTCGAGGTTGTGCTGGAACTGACCCAAGAACATTTGTGCTACTATTCCTTTTAATGACGCGAACGCCGGGCAGCCCGGCGTCCTTACCACTTTATACCACTTTCTACCACTTATTATACCGTCTTACGGTGAAAAATCAAGTGGCATGGTACTTTTTTCCCATTTCAAAGGCGTTGCCAAATGACCCATCCCCCCGCTTTTACCCTGCTTGAAGCCGCCCGCTGGCAGGATTATGAACTAATTGACTCCGGCGACGGGTTAAAACTGGAGCGTTTCGGCAAATACACCTTCGCCCGCCCCGAATTGCAGGCAATGTGGAGCCGCGCCCTGCCGCAATCCGATTGGGATAACGCCCACGCGGTCTTCATCCCCACCGGTGAGGAGAGCGGCGGTCACTGGGAGTTTAAGAAAAGGGTGGACGAGAAATGGACGATGAGTTATCCCTTGCCCCCTTTTCATTCCCCTATCCCGCAAGGCGGGATGGGGGGACAGAGGGGGATCCTGAAATTCTGGGCGATGACGACGCCGGGCCGCCACCTCGGGGTTTTTCCCGAAGCCGCCTCTCACTGGGACTTTATGGCGGATTCCATCCAGAAAGCGAATCACCAGCCGAACGTGCTCAACCTGTTCGGTTATACCGGTCTTGCAACGTTGGCAGCCGCGGCGGCGGGCGCATCGGTGACTCACGTGGACGCTTCGAAAAAGTCCGTGACATGGGCGCGGGAGAATCAGGAGTTATCGGGCTTAGGCGATAAACCCATCCGCTGGATCGTGGACGATGCGATGAAATACATCCAGCGCGAAGCCAGGCGCGGCGTCCAATACGACGGCATCATCCTCGACCCTCCAAAATTCGGGCGCGGACCGAAAGGTGAAGTGTGGGAAGTGTATAAATCCCTGCCGAGTTTGCTGGAAATATGCAGGCAGTGCCTGAGCGCGAGCCCGCTGTTCGTGATCGTCACAGTGTACGCAGTGCGGGCTTCCGCCATTCACATCGCACAGGCAGTGGATGAAATGATGAAAAACCACAAGGGGGAGTTGGACAGCGGCGAACTGGTGACGCGCGAAAAAAGCGCGAACCGCCTGCTCTCGCAGGCGGTCTACGCAAGGTGGTCTTCCCAATAACGGAGCCTCCGAGGTCCTTACAACCTCGGAGGCTTTTTCATCAACCTTTTGCTTCGCCGCTGTCGCCTCCGCCTCCTCCACCGCCCTTGGAGGGAGAGACAACCTTCTTCAGCAAATCGTACCAGAAGGACGAGCCTTGTGAAACCGCGGCAGCGGTCAGGCTTAATCCCAGAACCTTCAGCGCGATAAACCCGCCCCAATTGCCGTCCGGGGCTTCCATCTGCCACCAGCCGATCCGCACAATGTTCAAGGCGCTCAATTGCTCGATCAGGTCGTCAATTTTCGCTTCGCCGCCTTCCTGCTGGGCGACCGCTTCCGCCTGCGCGACGGCAAGCGCGCGCACGCTGGCATTGGTCCACAGCGTCCGCGCAAGTTCGATGCTGTCGGTGCCGAGCAGAAGCGTGAGGAAAATGGAGAGGACGATTACGAAACTGCGGGCGTTGGCTTTGAACGTCGCCGCCGCCTGATCCATCACGCCGGCGAAATAGGTCGTGGTGCGTTTTTGCAGTTCCTTGATGTCAGTCACGCCCTGGTCAATCCATTGGATGACCGCCCGTTTGGTCTCGGTATCCGGCAGGGTGTTGAGCAGGTTCTTCAACCCCTCCGCGTTTACTTCCCTGGTGGCGGTCAGACCGACGAAATCGAAGTAGGAATCCACCAGCGTGGCGACGGGAATCTTTTCGAGTTTCTTCGGTTCCGTGGCGGACGTGAAGACGCTCATCCAATTCTTATAGCGGATGGGGCGCAGCGACTGCAGCTGCGGGAGTTTCACAAAATCTCCCACCTGCTTGTCGCCGACGATTCGCATCAGGTGCTTTTCCAGCGACCTGCCGCGCGTCTCGAACGCTTCATTGATCCATTGTGTGATCAATGAAACGATGGAGCCCAGCACGTAATAGACAAAAATCAACCCAATAACGACTTCAAGCGCTTGTGAAAACGACATGGCATTCTCCTTGTGACGAATTAATGTTTGTTGTTCTCCAACTCCATAAGCCAATCCAGCGGCTTTTCCCAACGCACCCGCCGGGTCACATCAGCCTGTTTTTTCTTCGGCTTGCTCCACTTCGGTCCAGGCGGACCCGACTCCTCGCCCAGCAGACTCTTCACACCCCACAATCCCTTATATTGTACCCAACCCGGCTCGGAATTCAATAGCACACGCTTCCACTCGCGGTTTGGCAGGAGCGTGGTGCGCCGTTCCGACATGACCCGTTTCAAAAAGTTTTCCGAGCGCTCCATGGGCTCTTCCGAGTTCCTGCCCTGAAATCCGATGCGCAGCCCGTCGCCTGTGGCGATTTCCATGGGAAGGCGCACCACGTAGCGGTCGAATTCATCCTTCAATTCGCTGAGGGCGCCCTCGGCAAGGAAATGGGCGGGTCTGGCGCGGAATTCTTCGATGGCGATCTGGCGCGCCTTTTGATTCGGGTTGAGGAGCAGGAATAGATAATGAATCAACCCGTCGAACCAAAAGAGGAAGCGCTGCAATTTTCCCGGCTTGTACATGCCCGGCGAGCGAATCACCTCCGGGCGGCTGTAATTCGCGTGCGAGCCAAGCGCGGCATAAATGACGGGATGTGTGGTCTCCTTTCCGTCCCGGTCGCGCGCCTTGATGACATTCTCCCACCTCTCGATATTTCCCGCGCCATGCTGTGAGAGCAGGACGGCGTACGGCTCCCCATTCTTCAAATAGACCGCCGCCATCTCCCAATCCCCTTCGTGATGATTGAATCCGTTCGCCGCCAGCCGCCAGTCGTTGAAGGCGTAAAAGAAATGATATTGCAGGACCGTCCAGAGATTCTCCGCTTCATCCTCCTCCCGAACCACGCGCCCGTAGTACACCGCCTGGTGGTGCTTCTTCAAAATATCGGCATATTGATAATACGCCTCGCGCGCGATGCGTTCCGTGGCTTGCGAGAGCATATCCATCACCAGACCCGGACCTTCGGGAAGTATCCGTTCGATGATCCAACGCAGGATGTTCACCAGCCAGATAAACAGGAGCAGCAGATAGATCGGCAGCAAAACAAGGTATTCAATCGCAATACTGACGTACGGCATGGGATTCAAGAACAACCAGATCGGCGCAAATCCCAAAACGAGAAATACGATAACCGCCAGCACAGCCGGGATGATTCGCAGGCGAATGGGCGATGCAGCCATAAAGATGACCAGCGCCGCGATCAGTGAAACGCCGATTGCAATCTCCAACCCCGTCAAACCGAGCGTGAACCAGCCCGCTCCCAGAGCAAGCGCAGAAAGCGCGCCCCACCAGATCCACGCATCGAAATCGAACAGCGGCTTGTTCACAAACCGCAGAAAATGCTCATGGCTCTTCAACTTTCCGATTCGCTCCGCCATCGGTTCGTGAATGTGAGAAAGCGCCTCCGCCGCCCCCATCGGTCCGCTTGGGAAGATCAGACATCGTTCGAGGTATGGTTCCACCGCCATCGGAAAAAAACGCTCGCTTTTGGCAAAACGCATCACAGGTTCATAACGCTCAAGCAGCTCCAAATCGGTCATGTAGTCCTCTATGGTATAAACGCGGTTATGGATACAGGAACTCTCTCTCAACAGTATGCAGCCCATTTTAACGCCAAACCGGAGTTAATCGTCCGCGCGCCGGGGAGGGTCAATCTGATCGGCGAGCATACGGATTACAACGATGGATTTGTCCTGCCGATGGCGATTGACCGCGCCGTATGGCTTGCGCTGCGTCCGCGCGACGACGAACAGGTGCGCCTCTTTTCCCTGGACCTCGGGGCTGAGTCCGGTTTTCTGCTAACTTCCCTCGCCCGGGGCTCCGGCTGGATCGAATACCCCAAAGGTGTCGCCCATCAACTCATGGAGGCGGGCTATTCCCTGCGCGGATTCGACGCCGTGATGACCGGCGATATACCGCGCGGGGCGGGTCTATCCTCCTCCGCCGCCGTGGAGCTGGCAACTGCCCGCGCCTTCGCCGCCATATCCAACATCGAATGGGATGCAACGAAGATGGCAAAACTGGCGCAAAAAGCGGAAAACGAATGGGTTGGCGTCAACTGCGGGATCATGGATCAAATGGCGAGCGCGGCGTGTCGGGAAGGTCATGCGCTGTTTCTGGATTGCCGTTCGCTCGAAACCCGGCACATTCCCCTGCCCCGGGGCATATCCATCGTGATTTTGGATACTTCCACCCGGCGCGGTTTGGTGGATTCGGCGTATAACGAGAGAAGAAGCCAATGCGAAGAGGCGGCGAAGTGGTTTGGGGTCGAGGCGCTGCGCGATGTGAGCGTGGAGGACCTGGGAAAGTGGGGCTTGGAAAGTGGATTAAGTGAAGTTGCTTTCAAGCGTGCGCGCCACATCGTTACAGAAAATGCGCGTGTCCTGGAAGCAATTGATGCGATGGAAAAGGGGGATGTAAAACGCCTGGGCGGGTTGTTCAACGCCAGCCACAACAGCCTGCGCGACGATTTTGAGGTGACGAACGACGCGCTCAATCTCATGGTCGAGTGCGCGCGGGAGCAGGAGGGCTGTTACGGCGCGCGCATGACCGGGGCGGGATTCGGCGGCTGTGCGGCGGCTTTGGTGAGGGAGGATCAGGCGGAGGCGTTTACCCAGGCTGTGAGCGCGGCGTACAGGCAAAGGTCCGGGCTGGAAGCGGGTGTGTATGTATGCAAAGCCAGCGCGGGGGCGGGCATCCTTCAGGAATAAAAACGGGGCACATTGCTGTGTCCCGTTTTGTTTTGTTAAGTAGTCGGTCGAAATAAATTTTACAAAAATACGCTCCCGGCGGCGTCCCCGCCGCCGAGGACGGCGGCATGAGCAGAAATTTGTTTTCTAAAAACTTATGACCGACTACTTAGGTGTAAGCCATCTGCTCGACCGGCACGCGTTCGCGTTTGCGCTGCTGGCGTTTGATGATGCGTTCCGCCGCGACGCGCGTCTGGCGGAATTGCGCGTTGCGGATGATGAGTTTCATGAACCTGGCGTGGTTGGTGGTCGGATCGTTGAGGAGGGAGAAATCCGCGGAACCCGGCTCATGCGGCGGATAGAATATGCCGCAGTTGGGGTTGATCTCAAGCATGTGGATCGTGCCGGCTGCATCCATGCGATAGTCGCAGCGGGCGTACCCGTTGCCGCCCAACTCCTTGAAAACGCGAACGGTCTGCTCGCGCAGGGTCTTGTCAATGCGCGGATCGTCCACCACCGCGACGGACATCTTTTCATAATCCACCCATTTCATTTCGTAATGCTTGAACGACTCGCCGTCGGGGAAGATGAATTCCACGGGGGTAAAGGTAAACGGTTTCTCCGGGTTTGCGGCGTTCTCCGCAATCAGGCAGGTGAACTCGCGTCCTTCGATGAATTCCTCGACCAGGGCGCGCCCGAATTCGTTGATCTCGAGTTTCAATTGTTCGCGCAGCTGCTCGATGGTTTCGACCCGCGAGTTGCGGCGGATGCCCACGCTGGCGTATCCATGCGGCGGCTTGACGAGCATGGGAAATTTGAGGCGTTTGACGACCTTTTCCGCATCCTCCGCGCGATGGACGAAGATCCAATTTGGCGTGGGAACGGAGACGCGCTTTGCGGCGTTCTTCATCTCGTCGCGCGTGGGGTCGAAGAACTTCGAATCCGCGCCGGTGAAGGCGGCGTTGTATTTTTCGAGCGCTTTTACCAGCGCAATGCCCGAAAGCGCGTCGTCGGGTGTGCCGTCGCACAAATTGACGAAGACATCCACGCCTTCGTCCATTAAACTTTTGATTTGTTTTTCAACGTTCACGGGCTCCACATGATGCTGTTTCCAGCGATAACCCTTCATGTAAGGCGACGGGTCATAGGGTACATCGTTTTCATCTGGAGTGCTTGTCAGTATGCAGATATACATGATTTTTCCTTTGTTGTTCTTACTACACAATCGCTTTATTGATTCAACATTATTGAATCATGTTCATTTATTTTCATCATCATCAGTTCATCAACGATTCATTCATCAATGAATAATCATTAACCTGTTGTTATTTTATACAACAATTGATTTATGTAAAGGTTTTTGAAGATATATTTATCTTAAAATATTTGCAGGTCTTATATACATCTTTTCGATGGGGAATGAAAAAATATTTAAGGTTCTTAAGGTCTTTAACGTCTTTAAGAAAAAGGGACGGGCTGTTCAAAGCCCGTCCTTGATTTCATCCGTTCCATGAACGCACATCACTTCCAGAATTGCGGCAGGTGGCTGCGATACGTCTTCAGATAATCGTCGAGGATGTTCCTGGCAGCGCGCATATCCGTCACGACCGGATCGAGCAGCAGACACTGCAGCGCCTTTTCATAATTTCCTTCCACGGCGGCATCCACGCACAATTGCGCAACCATCAACTCGCGGCGGCATAACTCTGCAACCGGTTCGGGCAGCGCGCCGACGTGCACGGGATGAATCCCCGCCCCGTTCACATGGACGGGCGTTTCAACGATTGCGCCCGCCGGCAGATTGGAAATTTGCCCTGCGTTTGGGAGATTCGCGGCAAGGTGGTAATGATTACCCGCAAAAGCCACGTTCTCGATCATTTCCAATGCGCCCTCCGAATCAGTTTCGAGCAGACCTTCCACGGTCATTCCGCCGTTTGCCATTTCGTTCAAGCGGTCGAGGCTGAAGTCGCGCAAGCCCGCCATCACGTCCCAGTCGTACAAGCGGATGTTGAACGTCTCCCACGGCTTGGTGACGGGGTCGCTCATCCAGGGGAGATACTCGCAGAGATGGGTATCTCCAGGCACGGGGAACAACCCAAAGTCCTGAAAGACGCGGCGCGTGAGCGGCTCGAATGTTTCATCCAGTTCAAGGAAGCGCTTCCTTAACAGGGGATATAAATCCTCCCCCGTCCGCTTGTCGTGAATGGAAAGTATCCATGTAAAGTGATTCGTCCCCGCCGCGCGGATGTCCACCAGCGGGACGGTTTGATGCACCACCCGTTGCTGAAGCGGATGTTGAAGCACATCCGCGTGCATGCCTTCAAGACCTTCGGGCACTTCAATACCGAGGTCTTTGGCAAGCGCCGTGCCGACCATGCCATAACCGGCATAGATTTGATGGCACAAGCCCACCGCCCTGATCCTGCTGTGACGATGGATAAGATCGCAAATGCGAACCATCGGGTTGGTGAAATTGATGAACCACGCATCGGGACACGCCTGTTCCATATCGCGGGCGATTTCCAAAACGGGTTTGACATTACGCGCTGCGTGTGCAAAACCGCCGGGTCCGCCGTTTTCGGCGTAGGGCTGGCGAACGCCATACTTCAATGAAATTTCAAAATCGGACTTCCATAATTCCTCGCGCGGTCCCACTTCGATGGCGGATACCACGAAGTCCGCGCCTTCGAGCGCATCCTTGTGATGCGTGTGCGCAGAGATGGACAAGCCTGAATCCCATTCCCGGTTCAAGCGGTTGGCGAGCCGGTGAACGATATCGAGGCTTTGCGGGTTGCGATCCACGAGACGCAGGGTGGAGCCTTTGAGTTTCTTCGAGCGCATGAGGGCGGCAAGCGTATTTTCCCCGAACGAAGCGCTGCCTGCGCCGATGACGGTAACGGTGGTCATGTGTGATCTCCTTGAGTTTCGATAATTATCAATGGGGAAATCCTATTTTGCAAGTTCGGGATCGGACAAATTTGATTTCCAAAACGCTTTCCAAGCCTCTCTGCATTCCGGGGGATGTTTGGTATATAATTTATCCATTATTGGTCTCTTTTCTCTCAAAGACAAGCAGAACGGTTTGAATTCCACTTTCCAACCTCCCCCAATCCAGGAACAGGAATCCGCCGATGCCGCGCGCCGGGTGGATATCCTTCAGCGAGTCATGGCTTCCATCAGCAGCGGGCTGGCGCTGGACCCGCTGTTATCCAATATTCTCCACGGCGCCGTCACCCTGATCGAAGCGACGCACGGGACCATCGGCTTGACGGCGGAACGCAATGGGGAAACCGTCATTCGGACGGTGGCGGTATACAACATGCCGGAGGAGGAAATGGGCGCGGAAATGGTTTCCGGCATCGGGCTGGCTGGCGTTGTGCTGCGGGACGGACGGACGGTACAGCTGGAGCGGTACGGCGACCTCAATCAGCCGACGCTGCCCGAACTGGCGGAACATTCAGTCATCGGTGTGCCGATTCGATGGGGCGAGAAAATGATCGGTTTCTTCGGAATCGGCGTCGAAGCGCCGCGCCGGTTCAATGAACACGACGCCGAAACCCTGGAACTCTTCGCCCAATATGCGGCGGTCGCAATCCATAACGCCAATCTGTTCAAAACCAACCAGCGCGCGCTCGATGAAATGCGCCTGCTCTACGAAACCAGCCAGCGCATCGGACTCTCCGACGATGTGGACGGGGTGATTGACGCCTACCTCGACCAGGTAGCCGCAGGCGGACGATACGTCTGCAATATCTGCCTGTACGAGCACGATGAAAACGGTCAACGCAGCGTCGTTGTGGTACGGGGACGCTGGTCGCCCACAGCAGGGTTGGAACACCCGCAGGAAAGACTGCCTTACGTTCGGGATAATCTCGATCCGATTCTCGACGCCGGTCAGACCATCGCCATTGCAGACGTGCGCACCGACCCCATCGTGCCGCCCGCTTTGCGCGAAATTCAGGTGAAGACCGGACGTTGGGCGCTGGCAATGATTCCCTTGATGGTGAGAAGCCAGCGCATCGGACTGGTTGTGTTAAGTCATCCGGGCATGCACCAATGGGGCGAAGAGAGTCTCAGCCCCTACTGCGCGGTGGCGGCTCAACTGGCGGTTGCGATTGACCATCGCATGCAGCAGACCCTGCTGCAGGAACGCGGTCAACAGCTCGCCGTCTTGCAGGAACGCCAAAGGCTGGCGCGCGAACTGCATGATTCAGTGACGCAGCTTCTTTTCAGCGCCACCCTGGTTGCCCAGTCCATTGCCCCCGCCTGGCGGCGCGACCCGCAGGAAGGCGAAAAGCGGATAATGCGTTTGCTCGAATTGAGTCAAACGGCGCTGCGCGAGATGCGCTCTCTGCTTTTTGAATTGAAGCCCAGCGAAGATCTGGAAAGTGGAAACCTGCCCGTCACATTGACCGCCCTGGAAAGAATCCGCCGCTTCGGAATGTTGGGAGCGCTGCGCCTGCTCGCCGGGGAATACTCGCAGGAGGGCATCAAGATTCAGGTGGATGTGGATAAGGAGGGCGAAAAACTTTTTGGGCCGGGAACGGGCTCGAGGTCCGGCAGGGAACCGATGCTCGAAGAAAGTGTGTACCGCATCATTCAGGAATCCCTGAACAACGCCATCAAACATGCGCACGCGCGCCGTGTTTCGATTCGAATCAATTGCGGCGAACCGAACACGCTCCGCTTTTCGATCAGCGACGACGGCACGGGGTTCGACCCCAATTCCACCGAGGCTGGAAATGAGAATCAGGGGAGCGGCATGGGAATGACAACGATGCGAGAGCGGGCTGAGACGTTGGGCGGGACGTTACGCATCGTTTCCGCGCCGGGAGTTGGTACTGTGGTGGAAGCGGCGGTGCCTCTCAAGGAGATTCACGTATGAAACCGATTCGCGTATTGATTGTGGACGACCATGAAATCGTCCGCGAAGGATTGCAAATATTGTTGAGCGAGGAAAGCGATTTTGAGGTTGTCGGCATGGCTGGCAACAGCGACGAAGCGTTATCGCTGACCAGAAAACACAAACCGGATGTGGTTTTGATGGACGTGGTCATGCCGGGTCTCGATGGAATCGAAACCACGCGGCGCGTGCTCGCCATCAGCCCGGCGACGCGCGTGCTGGTGCTGACGACCTTTTCCGAAGACCAGCGAGTCCGCGATGCAATCCAGGCGGGGGCAATCGGCTACATGCTCAAGGATGTGCTCAAACCGGAACTGCTCGGCGCGATCCGTTCCGCCGCCGAAGGGAAACCCGCCCTGCACCCCGAAGCCCAGCAGTTTCTCATGCGCCAGGTTACGGGCGGCGAGGAACCCCTGCATGCCCGGCTGACGATGCGCGAGTTCGACATCCTGCAATTGATCGCCAGCGGGAAAAGCAACAAGGAAATCGCGCTTGCCCTGCACCTCACCGAGGGGACCGTCAAGGGATATGTGAGCGCGATCTTCGACAAACTGGGCGTGGCAGACCGCACCCAGGCGGCATTGTACGCGGTGGAGCATAAACTGGTCAGGAATAAATAACTGGTGGTACGCGGTTTACTCGTACTGCAACATTTATGTTGCCTTGCCTGGGCAGGATAAATGTTGCAGTACTGCGTAAGGTGAGTAAATAACTCAAGTTGCCACCTTCCAATAGATTTTCTAGGTTTCCCGCCAAAAGCCCTCACCCTGCCCTGGGGAAGTCATCCCAGAATATATAACCTTGTTTGGAGTGAGGGAAGCCTCTTGAAACCAAGGCAGCAACTCGGGTTAAATAACTCATGCTATGCGCCGCCCCGAAGGTTTACCTTCATAACATTCGTTACCCGGCAATACTTACTTTGGTCAGCCGCAGCGGCTGACCAATTTCTTTTCTTTCCCTTCCCCCAGGCGGTTTGATTGGAAGGGTCTTTCTTCTATCATGGGAGAACTCCATACAGACTTCGCCATTGGCGAAGAGGCCATGGCGCGATGCCTTTGGTCGCGGAATCAACTCCGCATGACCGGCTGCGGTTGAAATGCGAATGATGTGCCAGCGCTTTCCCTGGAAGGGACGGGCATGATTCGTCTTATCGTGCCAGCGCCATCGGCGAACAGATAACCATCTTGGAAAAGGAGAAGACGGTATGCCATCGAAATTAATTCATCAGGTTCTTCGAGTCATGGTTGTGGCTCTGCTCGCTTTCCTGAGCGCGTGCGGCGGCGGGCAAGCCGCAACCGAACAGGCTCCACCCCCCGAACAGGCGGCGGGGCCCATTGCGAAAAACTCCAGTTATTCCAGCCCCATCGCCATCAGCGACGACGACTCTCTGCTCGTCGTTGCCAACACGCTGAACGGGACGGTCACTCTCATCAACGTGGCGGGCGATGCGAATGCAAAACTCGCCGAGATTCAAGTCGGCGAGGAACCGCGCTCCGTGGTGATCACCCCGAACAAGGCGTTTGCCTATGTGACCAACCAAATCAGCGGCACGGTCTCTGTGATTGATCTCGCCTCGCAATCGAAAGTGGCGGATATTCCCGTCGGCGCCGAGCCGTACGGTATTGCACTCACACCGGACGGCTCGCGCGCCTACGTGGCAAACTCCGCTTCGAACACCGTTTCGATCATTGATACCGCCAGCAATTCGGTCGTCGGCACGATTAACATCCCCGGAGTCCAGCCGCGCGGCGTGGCGATTACGAACAACAACGGCGGCGCGGGTCAGCAGTTCGTTTACGTGACCCAGTTCCTCTCCCAGCCCACCGCATCCGGCGGACCGGGATTGGACCAGGGCAGTGAGGGCAAGGTCTTCATCATTTCCACAACGGACGATACGCAAATCCAGGGCGCGGTCACGCTCGCGGCACACGATACCGGTTTCACGGCAGACCGCACCGCGTTTGGCGGAAGCGATAAGGAACCCACCTTTGCCTACCCGAATCAATTGCAATCCATCGTCCTGAAGAATGGGCGGGGCTACCTGCCCAATATCGCCGCCTCGCCGGAGGGACCCGTTAAATTCAACGTGGATACGCAGGCGTTCCTCTCCGTCTTCGATGTAGCGGCGAAATCCGAACTCCCCGGCGGCACGATCAATTTGCACGCCGCGGTCAAAGCGCAAACGTTCACCCCCAGGTTGTTCCTTGCCAACCCCTGGGCGGTGGCGTTCAAACATGCCTCCAACGAAGGGTATATCGTTTCCGCGGCAAGCGATGTTTTGGTGAAGATCACCCTCGATGACAACGGCGTGCCGTCCGTGGTATCGGTGCCTGCCGAGGGCGATACCACCCGCGTGCTGACAATTGACGTGCACAAGAACCCGCGCGGAATCGTGATCAACAATGCGGATACGCGCGCCTACGTGTACAACTTCATCTCGAAGGATGTTTCCGTGGTGGATTTGACCGCTTCGCCCGAAGTTGAAACGACCCGCATCCAGTCTACTGACCTGCCCCCGGCGGGGTCGGATGCGGCGAAGTTCCTCGCGGGCAACGAGTTGTTCCATTCCTCGCGCGGCGAATTCGATGAAGGCGTTTCGGAGCGCATGTCCAATGAAGGCTGGCAAGCCTGCTCCAGCTGTCACCCGGACGGATTAAGCGACGGCGTGGTCTGGGCGTTTGCATCCGGTCCGCGCAAGAGCATTCCACTGAATGCCACTTTCAGTCCGCAGAACCCAACCGGCAACCAGCGCATTTTGAACTACTCCGCTGTGTTCGATGAACTGGAGGATTTCGAGTTGAACATCCGCGGCGTTTCCGGCGGACCGGGCTTGATCGTCCTGCCCGGCACCACAGACCAGGACCCCAATGTCAAGGCGTTCGACCCGCCCAATGCAAACCGTTCTCAGCTGCACGTTGGAGGGTTTGGCGCGTGGGATGCCATCGTCGCCTGGACGCAGTTCCGCATCACATCGCCCGTCTCGCCGTATCGCGGCGTGGACCCCAACAGCGACCTCGGTCAGCAAATTGCGCAGGGACGCCAGCTCTTTACGCAGGCGAATTGTCAGGCTTGTCACGGCGGACCAAAGTGGTCAACCCCGCAGGTGGATTACGCCCGCGTCTCGCCCTTCCCGGAGACCATCACACTCGGCGCCCCGCCCGAACCGCCGCTTGGGCAACTCTCCCGCTTCCTGCAAAATGTAGGGACGTTCGACCCGGCAAACCCAATCGAGAAGAACGCCAACAACGCTGCGGCGCTGGGTCAACTGGGATTCAACCCGCCCTCCCTGTTGAGCATCTACGCCTTCCCGCCCTACTTCCATAACGGCTCCTGCCTCACGCTGGAATGTGTCCTCGAAAATCAGGTCCATCGCGAGGCAGGCGGCGTGACCGGCTTGCTGGATGATCCCGCCAGCCGCAAAGCGCTGCTTCAATTCCTGATCTCGATTGACATCAAGACTGAGCCGATAAATCCATAATTCCATGTGTCATGCTGAGCGAAGCGAAGCATCTCTGCACCTCTCCCAGAGACCCTTCGCTATCGCTCAGGGTGACATTGCAAGGATAGGAAAGACCCAATGAATAAATTATTGAAAACAAAATTCTTTTCCCTTCTGCCGATTGGAAGCCTGCTGATCAGCGGTGGAGGCAAATTGCAGACTTTGACCCGAGGGAGCAGCACACTCACGCCTGGCTGGGTTGACCCCGACACCGAGCCGTAATAACCAAACAAGCAGACGATGGTCATCGTCTCATCATGTTGATATTTGCAATTCTTAGGAGATAGATCATGAAGAAGCTATTTCAATCAGCGATATTCCCTTTTATGGTTATCCTCAGCCTGACCCTGTCTGCCTGCGGCGGCTCGGCGGCGACGGATACCCCCGCTCCCCCAACCGAAGCAGCGGCAACGCAGCCTCCCGCACCGGCGGGACCGACCTTCAATATCATCGGCGTAGTCAATCGTGATGCGGCGCAAGCCGCACAAAGCCCGTCGCTCTCGCTGGATAACGCCAACAACCTGCTCATCGCATGGGCTGAAAATTCCTCCGGCGGCGTGCGTCAGATCTTTGCCAGCAGCCTGATCGGTACAGATGCGTTCTCGCCGCTTGGCGCATCCGCCAACATTCACATCAACGTGGTTGCGGATTCGCCGTCCATTACCATCGCGGGTGAAAATCGCGCCGTGCCGTGGCTGGCATGGTCTGAACCCAGCCCGGGCTTTGGGAATGTTCCGCAGATCTTCGCAAGCCGTTTCAACGCAGAGACCGGTTTATGGCAGCAGGCTGGACAGGATCGGGGCGGAGGCGAAGCGAGTCTCAACATTGCCACAAACCGCGCTGCAACGCACCCGTTCATCACCGGCGGTTCCACTGAACTGGGCGCGCCCCCCGTGCCGTGGGTGGCGTGGGAGGAAGTGTCGGACGCGAATCCATCGTCCGTGCAGATCTTCGTGGCAAAAGGCGTGAAGGACGATTCCGGCGACCCGGCTGTCATCGGCGGCTTCCGCTGGGAGACGGTCGGTCAGGTGAAGGAGGACAGCGAGCAGACGTTGAACGTGGATCGTTTCCGCATCTCTGCGCACCCGACAGTTGTTTTTGCCGAAACAGCCAACTCCGTGCCCTGGGTGACCTGGCACGAGACCGGGCGCGACAGACCCAGCCGCATCTTCACCGCGCGCGGCGTGGCAGACCCCAACAGCCCCGGCGGGTTCAAATGGATCAACGTCCCGCCCTGCGGCGAGGATGAAGCCTCCTGCGCGTTGAACATCAACCCATTGAACGATGCGAAGGACGCCTCCATGACGGCGGGCAGCACGGTTCCGGGCGAGAGCACGGTGCCGTGGATTGCCTGGCCCGAGATCGGTCCAAACGGGAAGTGGCAGATCTTCGTTTCAAGGCTCGATACCAACACCCGTAACAGTTTTCTGCAAGTGGGCGGCAGCCTGAACGTGGATCCAAATCATGATGCGCGCACTCCCATCATCGTCTTTGTCGGGAACGTTCCCTACGTGGCATGGCTCGAAGATGACGGCACGGGCAAATTCGAAGTGCAGCTGCGCCATCTCGCATCCGACCCGCAGACCGGAACCTGGGCGCTGGATACCCCCGCAAACGGCTTCAACCTCGACCCCGCCCTGTCCAACTTCAACCTGGCGGCGGCTGCCTCCGGCGACACCTTGTTCCTTGCATGGGGCGAGGGCGATCCGGCTTCCACCGCTTCGCAGATGGTCATCGGCGCATTCCGTCCGTAACGCGAGACCGGACTCCATGAAATCGGATAACCCCTTTGCCGCGGATAAACCCCATGCGCCCTGCCGAACCTTCGCGGGATCCGTATCGCATCCTGATCGTGGACGACGCCCCGGCTGTGCGCGAAAGCCTGGGCTGGCTCATCGAAAACGAGCCTGACCTGACCGTCGCCGGCAGTGCGTCCAGCGGCTCCGATGCGCTCCAGCAGATGGTCAGACTCAAACCGGAGTTGGTCATTCTGGATATCGAACTGCCGGACATGGACGGTTTTTCCGTGACCCGCCGGTTGAAAGCCATGCCGAACCCGCCGTTGGTGGTCCTGCTTTCGGTGCATGGCGACCCCGTCTCCAAACAGCGCGGAAGCGAAGCCGGTTGTAACGCATTTGTAGAAAAGGGACAGGGGTGGCAGTCGCTGCTCGCAGTTTTGCGGGAGGTGCTGGCTGGGTCGTGACGATATTCGAATGAACACAAAGCCGCCCTCGAAGCACATTCGAGGG
>QMIW01000141.1 GCA_024434165.1 Chloroflexota bacterium | reverse complement strand
TTTGGTTTACAGGTTCGGGTGTTGACGGCGGAATTCTTCTTCCTCGCGGATGTATTTGTGACGGTAGAGGCGCCTTTCTTTTTTGAGCCGCGCATCTCTTTCTGCTTCGCGTTTGCGGCGTTCGCGTTCCCGTTCTTCCGCCAGGGCTTTCATCATGGCTTTGATGCGTTCGCGTTCACGCTGTTCATATTCTTGGTAGCGGCGGATTCGTTCTTCAGGCGTAAGGGTTGTCATGTCATGCTCGCTTTCCATGCGCCGGGCAATTGGGGTCGTCGCAGCGGATCGGGTCTGTGCCGGTGCAAAGCGGGGTTAGACCGGCAAATGCCTGCGCCTCAGCGAGATCGTCGAAGGCGCGGACGAAGTTTTCCCGCCCACATTCAAGCCGAAATACGTTCCACTTGTTATTGGGGCGATCTTTGTGGATTTTGTAGGCGGGGTTTTGCCGCGCGTAAGTGGAAAACAGGCTTGCAAGTCCAGATTGATACATAGGTTCTCCTTTTGGGTTTATTCCCCTCTCTGGCAAGAGGGGTTGGTATCAGGTCGAAGTTTTCCCTGGGGGGCGCGGCTTGATCTGAGTCAAACCGCGCCCTTACCAAAGGAGGAGAAAGCAATGAAACGAGCCTGCTCTCTTCGGCGGAGGGACCAGTTCCGCCTAAAGCCAGTGAGTGGATTTGAACCACCGACCCATCGCTTACGAAGCGATTGCTCTGCCTGTTGAGCTACACCGGCGTAACGGATTGCGTTAGCGGCAAGGGGAGGGACGCCACCAACCTTCGGGAGCAGATAAATGCTCACGGTAGAATAAACTCACTTTGGGCGGCTGAATCCCCTTGTCCGCTGCACGCTTTGTTAGAAGGCGTAAAGAACGATGGCGTAAAGACTGCCGAACTAATGCGCTTCTTTGCTATGGCAAAATACTCTACCGACAATTCACAGCCTATAAAACTATAACCCATTTGAATAGCGGCAACTCCTGTTGTGCCTGAACCCATGAACGGGTCGAAAAGAATAGAACCTTGATGAACCTTTGTTTGCTCAATAGACCAAGCCATTACCGCAATTGGTTTTTGTGTTGGGTGAACTCTGTTATTTTTTGTATCACTTTTGGCAATAGGTGAATTTAGTATTCGCAAAGTTCCAAAGTCGAAACTTGTCCAAGCCATCTCGCCATCCGCAAAGTGCATCCCGCGAATTGCTTTGTCCCAAACAAGCGGGGAGCGGCAACTTCCTAAAATATCCATAAAATGATTGCCGCCCCAAATTACAGAAACTTTCGCAACTCTCAAGCATTCTTTGAATATCTCAGCCGATGGTTTTATATCCCACGCATTAATTGCCTGCGCTTCTTCTGCGGTTATGCTGTTACCACCCGTAGATGACCAAGAGCCTAAGCCATAAGGCGGATCGGTGACAATAGCATCCACGCTTTTATCTGGCATGGTTTTCATGTATTCGAGACAATCGCCGTTATGCAAAGTGAACATTGTTTTAGCCTTCTAACTATGTTTTATCCTGCATCGCGCTTGGTGCCGACGGCAAGTGCGTTTTTGAGAAAATCGATGGCGTTTGCCAATTTTTGCTGTTCGCGCGCGCGGCGCTGGCTTTCGAGCAGGTTGAGGTCCTGCTCGTTTTCCAGCACGTCGCTGACCAGGGCAATCACATCGAGGATATTGTCCTGAGCCTGATGCGGCATCCTCTGACGATTGCCGCTGGCGAGTTTCTCGACCCGCGTCTTCAATGCGCGGAGTTCCATAATGATGAGGACGATCGAGCAAATGACAATGAGGGTGAACCAAAATTTCGCCATTTTTCGCCTGCGACTTTCTGACAAATCCGGCGGTTGGGTGTATTCTAGGGACAGTGAAGCACGCCACTGCTTCCTTGCCCGCTGACCGTCTCCACCGCCTCGGGGACGGTCAGGTCTTGTATGATGCGAAGGTCTTGCTCTATAAACTGGATAAGGGACTCGATCAACTGGCTGAGAGCCTCCTGGTTGGGAGCGCCAGTGGTGAAGTCCATGCTTCACCTACTGGAGTTGAATAACAAGGCTTGAACGGATAGCCGCATCGTAGAGGCGTATCCAGCGCAAAATCAGTCGCGCGCCATAATCTTCGGCTTGGGCGGCAGTTTTGAATTGCGCCCGGCTGAAACGGGATATTTCAGGCGACATTTGAAAGCCTGTCCGATAGAACTTGCCCCCATGAGAACGACTGGAAAATTTTTGATGCCAATGAGTTATACGGCGTGGATTAATCATGATCTGGTCATCTCCTTTGGTTGACTTGGCTACCCGGCGACCGGCAGGCGGAATTGGACAATGCCGCTCTCCACCAGGTCGGGGTACATGGCGTGGATGGTTTCGACCGCCCACTGGGCGCGCCAATCGCCGCGGTAAGTGGCGATACATTCAAAAAGGAGTTCGAGTTCGGGTTCGTAGTTCTGGTTTTCCCACCTGTAAACCTTGCTGTAAGAGACGTCGGTATTGATCAGCCGCTGGTTGATGGCGTCGGCAAACCCGCGCAGAGAGAGGTTTTGTTCGATGCGGTATCGCTGGGTGACTTCGCTGGTTTCCATTTTTCGCTCGCCTGTTCTATTTTGACACTGAAATTAATTACAGTGTCATGGATATTACACCTAGTAATAGGCTGTGTCAAGGGTGAAACAAAGGCAAAAAATGACCTGCACCGCCAAACCCATCCCCGCCGCGCTGATCGAGACCCTCGTCCTCAAAGACCTGCATCGTTTTTTCGAGGATGAAAACAACCTGATCAACCTCCTGAGCCTGTTCCAGCGCCAACAGGCAGAGCATCACGCCTCAGCCGATTCTGCCATCGCCTCGCACCGCGCCGAACTTGCCTCCGTCCGAAAAGCCTTGTCCAACACTGCCAACGCCATCGCCGACCTCGGCGGCTCCGCCGCCCTGCTCAAAAAACTGACCGCCCTTGAAGCGCAAGAGAACGAACTGCAAAGCGCCATCGCCCAGCTCGAGCGGCAAAAGACGGTCCCCATCCACGTCCCCACGCCCCAGTCCGCCAAAACCGCCGCCGCGCGCATCCTCGCCGACCTGAAAAACGACGACCCCGCCGCCGTCCGCCAAACCCTGCTGGGCATGGTCCACCAGATCCTCGCCGACCGGCACGGCAAACGCCTCGTCGCCCAGGTGGAACTATTCTTCGATAAAAAAAGAGAGACAGGATATAATCCGACTGTGCCTATATTCCACGAACCCGTGGGGGCACCTATCTATAGACACAGTCGCAAAATCGAGTACACCATCCAGAAACAGGGGAACCCCCAGCCGGTCAAGTGACCGGTTTTCTCGTCTATTTGCACCATATCCCCTCGTATTGATCGCCCCAATACAACGGACGGCAGTCCGGCGTTGGTGTCAAGGTGACTGTCGGTGTTCTTGTTGGTGTCGCGGTGGGGGTTCGCGTTGATGTTGGCGTCGTCGTAGGGGGTGCGGTTGAAGTTACAGGCACAGGCAAACCCGCAATCAGCGCGGCGGCTTCGATAAGATAGCCCGGCAAAACATCCCAGGGATTTCCGAGCGTGTCACTCGTTGCGTAGATGTACCCGAACCGTCCTTTTGTCTCCGCAACAAATGAAATCATTTGTTCGCGGTTGGCATTGAACATCAAAGCGCACATTTTCGCGGGTTGCGCCCATGCCGGATAAGGAACGGGAGCGGGGGAGTTTTCGAAGATACAAACAGCATCGGCAATGCTCAAATAGGTTTCAGTCGTCATCGCTCCGGGATTTAGAATGACTTTCAGTCCCTTTGCTTGGATGTAGGAATAAAGTTCCGAATAGTATCCAACCCTCACTGGATCGTCTGTATTCCAGACCTCATCGAGAAATATTCCGTCTGGAACGTACCACGTTTGCCATATGTCAATTTCCGATTTGACAGCATTGATATTCCTCGCGCCGTACCCAGTTGCCACATAGCCAAAAACGTTGATGCCGTTGCCCTGCAATGAGGCGATGCCATTGGCGTATGCGGTTTGCCTTGACGCTCCCACGCCATTATTCGGATTGATAAT
>QMIW01000044.1 GCA_024434165.1 Chloroflexota bacterium | reverse complement strand
ATAAAAGGAGAAAAACCGTGAATATTCTAAACAACCTTTATGTCATTCTTATCCTGCGCGTCCTGCACCTTGGCGGCGGGATCATGTGGGTGGGAAGCGCGGCGCTCTATCTGCTGTTGCTCATCCCTGCCGTTCGTTCGGTCCAATCCGCCGGGCAGAAATTCATGCAGGCGTTTGGTCCGCGATTCGGCGCAATGATGGGGATCGTCACCACTGTCACCGTGCTCTCGGGGGCGTTGCTGTATGCGCGCTTCTTCGCAGGTGGAATAAGTTTTATTTGGACGACGGGTGCGGGCTTTGGGTTTACCGTCGGCGCCGTGGCGGCTTTGGGTTCGTACATTCTTGGCACATCCTATTTCGGGAAAATGCAAGGCAGGATCGCCAGGCTGGGGGCGGAGATGGAATCCGCGCAGGGTGCGCCGAAGCCAGCCCAAATCCAGGAGATGAACCGCTTGCAGTCGTCGTTGATGAAAGCCTATCAATTCGACTTCTTTCTGCTGGCGGTCGCCATGCTGGCATGGCAGTCGCAAGATATTTGTAAGGCGTACTCGATATGCAAGTGACAGTCATTGCAAAGTGGCTGTCACTGAGCCAAAGGACAAGGCAATGAAATCCACGGATGGGTCATTTACAGGAATGGCACTTGCGCCAATGTGAAGGAATCTTTCAATTTCGGAGTCGGCGGGGGTGCTGAGGCCCGCCCTCGGCGGTAATTCTTTTCAAAGGCGGATGTTATAATGAAAAAGTTGCAATCAAAGTCCGCTGTTTCTACCCGCATCATGTTCCGACGCCTTCAAGATCAACTCACTTTTCTGTTCGCAGCCTTCTTCCTGCTTGTGGGTGTTTCTGCAAGTCTTACCTTTTGGAGCTTGCAGACCCAGCAGCAGGACGCGCTTGTCATAAATCTGGCAGGGCGTCAGCGGATGCTGATTCAACAGATGACACGGCTCGCCCTTCAACTCCAAAGCGGGGACGACACTGCGCTGGCGGACTTGCGGGAGTCGGAGCGGATATTCGGCGATACCTTGTCTGCCTTGCAGTATGGGGGAGGCGCGCCGTATCTGGCGAATCGTACCGCCGAATTGCCGGCGACAGGCGATACACAGATCCTTGCGGCGTTACTTGAAGTAGAGTCTGGTTGGGAGCAGTACCGCTCCACATTGGAGGCGGTCATTGCCTCGCCGGACAAGCATTCCCTGCAGGTCGGTCTCGAAGTGCAGTCTGATGATTTGGTGCAAAAAGCCGATCTGGTTGTGCGTTTGTACGAATCTGCTTCGATAGCCAAGGTAAACCGCCTGCGGATCATTCAGGCGGTATTCCTGGCGTGCGCATTGGGTCTGCTGGCGGTCGGCGCGTGGATCACGCGGCGTTCGTTGTTGCAGCCGCTGCGGGCGTTGGGAGTGGCGGCAAAACGACTCGGGGAGAATCAGCTTGATGCGGCTGTGCAGGTTGAAGGTCCAGAGGAGATGCGGGTTTTGTCTCGGGCATTCGATGATATGCGTTCCAGTCTTCTCGCCGCCCGTGGAGAACTCATCCAATGGAATACAGCGTTGGAAAAGCGCGTCGCCCGGCGCACGCAGGAACTTGAGATGCTTAATCAGGTCAGCCGTGAGATTTCGTCGCGGCTCGATATTCAACAAGTGCTGAACTCGGTCACGGAAAAGGCGCGCACTCTGCTGGGCGGCGAGGTGGCTTCGCTGTGTCTTGTGGATGAAACCCGGCGCTGGCTGAAACTTCAAACCTTGAGCGGGCCAAAACATGCAGTGGTTGGCAGTACCATGCGCGTCAATCATCAATTTGCAAATGCAGTGCTTGCAAGCGACCATACTATGATCTGCGGCGTGGATTCCTGCGGGGGCGGATGCCGCATGCTTTCGGACGAATATCGCGCCAGTCATCTGGCGGCGCCGCTTCGCATTGGCGACCGTGTGATCGGCGCGTTGTGCGTGGGCAGCCCCGCGCAGAATCGGTTTGCAAGCGAATCCGCGGATATGCTGACCAAACTGGCGAACGTGGCTGCGATTGCGCTGGAAAATGCGCGTCTGTTCGCGCAGGCGGAACGCGTGGCTGCGCTTGAAGAGCGCCGGCGCGTGGCGGCGGAAATGCACGACGGACTGGGACAAACGCTCAGTTACCTTGGTTTGATGACCGATCAGGTGGTGGAATTTCTATCCGACGGGCAGGAAAGCCCGGCGTTGGAACGTCTTCGCAAAACGCGCGAGACGATCAACAAAGCCACCCGCGATGTCCGCCGCGCCATTGATCGTTTGATGGAAGAACCGCCGCTGTCCCAAAATCTGCAGGACCGCTTGCGCGCCGCATTGGATGAAGTCGCCTCGCAGCATGACTTTGAACTGGTCTGGCAGCCCGAAAGCGACTCTACGCTCAGTTGTTCTCCGCGAATGGCGGAGCAGGTATTCAAAATTGCCCGTGAGGCGTTGATTAACGCCGCCCGTCATGCCCATGCGCGGACGGTGAGCGTGCGGTCAGGCGGAAGCGGAAAGAATTATTATGTGACGATCGAGGATGATGGATGCGGGTTCGATCCATCCCTGCCCGTTTCAAACGGGCATTTTGGCTTGCAGATCATGCAGGCGCGCGCCGAGCATATCGGCGGACGGATCGAGATTCGATCTGCGCCAGGGCATGGAACCCGCGTCACATTGACGTGGGCGGCGGAAGGAAATGAACAAAATGGAACAGGTTCGAGTATTGCTGGTTGACGATCATGCGCTTTTCCGCGAGGGACTGGCGGGCATCATCGGTTCCCAGCCCGATATGCAGGTGGTCGGCGAAGCCAGCGACGGTTTGGAAGCCTTTGTCAAAGCGCAGGAGTTGAAGCCGGACCTGATCCTCATGGATGTGCAAATGCCCGGCATGGATGGCATCGAAGCGGTGCGGCAGATCAGGCATATTCTGCCGGAGGCGGTCATGGTCATGTTGACCGTCCGCGACGACGATGACAAACTTTTCGAAGCGCTTAAGAACGGGGCGCAAGGGTATTTGTTGAAGGATATCCGTTCGCAATCGCTGCTGGACATGCTGCGGGGAGCGCTGCACGGCGAAGCCGCCCTGCCGCCACACCTGGCGGGACGGGTCCTTTCGGAGTTTCGCCGTTTGAGTAAAAACACCCCCTCAGAGACGGAAGAGGAGGGCGGGTTATCGGAACGGGAGCAGCAGGTTTTGGCGCAGGCCGCCAAAGGCGCCACGGATAAGGAGATTGCCGCTGTATTGAACATCAGCCTGAACACCGTGAAGACCCACATGCGAAACATCCTATCCAAACTTCACGTCCGCACCCGGCGGGAAGCGGCAAAGGCGGCTCAGGCAAAAGGGATTTTGTAGCCCCGGAAGAACTAATTCTTTTTTGAAAAAGAGTGATTGATTAATCACTCTTTTTTCATTCCAAAGGCGGGATGGAGGAGGATGGGATTGAAACGGGACATCGTGTATTCTTGGGGACAAGCATTGTTCCATTTTTCACATATAACTGTTGAACGCATGATTTTAGTTCAAGACCAGGAGTTTCCGCGCCTATGATTAACCGAAGCGCCAAACCAATGGAGAGAGCCGTTCTCTTCATTACGATGATATTTCTTGTTGTTCTGTTGCCGGGGTGTATTTCCGTGCCGGAGGGTGTGACAGCGATGCCGGCTTCCGCTGAAGCCATTGCCGCGGGAGATGTCGAAAACGGGCGGAAATTATTCATGGGCTACGCCCACTTTGAATATGAAGGTCCGCCCTGCATGGGATGTCACAGCGTAGGCGAGAACGGATTGCTCGGCGGTGGAATCATGGGTCCCGACTTGACCAATGTTTCGCAGCGCCTCACGCCGGAAGAGATGGCGTCTCTTTTAGCCAATCGCGGAGAGGGGATTTCGCCCGTTATGCAGCCTATCTACACCACGCATCCCCTGACCGAGACAGAACAAGCCGACCTGATCGTCTTCATGACGGCGTCTGCCGGTCAGCCGGAAACAGACAGGGAATGGCTGGTCGTTGCCGTCAGTTTGGGCGGTTTTGCGGCGGCTGTTGCATTTTTGGGAATTTTATACCGCAGCCGTTTGCGTGGAGTCCGCAAGGCGCTGGTGCGGGATTCGTTGAAAAACCAATAATACATTTACAAGACAAGACCGGACGGATACACAAAACCTTCCGGTCTCCTTGAAACCAAGGAGGAAGCTGTGACCTGGATCGAAGAAATTGCAAACCCGCAAGCGCGTCAGTGGGAGGAGTTTTATCGGAATCGCTGGCAGCATGACCGTGTGGTGCGCAGCACGCACGGTGTGAACTGTACCGGCAGCTGCTCGTGGATGATCTATGTGAAGGATGGCATTGTGACCTGGGAGCTGCAGGCGATAGACTATCCCACCCTGCAGCCGGGGCTGCCGCCGTATGAGCCGCGCGGCTGCCAGCGCGGGATTTCCTTCTCGTGGTATCAGTACAGCCCGATTCGGGTCAAGTATCCGTACATGCGCGGTGTGCTGATTGACTTGTGGCGCAAAGCCAAAGAGGTGCACAAAGACCCGGTCGAGGCGTGGACAGCCGTCGTTGAGAATGAAGCGGCTCGAAAGTCCTTCCATCAGGCGCGCGGCAAGGGCGGGTTCCGCCGCGTGAAGTGGGATGAGGCAATGGAACTCATCGCCGCCTCCACCATTTACACCGTCAAAAAATACGGACCCGACCGCATTATCGGTTTTTCGCCCATCCCTGCCATGTCCATGCTGAGTTATGCGGGCGGGAGCCGTTTTGTGCAGATGCTGGGCGGCGTGAGCATGAGTTTCTACGACTGGTACAGCGACCTGCCGCCCGCCAGCCCCGAGACCTGGGGCGAGCAGACCGATGTTGCCGAAAGCGCAGACTGGTACAACGCCAAATTCATCGCTTCGGTCGGTTCGAATATGAGCATGACCCGCACGCCCGATGTGCATTTCGCCGCGGAGGCGCGTCACAACGGGACGAAGTTGGTTGTGTTTGCGCCCGATTTCAATCAGGTCGCCAAATATGCGGATTGGTGGGTTCCCGTCAACGCCGGGCAGGATGGGGCGTTCTGGATGGCGGTCAATCACGTCATCATGAATGAATTCCACCATCAGAATCCGACTCCCTACTTTTTGGATTACCTGCGCCGCTACACCGATTCGCCTTTCCTCGTGGAACTCAACGAAGTGGATGGAAAATACGTGCCGGGCAGAATGGTGCGCGCTTCGCAAGTGGAGCGCACGCGCGATGTGGAAAACGGCGAGTGGAAATTTTTGGTCTGGGATGAACTCAGCGACGCGCCGCGTATGCCGCAGGGCAGTTTGGGGTTCCGCTGGCAGAAGCAGAAGGGTCAATGGAACCTGGAGCCGAAGGACGGTCTGGATGGAAGCGAGATTCGTCCGCAGTTGACTTTCCTTGGTGCAACGGATGAACAGTTATCGGTTTCATTTGCTGAATTCGGCGAAGGTAAATCCTTCCAGCGCAATATTCCTGTTCGATATATCGAAACTTCAAACGGCAAAGTCGCGGTTGCGACCATTTACGATCTGTTGATGGCTCAATACGGCGTGGGGCGCGGGTTGGAGGGGGATTATCCTGCAAATTACGACGATGAAAATCTTTCGTACACGCCTGCCTGGCAGGAACGCTACACGGGCATTGACCGCCAGACCGTGATTCAATTTGCGCGCGAGTGGGCGACGACGGCGGTCAAGACCGAAGGCAGGTGCATGGTCATCATCGGCGCGGGCGTCAATCACTGGTATCACAACAACCTGATCTATCGCGCCTGCATCGGCACGCTGATGCTGACGGGCTGTGTGGGGCGCAACGGCGGCGGGCTGAATCATTACGTGGGTCAGGAGAAACTGGCTCCGATGGCGCCGTGGGCTTCGATTGCCTTCGCGTTGGATTGGCAGAAGCCGCCGCGCCAGATGAACTCGCCTTCCTTCCACTATGTCAACAGCGATCAATGGCGCTATGAGCGCACCTATACGGAGCCCCAGCCTGTTTCCCGTCCAGACGGCGAGCGCCACCGCGACATGACTCAGGAACACACGCTCGACGCGCAGATCCGCGCCGTGCGAATGGGATGGCTGCCATCGTATCCGCAGTTCAACGTCAGCTCGCTGGAAATCGTCAGGAAAGCAGAGCAGGCCGGAGCGAAGTCGGATGCGGAAATTCGTCAATGGGTGGTGGAGCAGTTGAAGTCGGGCAAACTGAAGTTTGCCGTACAGGATCCCGATGCCCCCGAAAACTGGCCCCGCTTGTGGTTCATCTGGCGCGGAAATGCGCTCAATGCCAGCGCGAAGGGACAGGAATATTTCTTCAAACATTACCTCGGCACGCATAATCAAGTCATTTCGGAAGAGGTGGATAAGAGCCACTTCCAGGAGGTGAATTATCGTGACGAAGCGCCTGAAGGCAAGTTCGATCTGGTCGTTGACATCAACTTCCGCATGGATACGTCGGCGTTGTATTCGGACATCGTTCTGCCCGCCGCGAGTTGGTATGAAAAGGACGACCTGAACAGCACCGACATGCACTCGTTCATCCACCCGCTTCAGATGGCAGTGCCGCCCTCCTGGGAGTCGAAATCCGATTGGGATATTTTCAAGATATTGGCTGGAAAGGTCAGCGAACTGGCGCAGACGCACTTGCCCGAACCTGTGCGTGACCTGGTCGCCATGCCGCTGCAACATGACACGCCCGCCGAGATGGCGCAGGCGCACATCCGCGATTGGGCAAAGGGGGAGTGCGAACCCATCCCTGGCGTGACCATGCCGAACTTTGTCGTAACCGAACGTGATTATGTCAATTTGGGCAGGCGTTTCATTTCCTATGGTCCCAAAGTGCAGAAGGAGGGATTTGCCGTTCATGGCATTCACATGGAGGTGGGCGACCTGTATCAGCAGTTGGTGGACAGCCGCCCAACCGTTTCGTGGAATGGCGGGCGTTATCCGTCGCTGGAATTTGCCCGCGATGCCGCCAATGTCATTCTGCATCTGGCTCCCGAAACCAACGGCGAGGTGGCATACCGCGCCTTCAAAGCCGAAGAAGAGCGCATGGGACTCAAACTGACCGACCTGGCGGAACCCACCCGCGCCTCCCGTCTGACGTTCAATGACATCCTGCGCCAGCCGCGCCGTTTGCTCAACAGCCCGATCTGGACGGGGATTATGACGGATGGGCGTCCCTACGCGGCTTATACGCTGAATGTGGAACGGCTTGTTCCCTGGCGCACGTTGACGGGACGCCAGCATTTCTATCTCGATCACGAAGGGTATCTGGCGTATGGCGAACACCTGCCCACGTACAAGCCGCGCCCTGATCCATTGGCATTCGGCGACCTGGAGAAGAGTCACAGCGAAGGCAAGACCATTCAACTGAATTACCTGACGCCGCATGCCAAGTGGCACATTCACTCGAACTACTTCGACAACGACCGCATGTTGACTCTCTCGCGCGGCATCGAACCGCTTTGGATCAGCGAGCAGGACGCGAAGGAAATCGGAATCGTGGACAACGACTGGGTCGAACTTTACAACGACCACGGCACGACCGTTACCCGCGCCATCGTCAGCGCGCGCATCCCGCCTGGAATTTGCATTGTCTATCACGCCCCCGAACGGACGGTGAGCACGCCCAAGTCGCCCATGCGCGGCAACAAACGCGCAGGCGGACATAACAGCCCCACGCGCATCCACCTCAAGCCTTCCTTGATGGTGGGCGGTTACGGACAGTTCACCTACGGCTTCAATTATTGGGGACCGACGGGCGTCAACCGCGACACCTTCGTACTGGTCCGCAAACTGCCTGGCAAGCCGGAGTTTTAGGACTACTAACCACAAAGGACACGAAGGGTCACAAAGGTTTTTCAAACCCTTCCTTCGTGATCCTTTGTGACCCTTCGTGGTGAAAAGGAAACGACATTATGAAAATAAGATCGCAAGTATCAATGGTTTTCCATCTCGATAAATGCATTGGCTGCCACACATGCAGTATCGCCTGTAAAAACATCTGGACTGACCGCCAGGGCGCGGAGTACATGTGGTGGAACAATGTGGAAACAAAGCCGGGCACCGGTTTCCCCACCCTTTGGGAAGACCAGGAAAAATACAAAGGCGGCTGGGAACTGAAAAAAGGCAAAGTGGAACTGAAACTGCAAAACCGCGCGCAAACCCTCGGCAACATTTTTTCCAACCCCGCCCTGCCGACGATGGACGATTATTACGAGCCGTGGACGTACAACTACGGCGATCTGTTCAATTCGCCTCTTGGCGACGACCAGCCAACCGCGCGTCCCATCTCGCGCATTGACGGCAAACCGATTGAAATCGAATCGGGTCCGAACTGGGATGATGACCTGGGCGGTTCCAATATTTACGCGGTCAATGATCCCCTGCTGGATAACATGACTGAGGAGGAAAAGCGCCGTCTCTTTTCCATCGAACAACTCTTCTATTTCTACATGCCGCGCATTTGCAATCACTGTCTGAACGCGGGTTGTGTGGCGGCGTGTCCATCTGGCGCCATTTACAAACGCGCCGAGGATGGCATCGTGTTGATCAATCAGGATAAATGCCGCGGCTGGCGCATGTGCGTCTCCTCCTGCCCGTACAAGAAGACCTTTTACAACTGGTCAACGGGCAAATCGGAAAAATGTATCCTGTGCTACCCGCGCCTCGAATCGGGACAGGCTCCCGCCTGCTTCCACTCCTGCGTGGGGCGCATCCGCTATCTGGGCGTTTTGCTTTATGACGCGGATCAGATCGAAGCCGCCGTCAAAGCGCCCGATGCACAACTCGTCCAGCGCCAGCGCGAGATGATTCTCGATCCGCACGACCCGAAAGTTGTTGCCGCCGCGAAGGAGAGCGGCATCCCCGACGGTGTGATCACCGCTGCGCAGCGTTCGCCTGTCTATCGCTATGTGAAGGAATGGGAACTGGCGCTTCCGCTCCACCCTGAATATCGCACGCTTCCCATGCTGTTCTACGTCCCGCCGCTTTTGCCTGTTCTCAATGCCACCCAGAACAACGGCACCCAGCGTGTGGAAACAGACCTGTTTAGTTCGTTGGAAAATGCCCGCGTGCCTGTGCGTTACATGTCGCGCACGTTGGCGGCAGGGAATGACGAACTGGTCATAAAAGCTTATCAAAAGATGATCGCTGTCCGCATCTACAAACGCGCCCAAACTGTGGGCGATGTGACCGCCGAAGAGGCAGCCGCCGCTCTCGCCAAAGCAGGGATGAGCGCCGAAGAAGCCGAAGCCATCTACCATCTGACCTCCCTGCCGTCGTACCAGGAACGCTTCATGATCCCGCCCGCCAGCCGCGAAGGTGACATTGAAGAGACGTATGACCCCCAACAGCGCAAAGCCGAAGCGGGCTTTGGTCGCAGTCAGGGCGCGCGCCGAGGGCTGTAATCATGAACAAAGATTCCACTGGTCTGCTCTATACCCTGTTCGCTGACCTGCTCTCCTATCCCAGCCAGGATCTGTTCTCCATAACGGAAACCTGCCTCGGCGAAGTGCGAGGCGTCCATCCCGATGCGGTGGAGGAACTGAAGGCGTTTCAGAACGGCATCCAGAATCTGTCCGTTGAAAAAATCGAAGAACTCTATACGGTCACGTTCGATATGCAGCCCGTTTGTTATCCGTATGCGGGCTATCAACTGTTCGGCGAGAGTTACAAGCGCGGCGCGTTCATGGCGCAGTTGAATGAAGCCTATCACGCCTTTGGCTACTCGGCGGGCGGGGAACTGCCTGACCATCTCGCTGTCATCCTGCGTTTTCTCGGTTTGGATGCTGCCAATCGTCAGGGCGAGTTTTGCCAGACTCTGCTCGTTCAGGGATTGATCCCCGCGCTCGAAAAAATGTTGAAAGCGTTCGCAGAGTCGCAGAACCCTTATGTCGGTTTGTTGAAGGCGCTTCAACTTGTTCTTACACACACTCCTGAAAAGGAAATGAGCCATGCTTGACATACTACTCTATGTTGTTTTTCCCTACGTGGCGGTTGCGCTCGCCGTGGGGGGGACGATCTACCGCTTCCTCACCAACCAGTTTTCGTTTACGAGTCTCTCTTCGCAATTCCTTGAAACAGACATTCAATTCTGGGGCTCGACCCTCTGGCACTATGGCATCCTGCCGACCCTGCTCATCCATTTGGGTGGGTTTGTCGCCCCCAAGTTGATGTTCTTCCTGCACAGCACGCCTGAAACGCTCTACCTCGCGGAACTGGCGGGGAAGATTCTCGGCATCATGGCGTTGGTGGGCGCGGGGGCGATGTTCTATCGGCGGGTGGCTTCGAGCAAAGTCCGCATGGTTACCACTCCTGCCGATTGGGCTGTGCTGGTTCTGCTGATCGTGCAGGTGGTGTTGGGGTTGTGGATGGCGTTCGGCTACCGCTGGGGCGCGACGTGGTTCATCCACACGGTCACGCCCTGGGTGGTATCGCTTGCGACCTTCCAGCCTGCGCCGCAGTATGTCGCCTCTTTGCCGTTGATTCCCAAACTGCATTTTCTAAATGCGACCCTGCTGATTGCGGTCTTCCCGTTTGGCAGGCTGGTGCACATGGTGAGCTTCCCTGTCAGTTATCTCTGGCGCAGTTTCCAGCTTGTGATCTGGACGCGGCGGAGAGTCAAATTGAATTAATTCTTGCTTCGGAGAAAAAATGAAAGACACATGGTTGACCACATGGGAACCGGAAAACCCGCAATTCTGGAAAGAAACAGGCAGTAAGATCGCCTGGCGCACGCTGACCATCACCACGCTTGCATTGATCCTGTCGTTTGCTTCGTGGTTCATGATGAGCGGCATTGTGGTGCGCATTCCGCAAATTGGATTCGAATTTAGCACCATGCAGTTATTCTGGCTGGCGGCTATGCCCGGGCTGGCAGGCGGGACATTACGCATCCTGCATACGTTCCTGACGCCGATCTATGGCACGCGCCATGTCATCACCGTCACCACCTTCCTGAAACTCATTCCCGTCATCGGCATTGGGCTGGCGGTCATGAACCCGAATACCCCCTTTTGGGTCTTCATGCTGTTGGCGTTCTCGGCGGGCTTCGGCGGCGGCGATTTTTCGTCCTACATGCCCAGCACCAGATTCTTCTTCCCGAAACGATTGCAGGGCACCGCGCTCGGCATTCAGGCGGGCATCGGCAACTTTGGCGTCAGCCTCACGCAATTCCTCACTCCGTGGATCATCGGCTTTGCCATTGTGGGCAGTTCGCAAACCATGAGCGTCAAAGAGGTTGTCAAACCCATCTGGCTTCAGAATGCGGCTTTCGTTTATGCGCCTTTCCTCGTTATCATGGGCGTCCTTGCGTGGATCTACCTGCGAAGCGTGCCCATCAAAGCCTCCTTCAAAGAGCAGATGGACATCTTCGGGATGAAGCATACGTGGTTTTGCACCATCACCTATGTGATGACCTTCGGCACGTTCTCAGGGTTATCCGCTGCGTTTCCCCTTTTGATCAAATCACTCTATGGGGCTTTTCCCGGCGCGCCCGACCCCTTGAAATATGCCTTCCTCGGACCCTTGGTCGGCTCGCTGGCACGCATCCTTTTTGGACCCGTCGCTGACAAGTACGGCGGTGCGATTCTCACACACATCACAGGCATCGTCCTGATCGTCGGCACGCTGTCAATGGCGTTTCTGGGATTGTTCACGCCAACCTCGCTCGACCAATTCCCGCTCTTCGTGATCTTCATTCTGACCCTGTTCCTCTTCACGGGCATCGGCAACGCCGCCACCTTCCGGCAATACCCGATCATCTTTGCCGATTCCCCCCGCCAGAGCGCGGGCGTCATCGGCTGGACGGCGGCGGTCGCGGCATACGGACCGTTCATCTTCTCCACCTTGATCGGTTCTTCCATTACGAACACGGGTTCCCCATTGCCGTTTTTCTACGGAGCCGTGGTGTTCTTTGTCATCGCCACTGCCATCAACTGGTGGTATTACACCCGCAAAGGTTGCGAAAAACCATCCTGATTGTGATTTACGATATTCACCTTACGCACCCTCACCCCTTCACCCCTCTCCCACTGGGAGAGGGGGCGGGGGTGAGGGAGAAGGAATTGCGTAACATGTGTTACGAAAGAGAATTTTTACGATGAGTACAAAACCCACTGAGAAAATGAGCGACAGAAAGGGGCGAACCAGCGTCCTCGTTTTCTCCACCATCGGCTTTACCTTGATGTTCGCCGTCTGGCTAATGTTCGGCGTGCTGGGGATTCCCATCCGCAAAGAATTGGGCTTGACCGATGTGCAGCTCAGCTGGCTCGCCGCCATTGCCATCCTGAATGGTTCGTTCTGGCGGCTGCTCTTCGGCATCCTCGCCGACCGCTATGGCGGGCGGATTGTCTTTACGCTGCTGGTTTTGGCGACCATCATCCCATCCTACATGGTCAGCCAGGCAGACACCTACACCGAGTTGATGGCCTGGGCGTTCTTCGTCGGCATGGCGGGAAATGCCTTCTCGATCGGCATCTCATGGAACTCGGCGTGGTATCCGCGTGAGCAAAAAGGATTCGCACTGGGAGTCTTCGGCGCGGGGAATGTCGGCGCATCGGTGACCAAGCTCATCGGTCCGACCTTGATCGCGATGGTTCCAGCGGCAGGGCTCGCAGGCGGGTGGATTCCCGGCGGCTGGCGGTTTGTCCCCTTTATGTATTGTGTCCTGTTGGGCATCACCGCCATTGCCATCTGGGTTTTCACGCCAAAGCAGGATATTAAACCAGGCGCAGACCGCCCCATGCTGGAAATGCTCAAGCCTTTGAAATACATCCGCGTTTGGCGTTTCAGCCTGTATTATGTAGTGGTTTTCGGCGCGTATGTTGCGCTCTCGGTCTGGCTTCCCAAATATTACGTGGATGTGTACGGGTTGGAATTGAAACACGCCGCGCTCCTGACTGCGTTGTTCATCTTCCCCGCCAGTTTGCTGCGCCCCCTGGGCGGCTACCTCTCCGATAAATTTGGCGCGCGCCGTATCATGTATTGGGTCTTTGGCGCCATGCTGGCAGCTTGTCTCTTTCTATCCTTCCCCAGCGCAAAAATCGTGATTGACGTTCCCACCAGCGTTGATCCCGGCGGTCAGCGCGAAGCGTTCGCATTTTCGATGAGCGTCACCTGGTTTACGATCTGGGTCTTCATCGTCGGCGTTTGCATGGGCGTTGGCAAAGCCGCCGTATATAAATACATCCCCGAATATTTCCCGAAAGATGTTGGCGCAGTCGGCGGGCTGGTCGGCATGTTGGGCGCATTGGGCGGATTCTTCCTGCCGCCTTTGTTTGCATGGTTCTATGAATTGACCTTGATTCCCCAGTCCACCTTCTTCCTCATGTTCCTGGTTACCGCGGTCAGTTTCGGCTGGCTGCATATTACAGTGATGAGTTTGCTGCAAAAGGCATCGCCTGCACTGGAAAATCAATTGGATTTCCATGATACGGCGTCCGACCCCGCCTGAGCAGTGGATCGGATAGGTGAGCGATGGATGATTCCCCGACATATATCCCTGAACTGGATGATCTGCTGGCTCTCAGCGCGACTCACCATCACAAACTTTGTCCGCGACAAGTATTGGGCGTTCGCGCCGGACTTTTGGCTGGACCCCTGCTCGACCTGCCTTTGCCTCAGCCTGAGAAGCGCCTCCTCGCCATCGCCGAAACGGACGGCTGTTTCGTGGACGGTCTCTCCGCCGCGGCAGGTTGTTACGTCGGCAGGCGTACTCTGCGCATCGAAGACTTTGGCAAGATCGCTGTGACATTTGTGGATACGCTCACCGGGCAAGCCGTTCGCATCCACCCAAGAGCAGGCGCGCGCGAACAGGCATGGGACTACGCGCCGTCCGCGCGCAATCGCTGGGAGGCGCAGCTCATCGGCTATAAATACATCCCTGATGAACTTCTTTTCCATTGGCAATGGGTGGAATTAACCGTCCCCGTGAAGCAGATCGTGGGTCAGGCAGGGAAGCGTGTGGCGTGTGAAATCTGCGGCGAGGAGATCATTAACCAGCGGGAGGTTGTCCGCGAAGGAACGGTCTTATGCAAGGCTTGTGCAGGCGGCTCGTATATCCGTTTTGTGCAGAAACCTGCGGCTCGATAAGCCCCCGACAGATAAACATACACGAACGCTGATTTTGATGAAAAGACCGATAGAATCGCCTCTATAGCCAATCTTTCTGCGTTTATAGCCCGCGGGCAGATGCGCTCATGGACGGGCTTTTTTAGTTCGTTGAAGTTGTCGTCTGCCAGTTCGAAGAATGGCGCGAGCTTTGCGCATTTCTGCCAATATGAACGTGCTGTGGAGAGATTGCCCATTCCATTTCCGCTACCCGCGTGCCAGTGCCAGATTAATTCGTTCAGTTGATACGTTTCTTTTATTTGGGGAGCCATGCTGCGGCATGTAGTGGTGTAGGGCGAAATTTATACTCATCCACATGATATATGCTGCTCCGTGAAAATTTGCCTGTGCTTATGAAGGGTGAACAGGCTGCAGCCTGTTCACCCTTCGTTGGTGATTGTTGATTGACCTTACTACGGGCAATACGGGCTGAGCTTGTTCATTTCATGCACGGCGTTGTACCAGCTGAATTCTTCGTTGTCGCTGAAGTAGTAGTAGGTGGCGCCGTTGGGTGCCATGGCGACGGTGATGCCGCCATACCCAGACATGAACGGAACCCAGAACGAGCAGGAGTATTGCGGGAATTCAGACGGGGTCATGTTCTTTGCCCAGAAGCCATTGTTGTATTTGAAAACGGGTGTGCCGGTGGTGTCGAGACCGCGATCGGTGGCGTCGTCTTGCATCGAGTCAGCGAGCATATCGGGTTGCAGGATTTGCGTCCCGTTGGCGATGCCGTTGTCGTTGTTGAGGAATTTGGCGACCTTGGCAATGTCGTCGCGCGTCCAGAACAGACCATAACCGCCGAATGGAGAACCGAAGGAGGCATTATCCGTGCGGATGGTGCTGACGCCGGCGCTCAAGTTGATGGGCGCATAGACTTCATTTTTCACCATGTTGAAGATGTCTGCGCCGGAGCCTTCCTGCGTTTGCAGGTAATTGTTCATGGCGCGTGCCACGATGAAGGTATCGGACGAGTGATAGACCCAATAGGCGCCCGGATTGACCTTGAAGGGAAAGTTCAAGGCGGCGGTCATCTTATCGGTATAGGGCTCGGCGAGGAAGAAGGTTTCCATGTAAGAGCCGGCTTCGTCGGATTCATACCCGGCAAGGCGGTAATTGCCGGTCGCCATGTCAATGGTGTTGTTGAAGGTGACGTTTGTCCAAACGCCGATACTGGATGTGGTTTCAGGGACGTAGTCTTTGACAAGCAGGTTATAAACACCAGTACCGTATTTTTGTCCAAGACGCATTAACGCTGTGCCTGCAAATGCGGACTTTGCCGTGGAGTACGATGGTGCGCGCAAGTTCTCGCAAAAGGCATAAGTTCCATAGCGTGTGGTACAGCCGGAGACATAGTTGACGCCGTTATAGATCACGCCGTAATAGGTCATATGCTGGGCGGTGACGCCACTGCCGAAGACGTTGGTATCTATCCCGGCGGATGGGTAATCGGTGGCAAGATCAGTTATCGGCTTGGTGGGGAGGCGGTTGCCAACTTCCAGCGCATGATTCGCTTTGAGGGCGGCGGCATCCGTCACAGCGTAGGGAGAATACGTCGCGGTCAGTTGTCCCCACATGTTGACCTTGTAATAGACACAGGTTTCCTGCGTGATCTGATAGCGGACTTTGGAGACGCCGCTGTTGTTGAACAGGAAGGTCATCACGCCGTTGTGGGTGCAGTTGGCATTGCGTTGCACAAGCGCGAAGGGGAAAGCCGCACGGGAATAGCCGTTGTCGCTGGTTTCTTTCCAAACACGTCCGGGACCGATGAGGTAGTTCCAGTAGGGGTGACCCGTGTAGATCAGCCCTTGTGTGACGGGGATCAAGTGACTGCCGTTCTGAACAAATTCAAAACTGAATTCGGGCAGATGCTTGCGCGGGTCGTCGCCTGCGCCGGTGTAACGATAGGTATCTTTGACTTCAGAGAATCCGCCACTGGTGGCTTCGTTGCTGAGTTCGAGCCTGCCTTCAAAGACGTGGTCAGGCATGGCGGCATTGGCGGGCAGGGCAAAGGCACTGTCATCAACAGGAGCAGAACTGGAGCCGGTCATCAAGTCGTTGTGGGTGAGCAGGGTGCGGGTGACGTTGCCATTGCCCGTGAGCGGATCACCCGGCACAGACCCGCCCGGAGGCGGAGTGGGCGTGGGTCCTGGCGGGGTGGGAGTCAGAGTCGGGGTATTGGTCGGCACTGCACCGGAGGTTCCGCTCACGGTTATATCTTCAGCATAGCAATAGTCGCCAGTAGAATTCGCGGTTTGAGTGCGATAGCGCACCTGGAAGTTGGCGTTGTTATCCGCGCCGGAAATATTGTTCGTTGTTCCGTTATAGAACGTGGAATTATCCTGTCCATTAGCAACCGTGCCAATAACAGTCCAGCCGGAGCCGGTGTTATACTCCATATAACAAAATTCGCCATCTTCCAGAGAACTTGCTGCCATATTCCATGTAACACTAATTCCCGTATAACCCACTGTGGAAACGGTTTTGGTAATGGAAGCGCCCGCGCCCACCATGCGGACTGAGTTGGGTTGAATGGTTGGAGAGGACACGCTGGAAACCGACCCAGCCGCAGTCCACCCTGAATAGCCGCTGTTGAAGTTGGTGGTGTAAATGGTACTGGCTTGTGCCTTCACCCCTGAGGCTCTTGGTAATAATAAGGAAACGATCAGGAGTATGCCGATGCAGACTCCCATGAAGGACTTTTTCATTTTTTTCTCCTTTGGCGATGGATGACGGCGATTGAAAATGAAAAGACGCAGCCCCTGAACCTCCTTTATTTATGTTCGATGTGATGGAACGTCAATTTCCCAAGCCCTTTGAAACCTCCCTGCGTCAGTCCATGATTTTCATAGATCGGGAACTTATGTCCCGAGTCTCGTAATTGCTTGAGGGTTTGTGCCAGCCCAATCGTGCCATATTCACGCGTGCGCGTGGTGTGATCGAGATCGAGCATTTCGGTCATAAAGGTTTGATTCGTGCCCGCTTGTTGCAGGATGCGCCCATCCGGGTCAATGATCGTGGATCGTCCGCCGCCCCATTGCCCGATGCCGTTGACACTGACGAAGTAGCATTGGTTGAATAACGCGTTCGCGCGAGCCATGACCAATTCCAACTCGCGGTCGGATGTCGGCGTGAGTGTCGGTTGAATGATGACCTCCGCGCCCATCCATGCCAGCGTGCGCGAGACTTCGGGGAACCACATGTCGTAGCAAATGCACAAACCGAAGCGACCCACATTGGGAATATCGAACACGCAGAACTGGTCACCTGCGGTTGTTCCGGCTTCATACGGCAGCCACGGGAACATCTTGCGGTATTTCGCCACAATGTCACCGTTGGGCGATATCACCACTGATGTGTTGTACATCTTGTCTTCGTGCATTTCCCACATCGAGCCGGGCACCAGCCATTGCCTGGTCTTGCGCGCAAGGTCGCATAAACGATCTGTCTGTGGTCCGGGCACAGATCCGCTGTTCTTCTTCCACCAGTTCACATCCACCGGCGTTTTGAATTGCACCAACCCTGGCACCACCAGCTCGTGATACACCACCATGTTGATCCACGGCATTTGCTTGCGGATGTTCAACGCCACGTCCGCCATCTTCTCGAACGTCCCGTCCATATCCCATGCTTCCACAGACATTTGCACACCGGCGATTCCAAATAAACGACTCATGATATTCTCCAAGAATGGGATTTATTCCACAAGATGGCAGGCGACGAGATGCCCTGTGCTGAGCGAAGACGAAGTGCCGCTTCGAACTTCCCGTAAAACTGGTTCGGTTTCCTGACACTTTTTCTGTGCGATCGGGCAGCGCGTGTGAAAGCGGCAGCCGCTCGGCGGGTTGACGGGGCTGGGCACATTGCCTTCCAAGACTTTCAATTCACGCTGCTCTCCAACCACCGGCATGGGGATCGCGCCAAACAACGCCTGCGTGTACGGGTGCAGCGGCTGGTTATAGATCTCTTCCGCCGAACCGACTTCCACCAACTTGCCCAAATACATCACGCCAATGCGATCACTGATGTGCTGCACGACGTTCAGATCGTGCGAGATGAAAAGATAGGTCAGCCCGAACGATTTTTTAAGGTCATCCAACAGGTTGATGATCTGCGCCTGCACCGAAACATCCAATGCAGACGTGGGTTCATCCAGCACGATCAACTTCGGGTTCAATGCCAAAGCCCGCGCCGCCGCCACACGCTGACATTGCCCGCCGGATATTTCATGAGGAAAGCGGTCTAAATGCTGTTCGCCCAAGCCGACCTGCTTGAGCAATTCGATCACGCGCGGACGGATTTCATCCCTTGCCAAAACCTTGTGAGTGAGCAGCGGTTCAGCCACGATCTGCTCCACCTTCATGCGCGGACTGAGCGATGAAAGCGGATTCTGAAATACGATCTGCATTTCGCGGCGGATGGGCTTCATATTCTGCCTGCCAACCGCAGTGATGTCTTTGCCATCAAACAGGATGCTGCCCGAGGTCGGCTCGATCAGCCGCAGGATCATCCGCCCCAGCGTGGTCTTCCCGCAGCCGGATTCACCGACCAAGCCAAAGGTCTCGCCAGAGGCGATGGTCAGGTCAACCCCATCCACGGCATAGACGTGTTTGGTCTGCCCGGAGAGCCAGCCGCCGGGTAATCGGAAATGTTTTTTGAGAGAGTGGATTTCGATGAGAGCAGTCATTAGTGAATAGTGATCAGTTATCAGTTTTTCCAATCAAGAAACAGGATGCTAGATGTCTTTCGTTGACATTCAAAAGTGGCGGCGTTTGAGTTTCGCAGCGGTCAAAGGCAGATTCACACCTTGGCGCGAAGGGACATCCCTGAACCGCGCCGGGATTCGACGGAACCGTGCCGGGGATGGCTTGCATGCGTTTGCCGCGTGAGCCGGGCTTGGGAATGGCGTTCATCAGCCCGCGCGTGTAGGGATGCTGTGGATTGTTGAAGATGTCGTTCGTCGAGCCGATCTCCGCCACGCGCCCCGCATACAGCACGGCAAGACGGTCGCACGTTTGCGCGACGACGCCGAGGTTGTGCGTGATAAGAATGACCGAAAAATCGAATTGCGTTTGCAGGTCTCGCAGCAGACGCAGAATCTGCGCTTGAATGGTCACATCCAATGCCGTCGTCGGTTCGTCGGCGATGAGCAGGCGCGGCTCGCAGGATAAAGCCATCGCAATCATCACACGCTGCTGCTGCCCGCCCGAAAGTTGATGCGGATATGCCGCCAGCATGCGTTTGACATCGGGCAAGCCGACCGCGTTCAACATTTGCGCGGCGCGTTCGTTGGCGGCTTTGCTGTTCATGCCTTTATGCTGACGCAGCACTCGTTCCATCTGTGAACCGATGGTAAAGACCGGGTTGAGCGAAGAGGATGGATCCTGAAAGATCATCGCAATCTCGCCGCCGCGGATCGTTTCCATTTCCTTGTTCGGCACGGTCAGTAGATTTTTGTCCCAAAAAACTATTTCGCCGTTCGTGATGCGCGCCGAGCGCGGAAGCAGGCGCAGGATCGAAAGCCCCGTCACGGTCTTGCCGCAGCCGGTCTCACCGACCAAGCCGAAGATTTCGCGCGTACGCACGTCGAATGAAATACCGTTCAAGGCTTTGAGCGTGCCGCGCCCGGTTTTGAATTCGAGACTTAAATCAGAAACATTCAGTAACGTGCTCATAAAATACTTTTACCCGTCATTGCGAGGAGGGCAACAGCCCGACGAAGCAATCTCATGAGTAAACCTGAGATTGCTTCGGGCGAAAAGCAAGAGCGCCCTCGCAATGACGAAGGATTCATTTGTACTGCCTCGGGTCAAAGATATCACGCAGCGTGTCGCCCAATAAATTGAACGCCAGCACCACGATGAAGATCGCCATGCCGGGGAAGGTCGCAATCCACCATTGTTCGAGGATGTACGTCCTGCCTTCGCTGACCATCAAACCCCAATCGGGCGCGGGCGGCTGAGTGCCCAACCCAAGAAAGGCAAGCCCGCCCATGGCAAGGATGACTGTACCCATGTCCACGGTGGCTTGCACGAGGATGGGGGAGATGGTGTTGGGCAAAATGTGGCGGAAGATAATGACCGCATCAGACACGCCGATGGCTTGTGCCGCCTCTACAAAATATCTCTCCCTCAAGCCGACCGCCACTCCGCGCGCGATGCGCGTGTACCAGGGCCACCAGGAAACGACCAGCGCGATGGCGGCTTTGTCCAATCCGCGCCCGAGAGCGGAGGCAATTGCCATTGCCAATAGTAATGAAGGGAAGGCAAGGAACAAATCCGTGATGCGCATGATGACTTCATCGAGCCAGCCGCCTTTGTACCCAGCCAACGCGCCAAGCGGCGCGCCGAGCAGCACCGCAAACAGCACCACCCCAATGGGAACGATCAACGCCGAGCGCGCCCCCATGATGATGCGGCTGAGAATATCCCGTCCGAGTTTGTCGGTTCCAAACCAATGGTCGGCCGAGGGAGCCATGAGGGTATTGGGCGCATTGGTCTTGCCTTTTCCTTCTTCGGGATACGGCGCCGCCTGTTCGGCAAAGACCGCCATGAACAGCACCAGAATGATGATAAACGTGCCGGTCAATGAGAGCGGGTCGCGCAAAATGACCGACAGCACATGCCGCGCTGTGCGCGTGGAATCTGTGGAACGGGTGGATGTGGCGGCAATGGTCATGGTTTTCTGCGGTCTGTCGTCCATCATCTCAAACTGATGCGCGGATCAACCCAGGCTTGCAGCAAATCAACGAGGAGGTTGATGAGCACATAGCCCGTAGCGCCGAAGAGAGTCATGCCCATGATGGCGGGATAATCCAAATTCAACAACGAGCGGACGGTGAACAGCCCCAGCCCGGGCCAGTTGAACAGCACTTCAACGAAGAACGTGCCCGTCAATGCAAAAGCAAAGGTCAAGCCGATGACGGTCAACGCGGGGCTGATGGCGTTTTTCAACGCGTAAAAATAAATGATGAAATACTGGCGAATGCCATACGCCTTTGCCGTGCGGATGTAATCCTGCTCGAGCACTTCGAGCATGGCGGCGCGGGTCATGCGGGCGATGAGACCGATGGGGTATGCCGCCAGCGTAAAGGCGGGAAGGATCAGGTGTAGAAAAGCATCCTTGAGGGTGACCCAGTTCGAGGTCAGGAGAGAATCGAGCAAAATAAAGTTGGTGATCTCCGTCAGCGGATGTGAAAAGCGTAAGTCGCTGTCCACCCTGCCCGCCAGCGGAAGGATTTCCAGATTGCGGAAAAAGACGATCTGTAAAATAAGTCCGAGGAAAAAGGCAGGCATCGAAACGCCCACAATCGAAATGATGCGTACCATCCAATCGAATGGTTTGCCCTGCCAGCGCGCGCTCAATACGCCGAGCGGCACTCCCAAAAGGATGGCGATGAGCATGCCGGAGAAAAGCAATTCCATGGTGGCGGGAATGCGCCCGGCAAGTTCTTCCGTGATCGGGCGCTTTGTGGAAATGGATGTGCCCAGGTCGCCGCGTAGAAGTTCCTGCATGTACACCGCATATTGAACCGGGAGCGGTTTATCGAGACCCAGCTGCCTTGTTACACGTTCGATATCCTCCTGCCGGGCTTTGGGTCCGATGTACAAGGCTGCCGGGTTGGCAGGCACGACCCGCGCAATGAAGAACGTGATGACCGAGACCCCGATCAACACGAAAAGGGAAGCGCCTAAACGACGAAGAAGGAATTCGAGTTTTTGCATGAATATGGTTATCGTAGGGGCGACCCATTCTAATCGTCAAGAACCCCATTGCGCACAGGGCGGGTCGCCCGGTGTGCAAAAGCGCCTTGTTTATAAACAGGGCGACCATTCAATGCTCAACCGAGATTCTGTTTGGCGTTGACGGGCCGCCCCTACGAAATTATTTTAATTTACACCCTGATTAGTTCGCCGGGCGCAGGTCGTAAAACCAGTAGCGCACGTCAGGGTAGTTCAGGTTGTATTGGAAACCCGTCACATGATTCGGGATGACGAAGGCAACCATGGTGTCGAAGAGGAAAGCGGCGGGCGCTTCTTCCACGAGCAGTTTCTGGGCTTCGGCATACTTGGCGCGTGCGGCTTCGATATCGGTGCCGCTCAATGCGCCCGCTTCATCCATGATGGCGTTGTAGCCTTCGTTCATCCAGTAGGAGAGGTTGAACTTGGTGGCATTGAGGTTGCCGGGGTTCGCGGGGTTGCCGTAGAACATGCTCCACATATTGTCGGCGCCGGCATCGGAGTAGGTGGGCCAGTAGAGCAGGAGGAAGATATCCTGCGCGTTGGCGGGGTCGCTCTTGGCGAGTTCCCATTGCTGGGTGAACTCAAGCGCCTCGATGGTGACGTCCACGCCGATCTGCGCAAAGGAGTCCTTGATGAGCGGGGCGAAGGCTTCTTCAGTGGAGTTCTCGGAGGCATAGGTCAGTTTGAGGCTGAACCCGCCGCCTTCGTACCCGGCTTCTGTCAACAATGCCCTGGCTTTTTCGAGGTCGTAGGTGTATTGCGGAACATCTTCCGAGTAGGGGAACACGCCCGCAGGGACGGGACCGCGCGATTGTGTGCCGCGTCCGCTCGCGCCGATGGCGATGATGTCTTCGTAGGGGATGGCGTACGAAAGCGCCTGGCGCACTTTAACATTATCCAGCGGCGGGCGCAGGGTGTTGAAGAACGCAGTGTAGTTGAACAATGCCGGTTCGAGTGAAGTGAAGTAATCGGGATTCGACTGGAACGAAGCGAACGAATCGTTGGGGACGCTTGTTACCAGGTCCACTTCGCCGCCTTCGAGCAATTGCTGGCGGGTGGTGGCTTCAGGCACGAAGGTCACCAACACCTTTTCATATTGACCTTCTTCCCAGCCGCCCCAGTAGTCAGTGAATTGGGTCAAAACGAGCTCCTGGTCAGGAGTATAGGATTCGATCATGTACGGACCGGTCCCCGCAGAAACGCCGGATGTCCAGAAGTTCTCATCGGCTGCGGCGGCATCCAATGCCTTGGGGCTGATGATGTATGCGGCATATTCCGAGCCGAGGATTAATTCCAGCGGCTGAGCATACGAGAGCGTGAATTGCACGGTCAGATCGTCCACGGCTTCCACTTTATCGAGCGGGAGCCAGATGAATGAAGCGCCAGCTTTTTCCTTGGCGAGCATAATGGATTTGACCACGGCGTCGGCGTTCATCGTCTCGCCGTCGTGGAACTTCACGTTCGGGCGCAGTTTGAACGTCCACACCAGGCCGTCATCGCTCTTGGTCCAGCTTTCAGCCAGCAGCGGGGTAAATGGTTCGGCGCTTCCGGGCGGGTTGACGCGCACCAACTGCTCGTACATGTTTGCCATGTAAGCCGCTTCGGTCGAGAAGGAAGCGATGGGGTCCCAGGTGGTGATGTTCGCTGCGCTGGCGTACTTCAACACGATCGGTCCGGCAGGCGCTTCTTCTGTGGCATCAGGCGCATCGGTGACAGCAGGTTCAGCGCCGGGGGCATCGGTCCCGGCAGGTGCATTCCCGCCGCACGCGCTCAAGACCAGCGACAGCGCAGCCAACAGAGACAAGAACAGGGTAAAGCGTTTCATAAGATCTCCTCTTTTACATGGGTGGTTTTACAATCTTAACATGGGCAATTTGCAAAAAGTTTGCAAATCCGTCTTTTGGAAGGCTATAATTCACCAACCTGACAATGGACGATGGATCATGGTTTTATCGTCTATTGTCTACGGTCCATCGTCCACCTATGAAGCCTTCCATACTCCTTCGTACCAAGTTTCTCGTGCCGCGCCCGCGCCCCGAACTGCTCCCGCGTCCGCGCCTTTTGGATTGGCTGAATTCGACGGCGAACAAGCTCCTGACCCTGCTCTCCGCCCCGGCTGGATACGGCAAAACCACCCTGCTTGCCGACTTCATCAACGCCTCAGACTCCGCCTTTGCCTGGTACACCCTGGATGCAGGCGACTCCGACCCGACGGTTTTCCTCACCTACTTAATTGAAGCCCTCCGCAATATGAAGCGCGCCCCTGAGGCATTGACCCATGCCATCGGGCAGACGGCGCAATCGCTGCTCGACAGCGCCGAAGCGACCATTTCTCCTCAGCATGTATTGACCGTGCTTGTCAACGAACTTGCCGAGCGGATCCAGACGCCCTGGCTGATCGTGCTCGAAGACTATCACTTCGTTACCAGCCCGGTCGTCCACCAACTCGTGGACTTTCTGCTTGAAAATGCCCCCGATGGTTTGCGGATCATCATCTCCACCCGCGTGGATCCGCCGCTGGCGTTGGCTCGTCTGCGGGCGAGAGGTCAACTGGCGGAACTTCGCGCTTCGTTCCTGCGTTTCCGTGAAGACGAAGTTTCAAATTGGATGCAGACGAACCTGCCCGATATTTCTTCCGAAAACCTCAACCTGTTAAGTGAAAAGACCGAGGGCTGGGTGGCGGCGTTGCAGATCATCCGCTCCTCGCTCAGCGGACGGGATGCACAGGATGTCAACGCCATGCTCTCCGGTTTGAGCGGTTCCCAGCAATTCGTCTTCGAATATCTGGCGGAGGAGGTCTTCAAACGCCTGCCGGATGATTTGCAGCAATTCCTTTTGCGAACTTCCATCCTCAGCCAAATGGACGCATCCGCTTGTAATGCAGTGGCTGGCGTGAAGAACGCCCAGTCCATTTTGGAGGAATTGGAGAAGCAGAATCTTTTCCTTGCCGGTCTCGACCCGCAGCGCCGCTGGTATCGCTATCATTATCTTTTTCGGGAATTCCTTCTCAGCCGACTCCAGCGTGTCGAAACAGAATCAGTGATCGGCGTGGAAAGAAGCGCAGGCGCATATTACGAGTCGCAGGGCGAGTTGGAGGCGTCGTTTTCGCATTATCTCCGCGCCCGCGATTTTGAATCCGCTGCCAGGGTCGTCTCCATCTTCGCCGCCGATTATGTCGAACGGGGGCGCGTGGAAGTACTGCACCGTTATCTCAGCGCGTTGCCGGGCGGCGTGATGAAAGCCAATCCCGAATTGATTTTGCAGCATGGCAACACCCATTGGCGCCTGGGACAGACAGGCGCGGCAATTGCCGCTTTTGAAGACGCGCGTTCATCGTTTGCGGCACAAAGGAATTCCAGCGGCGTATGCCGCGCGCTTACACGCCTTGCCGAAGTGAACCGCGCCCAGGGCAATTACCGCCAGGCAGAGACGTTATCCAAAGAAGCGTTGTCGTTTGCCGATGAAGATCACGCCGCCCGCGCCGAAGCCCTCATGTCGCTGGCGAAAAGCGCGGGATTTTTAACGGGCATGGACACCGGACGTCAACTCGCTGAAGAAGCCGTGGAAGAAGCGCGGCTGGCGGGGAGGCATATCAGCGCGTTGGCGCGCGCAAACTTTTTGCAATCGCTCGGGCAAATCTGCTGGTGGCATGGCGACCCGCAAGCCGCGGTGCGGTATTGCCAGGAAGCCTTGCAGATCGCGCCCGAAGAATTTTCGCCCATCGGCGCGCAAGCCTGTATTTCATTGGTCACACCCTATTTGTATTGGCGCGAATTCGACAAAGCCCTGCAATACGCCGAACGCGGATTGCAGATCGCGCAGACGCTTCATTTGAAAGAGTTACTGCCAAGCGCATACACAGCCTTGGGCAATGCGCTCACGCGGTTGGGGGAAACCGCCCGCGCCGAAGCGAGTCTGCGGCAGGGTATGGAGATCGGCCGGCAATTGGGCTTGGCTTCGTATGAACAGTTGATGGCAACCGGTTATCTTGCCTACAACCTGTGCGGGCAGGGCCGTGTGGAAGAAGCCCGTCAACTGGCGGAAGGCGCGTTGTGGTCGTACACGGGCAGCCCCGATACGTACGAAGCGTACGTTTGCCGCAGCGTGCTTGCGGATGTGGCGTTGGAGAATCGCCAACTCGATAAAGCCGAGCGTTTGTATGGCGAATTGGTGGAAGTCGGCGAGCGGCGTCAGTTCCGCATTCCATTGGCGATGGTGTATTTCGGGCTTGCGTATATCCATCTCGAAACGAAACGCAACGCCAGCGGAATCGAATATGCCCGCAAAGCCCTGCGGCTGATCGAAGCCTCCCGCACGTTCCAGCTTTTTCTCGATCAAGGCGTCCGTTCGCAGGTCGTGAGTGAGGCGTTGATTCGCGCCGGTGAGAAGAGCCCATTCCTGGAACGGGTGTTGGAAAATCTGCCGGAGAAACCAGCACAAATCACGATGCAGGATCGTTATTCCATCCGTGTGCAATGTTTCGGTAACTTCCATGTATGGTTGAATGGGGAGGAGGTCTCGCAGGAGCGCTGGGTCTCCGCCAAAGCGCGTGACCTGCTGGCGTACTTCGTCACCATGCGCGGAGAAAAAAGCCCGGCGGATAAAGTTTTCGACGCCATCTGGGGCGAAAAGGAGCGGACGAGTCGCACCGCCTTTCACACGGCTCTCTCGCGCCTCCGCAACGCGCTCAAGGCTGGGGACGACAGCCCAAGATTGATCCTCGTCGAAGTCGGCGAATACTGGCTGGATTCCGCCCGCTTCAGCATTGATGTGGACGAATTCAACCTATCCATTGCCAAGACTCGTTCTGCGACCAGTAACGAGTCTGCAGCAGAATGGTACGAGCAGGCAGTGACGCTGTATCAGGGCGAGTATATGCAAAATCTTTATTACGAATGGGTCTTTCCCGAGCGCCGCAGATTGGCGCAGGCGTATCTGAACGCCTTGCAGGAACTCGCAGCGTATCACCTGACAAGCCGTTCGCCTAAACATGCCGTCGCCTGCGCCGAAAAAGCCATCGCTCTCGACCCGCTCAACGAAGACCTATACCGCCTGTCCATGCGGGCGTATGTCGAACTTGGCGACCGCGCCAGCGCGGCAAGAGTCTATGCCGAGTTACAGTCGCGGTTGAAGGCGGAATTGAACGCCAAGCCCATGCCTGAAACCGAGAGGCTTTATGGCGAGTTGATGGGCGGCAAGTAGTTCCCTCAACAAATCCTGGGCAGCATCTCGCCCGCCAGCATGTCCACCACACGGGTGCTGCCCAGCGCGGTCTTGAGCAAAACCCGTCCCTTTGGCTCTGCGGCGACTTCGCCGATGATGACCGCCCCCTCGCCGTAGCGGGCCGCTTTCATCGCCGAGAGGACCTGCTCCGCATCTTCCTTCCCGACAACTGCCGCCAGTTTCCCTTCGTTCGCCACGTAGAGCGGATCGAACCCCAGCATCTCGCAGGCGGCGTGGACCTCCGGGCGAACGGGAATCGCCTGCTCATGCAGGACAATCCCCACGTCTGATTGTGAAGCGATTTCGTTCAACGTCGTCGCCAGCCCGCCGCGAGTCGGGTCGCGCAATACATGGATGTTCCGACTCGCATCCAGCATTGCTGCAATGAGATGATTCAACGGAGCCGCGTCGCTCTGCAAACCGGACTCGAATCCCAGTTCGCCCCGCGCGCCGAGGACGGCTATGCCGTGGTCGCCAATTGTGCCTGAAAGAATAACGACATCGCCCGGTCTCGCATTGGCGCCGCCCACATTCACTCCGTCACGCACCACGCCGACTCCCGCCGTGGTGATGTACATCCCGTCTGCTTTGCCCCTTTGCACCACTTTGGTATCGCCCGCCACGATCTGCACGCCCGCCTCTTCGGCGGCAGTTCGCATGGATTCGATGACGCGCTTCAACGTATCCATCGGCAAACCTTCTTCGAGGATGAAGCCCGCCGTCAGATACAACGGCTTCGCGCCGAGCATCGCCACATCGTTGACAGTGCCGCACACCGCCAGTCTGCCGATGTCGCCGCCGGGGAAGAAAAGCGGCGAGACCACGTGCGCATCCGTGCTGATGGATAGTTTTTGTCCCAGCCCCGGCTCCACCAGCGCGGCGTCGTTCCCCGCCAGCAGGGACGGGTTTTGAAACGCAGGCAGGAAGGCTTTTTGAATCAACCTGTGACTCATCCGCCCGCCCGCGCCGTGTCCCATCACGATCTGCTCGTTGTGGGTCAGCGGCGGAGCGCACACCGCGCCTTCGACATTGGCTGCTCTGCCTTCATCCATCATCGTTCATCCTTTGTATTTGTAATACGCCGCACACGCGCCCTCGGAGGAAACCATCGTCGCCCCAAGCGGGCGTTCGGGCGTGCATTCCTTCCCAAACGCGGAACAGTGATGCGGTTTCTTCAAGCCTTGCAGAATCTCCCCCGCAATGCACAGCGGAGATTCTTCCGCGCGGACGGAACCCACATCGAAGCGTTTCTCGGCGTTGAACTCGTCGAACTCGGGGCGCAGGCGCCAGCCGCTCATGGGGATCATGCCGATGCCGCGCCATTTGTGGTCGCATTCCATGAAGACCCTTTGAATTGCCGCCTGCGCGGGCTTCAAGCCTTCCAGCGTCACCGCGCGCGGATAGGCGTTGGCGACCTCCACCCTGCCTTGCTCCAATAATTGCGCGGCTTTCAAAATTCCCTGCACGATGTCGAGCGGCTCGAAACCCGTCACCGCCATCGGTGTGCGGAACTTCTTCGCCAGCGGCGGATATTCCCAATAGCCCATGATGGCGCAGACGTGACCCGCCAGCAGAAATCCCTGCACGCGGTTGGACGGCGACCCCAGGATTGCGTTGACGGCGGGCGGCACGCGCACGTGCGAAACCAGAATGGAAAAATTCTTCAAGCCAAGCCGCTGCGCCTGCAAAACGCTCATCACATTCGGCGGGGCGGTGGTTTCAAACCCAATGGCAAAGAAAACGACCTGTTTATCGGGGTGCTTTTCCGCCAGCGTAACCGCATCGAGCGGCGAATAGACCACACGCACATCCCCGCCGCCCGCCCGAACCGAGAACAGATCGCGCCCCGAGCCGGGCACACGCAGCATGTCGCCGTAGGAGCAAAAGATAACCTCCGGGCGTGAAGCGATTGCCAGCGCCTTGTCAATCAACTCCAACGGAGTCACGCACACCGGGCAGCCCGGTCCGTGCACCAATTCGATTTCCGGCGGCAGCAGCTGGTCAATGCCGTGGCGCACAATCGCGTGCGTCTGCCCGCCGCAGATTTCCATCAGTGTCCAGGGGCGCGTCACGGTGCGGCGGATCTCTTCGATCACACCTTTGACCAACTCCGCATCGCGGTATTCCGTCACGTATTTCATGAGGCTTGCGGCGTCCCCAATTCTTCATCCATCGTCCCAATCTGCCTCAGCAGCTCCAGCGTTTCCATCGCTTCGGCTTCGCTCAACACGCTGATGGCAAACCCGACATGGATGATGCAGTATTCGCCGGCCTTCGCCTGGGGCACGTAATCCAAACAGGCTTCGCGGAAGATGCCCCCAAAGTCCACCTTTGCCATTTTCAACCCGCTCTTCTCATACACATCCACAATTTTTCCGGGCACACCCAAACACATATCAACCTCGCAATCCTGATGCGGCAATGACGGCTTGACCCAATGAGAGTCCGCCGTCGTTCGCCGGTACTTCCCGGTGAATATAAACTTCAAAACCATCTTTGCGCAGCAGCGAAATCGTTCGCTGCAGCAGCGTGGTGTTTTGCCAAACCCCGCCGGAGAGGACCACTCTCCGAAGCGACGTTTCGCCGCTGATTTTCTGAACCGTCTCCCGAACTGCCTCCGCCAAACCGTTGTGGAAGCGGGCGGATATTTTGGGGATGGGGATTCCCGCCATTGCATCTTTGACCAGCGCCTCCACCGCGCCTCCGACCCGTACCCGGCCTGATTCCACGCCAAAGGGGTACATCTCCGCCTCAGCCGAATCTGCCACTGCCTCGAATTCGATTGCCGCCTGCCCTTCGTAGTTGACCTTCTGCCGCACGCCCGCCAGCGCCGCCATCGCATCGAACAGGCGCCCCATGCTGGAGGTAAGCGGGGTGTTGATTTTCCTTTCCAACTGCGCGCGCAGGGTTGCCCGGTCTTCGGCGCAAAACTCCATGACGGGTGCGAGCTGTTCATCCCACTCCAAGCCGAGGCTCCACAACAGCGCCAGCGCCGTGCGCGCCGGTCTCTTGATGGAGGCGTCGCCGCCCGGCAGGGGGAAATATTCCAAATGAGCCGCACGCTGAAAGGATTTGTAATCCGCCGCCAAAAACTCGCCGCCCCAGATCGCGCCGTCCTCGCCGCAGCCCGTCCCATCGAACGCCACGCCGATGACTGGCTCGCTCAACCCATGCTCTGCCATGCAGGCGGCGACGTGGGCATGGTGGTGCTGCACCGGAATGGCAGGCAGCCTCTCGCGTTCGGCTCGTTCAAGCGCATATCGTGTAGCCAGATAGTTGGGGTGCAAATCGTAGGCTATCGCCTCCGGCTTTACACGGAAGAGCCGTTCAAAATGCTCCACGCCCTGTTCGAACGATTGCAGCGTTTCATAGTTTTCCATATCCCCAATATGGTGGCTGAGAAAGGCGTACTGTCCGTTCGTGATGCAGAAGGTGTTCTTCAACTCCGAGCCAGCCGCGAGGAGGTTGGGGGCATGGAACGGTAACTTCACCGGGAATGGGGAATAGCCCCGAGAGCGGCGGATGGGATAAACAGACGATGGGTGATGAACGGCGGACGATGAAACACGGTCAATGGTCCATCGTCCATCGTCAAAAACTCGTACTACTGAATCGTCGCACCGAATATGAATATCCCGGTCGTGCATCAGGAAAGCGTCGGCTAGTTTGGAGAGCCGGTCGCGCGCTTCGTCGTTGCCGGTGGCGATGGGTTCCTCGCTGAGGTTGCCGCTGGTCATCACCAAAGGAGGAATGGAATCGAAAAAAAGCAAATAATGAAGCGGCGTGTAGGGGAGCATCACTCCAAGCCAGTCCTGCTTTGGGGCAGTCTCGCGGGCGATGTTCGATTCCGGCTTACGCTTCAACAAGACGATGGGGCGGGCGGGAGATGTCAGCAGTTTGCGCTCCGCATCGCTGACCAGGCAGTGGCGTTCGATGGTTTCCAGGTCGGGCATCATCAGCGCGAAAGGCTTGTCCACGCGCAGTTTGCGGGCGCGGAGTTCGCTCACAGCGCGGGCATTTGCCGCATCGCAGGCAAGGTGAAATCCGCCCAGACCTTTGATGGCGACGATCTTTCCCTCGGCGAGGAGGCGTTGGGTCTCGGTGATGGCTTCATTGTCGTATTTCTTTTCTCTTCCCGCTTTCGTTTCCAGCCACACCCTCGGTCCGCAAACCGGACACGCCACCGGCTGGGCGTGAAACCTGCGATTCGCCGGGTCCTGGTATTCGCGCTCGCAAGCGGGACAGAGTGCGAAGCCCGCCATCGTCGTTTTGGGTCGGTCATAGGGAATATCTTTGATGATGGTGAAGCGCGGTCCGCAGTTGGTGCAGTTGATGAAGGGGTAGCGATACCGCCTGTCGTTCGGGTCGAAGAGTTCGCGCAGGCAGTCGTCACAGACGGTGACATCGGGCGAAATGGGCTGGAAGGCGCCGTCCACGCTTTCGGAGTGGATAATGTCGAATTGGGTGAACCCGTTACCGGGTCCGAATGAGGCGGTGAGTTCGTCAATGCGGGAGAGCGGCGGGGCTTCGTCCCGCAACTTTTGGAGGAACAAATCCAATGCGTCTTTTTTTCCATCCACTTCGATATCCACACCGGCGGATGTGTTGCGCACCCAGCCTTTGAGATTCAGGCTCGCGGCAAGGTTGTACACAAAGGGGCGAAAACCGACGCCCTGCACGATGCCTGTGATGTGAATTCGGGCGCCCTGCATCGGGGATTTACCTGCGCCTTTCATTTGGCGTTCGTTATGAGCCAAGCCGCCCATGTATCCAGCCCTTCGCCGGTGCGGCAGGAGATGCGGAAGGTCGTCACCCCGGGGTTGAGCGCCTGCACGCCGCGCTCGAAGTAGTCCATGCGGAAGTCCACGTAGGGGAGGAGGTCAATTTTGTTGACGATGAGCGCGTCCACGCCGCGATATGTGCCGGGATATTTGTAGGGTTTGTCGTCGCCTTCGGGCACGGACGCCACCAGCACGGTTTTGTGCGTACCGAGTTTGAAGTTGGCGGGGCAGACAAGGTTGCCGACGTTTTCGACGATGAGCAGGTCGAACTGCGCCAGGTCGAGTTGGTCGAGTGCGCCGCGCAGCATGACCGCATCGAGGTGACAATCGCCGCCGGTGTTGATCTGCACGGCTGCGGCTGCGCCCGCGGCGGCGGCGCGGTCTGAGTCCATGGAGGTGGCGATGTCGCCATCCACAGCGGCGACGCGCAATTTGCCTTTGAGGCGCGGCAGGGTCTGTTCGATGAGCGAAGTTTTGCCCGCGCCGGGGGATGCCAGGATGTTGATGGAAAAGACTCCCGCGGCTTCGAGGCGCGCGCGGTTTTCCTCCGCAAGGCGGTCGTTGGCGTCGAGGATGTTTTCGACAACGGGGATTCTTTTTGCCATGACAAGATTGTACGCCCGGCGAAAGGGCAGGGATAGTCATTTTCCCCCACAATTTGGATGATTTTCTTCCGTATTTTTTTGCTCAGTTTTCGATGTCAATTGCCTCTAAAAAGAATTCCTCCCCGGCGATGACCTTCGCCCCGACGCCGCCGCACTGCGGGCAGATGAGTTCCCTGCCGGTGGGGCGGTATTTCTCGAAGCAGGTCATACACTGCAGCTCGGCGGGTACGCGGCGGAAGTTCAACACGGCTTTTTCGGCGATGGTACCTTTGGCGATGATCTCCCAGTAAAACTGAATCGAGTCGTCCACCATGCTGGAGAGCTCGCCCACCACGATGTTCAGGGCGGTGATGCGCTGCGCGTTTGCTTTTTCGGCGTGTTCGAGGGCGATCTTCAACAAGGATTGGGTGACAGTAAGTTCGTGCATGCTGCCGTGAGTATACACCGATGTTTAAGAGAGTGTTTTATCAATCAAAATTCACCACAGACACCGCACTTGCGTTCGATGCAAGTGTAAACGCGGATGAACGTTGATTTTTGACGGAAACGCCAATTTACGTGCTTTAAATCCAATTTATCTGTGTTCATCTGTGGTTATAAACGAATTTCAAAACACTTTCTAAGTAGTCGGTCATAAGTTTTTAGAAAACAAATTCCTG